>JAFGJF010000157.1 GCA_016929205.1 Anaerolineae bacterium
AGGATCATCAGCGGCTTGCGCCCAAAGCGGTCGGCCAGGCGGCCCAGGTAGCGAGGCAAGAACGCCCACACCAGCCCGGAGGGTAAAAAGGCCCAGGACAGCACGTCAACGCCAATATGCAGTCGATCCTGCAAGAACACGATCAGGATCGGCGAGATCATGGCTGCCGATGCACCGGTGACAAACGTGACCAGCAGCAGCAAGGTCCACGGGCGCGACCAGGAGATGGAAGGCGATCGGTGCTGCGGTTGCCAGACATACGTTTCCGGCAGCCTGCGCCAGGCCATAATCAGTGCCGCCAAGCTGACGAGGCTATAAAAGCCGAAGAGAAATGGCCAGCTTCCCAGGTGATAGACCTGTCCGTTCAGGCCAATCTGCGCATTGAGCACTGTGAATCCGATAAATGTGCCCAGGATCGCCCCCTGACTGCTGGCTTGCTCGATGCTGCCAAACGCGCCGCCGCGTGTGCCCTCGGCCGACACATCGGCGGTGATAGCGCGCGCAGCCAGCCAGAGCAATGAAGAGGCAATCCCCTGCAAGATACGTGCCAGCAGAATGCCCCACACCCGGTCAATGAAGGCAAAGCTGAACATAGTCAGCGTGTACCCGGCCAGGCCAAACAGGAGAAATCGCCGCCGCCCGTAGCGATCCAGCCCCCAGCCGACTACAGGACGCAAGAGCACGGTCATGAACGAAAAGACCGAGAAAAAGAGGCCGATCTCGACCACGTCCGCCCCAACCTCCCGGCCATAGATAGGCAGCAGCAGCGAGAGTATAAAGAAGGGAAGCGAGACGTAAAATATCGAGCGCCGCAAGGTGCGCAAAGCTGATGAGGGCTCCAAATGTGATGGCTCACGATCAGGCTGGCAAGAACTGCCGCACCCAATCCGCTGCGCGCTCCAACTCACCCTCTTTGAGCGGGCCTTCCGTTCCTGTGACAAAAAAACCCTCCGGGGGTACGCTCAAGTCACCCCCCTTTTTGACCAGCCGGTCGCCGATGGGTTTGGCGGCATAACCGAATAGCTTGACCATAAAGCTCAATATAGCCGAATCAACCTCCTTTACGTCCATCCTGGTGTCAAAGGCGGCGACCTTGACCCCGGTGAGGCCGCTGCGTGGAAGGCTTTTCAGCCACGTCTTGATCGCTGGCGTGGGGCTAAAGGCCCGGGTCGGCGAGCCGACGACAAGCGCGTCTAGACCGGTCAGGTCTTCCAATCTGACGCTGCCAACGCCAAGCACACGAACCTCTGCCTGTGAACCCAACGCCTCGCCCATGGCCTGGGCGACCTTTTCCGTATTGCCAAAAACCGAATCATAAACTACCAATGCTTTCATCGAGATATCCCTTCTATTTTGAATGTATCGTGTGCAAATCCGGCGACGCCGGCAATGAGATCAACAGAAGCCGCTCAGCATCTCCTTGTCTATTCACAATTCAAAACGGATCTGCCGCCGACGAGCGCCCACAGCCACAATAAGACATTACAGTTTTGCTGCCAGGCTACTTGCCCAGGTGCGGATCGCCTCTTTATCTCTCAGGTCACTAGCCGGCATCCCGTGCAAGGGACTGGCGGGCAAAGTTGCCAGCAGACTGTCCGGAAAACGCAGCTTGGCTGGATCGTACTTGCCGCCAAATAGCTCGACGGCGACCGGTTTCAGCCAGGGGTACTTGAGCAGTTGTTTGTCCATTTGCGCATGCACACCCTGCCACTCCTCTTCATCCGAGCGCGTCGGGCCCAGCGAGAACAGGGCCACAGGGCACTTGGCCAGGGCCGCTTGATGTCGCACCAGGAAACGCCGCGCGTCCTTGATCCACTGCCCGATGTAGAGCGGGGCTCCCAGTACGACGGCGCGATACCCTTCCAACGTCCGCACCTGCCGTGCGGGTTGAATCTCTACCGCCAGGCCATTCTCACGCAATGCCGCAGCAATCTGTTCGGCAACCTCCTGCGTCGAGCCGTAACGGGTGGCAAAAGAAACAAGAATTGAATTTGACATGGTTTTACTCCTTTCTCTCTATTCTACGTAAAAATGGTCGTTCAGTTTCGCACTTTTGAGATATCACGCGCAAGTCTGAACAGACCACGACTGATCAACAGCCACCATACAAGCCAGAGCAGGCCATTGATCGGCATAAGGATGGTTGCCAACGACGGAGCGACGACGATGCTGATGTCGTTGGCAAAGGTAACCAGGCTCGCCAAGATACCCACGTAAGCGGTGACTCGACTCAAACTCTTGCCATGCAATATGACCACAGAGATGATCAGGCCGGCAGCAGCCATAAAGAAAAAGCCAGCGGTTTCAACCGTTGCCCGGATTGGAGCGTGTATCGCCTGCCCTGCAGCCAGGATTTGAAATCGTTGTGCCTCTGTGGTCGCCGCCGCGTATTGGTCGCTGAGAGACAGTGTTGCCGACACTGCGGCTGCGCGCGTCGAGCAAAAGACCGCAACCCCTAAAAAGCTGAAAAACGCCGCGATGGCCATCAACGATGGATTGAACTGCCTGAGAACGATATAAAGAGCCAGGAACATCGTGCCCAAAAGCGCGATCGAAAAAACATCCAGAACATTGAGAAAAAAGAGTCCCAAGAGTTTACTGTGCTGGAATAACACAAACCAGCCTTCAGGGGTAGTCGGATACGTCTCGTTGGAAAAAAAGATCAAGAATTGGCTCAGGTAAAACGCCAGGGCAATCAGAGGCGCTGCTCCACCGACGCGGTAGAGCGTTTTCCATTGGGAATCATCTGTTTTTGTATTCACTTGTCGTCTCCATAGGGGCACAGGGCAACGCATTTGGAACGTCTGTGATCGGTTTTTTTCATTGACTTGCTCGCATTTGCCTGCTACCGTTTGCCAACCAAGAGGTATAGAGTTGCCGCCGTAGAGATCACGGCCAAATAAGGTACGACGTGATGCAGCTTGAAAACGGCCGCCGGCATAGGACGATCGATGCTCACCAAAGCACCTGTAACAAACAAGCCGAGAAAAAACAGGCCGGTGACAACACTGGCAATGACCTCAACCGCATTCAGTGCGGCCACCCGGTTAGCCCGGTACAGGGTTACGGCAAAAAGGATCACGGCTATCAGTGCAATCAACTTGTGGACGTTATAAAGAATCTGGTTGTACGGCTTGCCCGAACGGGTCAGCCAAAAGCCGGAAACAAAGATGATGAGATAGAATAACGCAGCGCCTGCAACGCGCAACTGGTTCGTACTCACTTTAATTCCCTTTCTCTACTTCCGACGACGCGATGTTGCCAAGCCGGAAGAGCGTGATCCCTGACAAGACATACCATATTGTGCTCAGCAGCCCGCCAAAGAGTGCCAATGCGATCGCCATATTATCCGGCGTCCACACAAACGACGCCAAGATCTCGAAAATCATCAACAGCGCGAACCCAAGGATCCCCAGATAGGCACTGGCTCGGCCAAAGATGTTGCTGCGCAGCATAGCCGCGGACATTATGATCCCTGCCAGATCTGCGAAAAAAAAGCCCGTAAAGGTGCCTGGAGTATGGCTTCGGCCCACAGATAACATCGTCTGTCCTGCAGCCACCAGGGACGCTCTCTGTGTATCGGTCGTCGCTGCCGCATATTGGTTGCTGAGATCGAGCATCGGCAAAGCCCGGTTCGTGGCAAAAAACACCGCAACGCCAACAAAGGCGATGGTCATCGCCAGGGCAGCATAGGCGTGATTCTCTTTGCGCAGGGCGGCATAGAGGCCTAAATAGCCCGGGATCGCAAAAGCGTTGAAAAGCAGATTCAACAGTCCCAGATTTCGCAAGGCCATAAAGCGGTTGGTTTGAAACAGCGTGAACCAATCGACCACGGTGATCGTGTCGGCCGACGTTCCCGCTGGTAGAAACGTGATGCTCGTCTCAACCAATCCAACCAGCACGGTCATCAGGGCCGCGATGCCGCCGATGGTATAGAGCTTTTTCCAGTCACTCATCCGGTTTTCCTTTCTCCTCTCTCACCGTGTCCGCTTGGTGAGACGTTCTCCTCGCAAGTTTGAAAAGCCCGAGGGCGATCATGACGTACCATGTCACCCGAAACACGGCAGAGATGGGGATAAAGAACCAGACCGATGGCGCAAAGACCAACGCAAGCAAGTGACAGAGTCGTAAGCCATTTGCCACAATCCCCACCATTGCAGCTGCCCTGCCAAAAATGCTGCTTCGCAGCATGACAACAGAGATGATCAGGCCGGCGAGGACCACCAGCAAGAAACTCGTATGAACGCCCGTGCCCTGGTAAACGGCGCCGGGATTCTCGATCGCTAACAGCGCCTCCCCGGCGGCAAGAAGCATGGATCGGTGCGCCTCTGTTGTCGCCCCCGCGTACTGTCTGCTGAGGGAAAGCATAGCAAACGCCTGGTTTGAGGCAAAATAGACCGCAATTCCCATCAAACCACAAACCGTCGCGATCACCATGGCGCTTTTATTGGCTCGTCTGAGCGCACCATAGAGCGCCAGAAACATCAGGCCAACCAGGCAATAGTTGATCAGGTCAACGACGTTGAACAAAACGAGCCCGACGAACACATTGTCCTCAAGCAGCGAAAACCACTCTATGGCGCTGCTGGGCCAGGTCGCGGGCACGCCGTGGATGATCCCAAAGCCTTTGAACTGTACCAGTTCTACACTGAAATTCCGCCTAAAGATAATAACCGCAACGAGTGCCGCCACAGCGCCAATTCTGTACAACGTCTTCCAGCCGGAATCTGCACTCTCGGCAGCAACGCATGGATCTGTTGGCTGTAACACCTATTTCTCCTTTGCTTATTGAACAGCGTTCTCTGAACCAGTGTACTCGTATTTCACTCACTATACCTGACGTAAAACTGGCGTTTTCCCGATATCGTGCGCAAATCCCGACACGAAACTGAGCACAAGCAGACCCAACCCACCAAAGACAAACACCCAACAGATCGCCAAGAGAGTATCGGGATCCTGCACACTGGCAACAAATCTCTAGACGGCGATTTCAAGCCCGATCAGAAAAAGAGATCGAATTTGATGAGGAACTCATCTTTCGCTCATTTTCTGAGCACTATGGCGGAATTGGCTGAACCGGCAACGCTAAATTCTCATAGATAGAGACTGGCAATC
>JAFGJF010000158.1 GCA_016929205.1 Anaerolineae bacterium
GCTCAAAGACCTGGCAAGATCGGCTGTAAATGGCCCGTTTCGCGCGCTGCAGCGCCATGCCCGCCCACAAGACAGGCCATATTGAGAATTGCTGCGGCTTCACATTTGCATCATCTTGACAAATCAACTATAATAAGGGGTCGTTTTCACGGACAATGGGTTCGTGATATCAGTGCAATTTTATCGGGTCAAGGGTGCGACTTGGCTCCATAGAGTCAAGGAGTACGCTTGAATTGAATTTCGAACAGTTTTCTATCGATCCACGTCTCGTCGCCAGTACAAAGGCGATGGGATACACCACACCCACGCCGATCCAGCAGCAGGCCATCCCCGTCGTCCTTCAAGGGGGCGATGTGATGGGCCTGGCCCAGACCGGCACCGGCAAGACCGCCGCGTTTATGCTTCCCATTTTACAGCGATTGACCAGCGGGCCTCGGCGCCGCGTGCGGGCCCTGATCGTGGCCCCGACGCGCGAGCTCGCCGAACAGATCCACCAGGTCGCTGTCGATCTGGGTACCAAAACCAATGTGCGCAGCGTCACCGTCTACGGCGGCGTAAACAAGAACCGCCAGGTCAATGCCTTACAGCGCGGCGCCGAGATCGTCGTCGCCTGCCCCGGTCGTCTGCTCGATCTGCACGGCGATGGCAGTATCGATTTATCCCACGTCGAGGTGTTGGTGCTGGACGAAGCAGACCGGATGTGCGATATGGGCTTTCTGCCCGACATTCGGCGCATCCTTAAACTGTTGCCCACCAAACGGCAGACGCTCTTTTTTTCGGCGACCATGCCCGAGGAAATCCGCGAACTGTCGGACCGGATTCTTCACAAGCCAACCAGAGTGCAAATCGGCATGATTGCCCCGGCAGAAACCGTTTCCCACGCCCTCTATCCGGTGCCCCATCACCTCAAGAAAGAGCTCTTGTTTGCGGCGTTGGAGCAGACGGCGACGGGGCGGGTGTTGATCTTTGCCCGGACCAAGCGCCGAGCCCGCTTTTTAGCGCGCGACCTGGAAAAGCGCAGCTACAATGTTGCGGCACTGCAGGGTAACATGTCTCAGAACGGCCGCCAGCAGGCGATCGACGGCTTTCGAAGTGGCAAATACGACATTCTCGTTGCCACCGACATTGCCGCGCGCGGAATCGACGTCTCGGATATCTCGCACGTGATCAACTATGATATGCCGGATACTGTCGATGCCTATACCCATCGCATCGGACGCACAGGCCGCGTGTACAAGAGCGGCGAGGCGTTTACCTTTGTCGTCGAGGATGACGAGCCGATGGTGCGCAGCATCGAAAAATTGCTGGGAACCCAGATCGAGCGGCGCAAGCTGCCCGGGTTCGACTATGGCGTTGCCGCGCCACAAACCCAGCCCCGGCAGGGTTATTCGGACCAGCCCCGGCAGGGCCGTTCGAGCCAGCCCCGGCAGGACCGTTCGAGCCAGCCTCGACAGAGTCACTCGAGCCGGTCACCGCAAGGACGATCGAATCGCAGCCGCAACCGCGGCTAGCGCAACCTTGGTTGCTTATGCCATCATCAGCCAAAAGGTCAGCGCAAACACCACTATGCCGTTCAGCATGCCGGCCAACACGTCCAGAACGGTGTGCTGTTTGGTAAACAAGGTAGATAGGGCGATCAGCAGGCCCCAGATGAGGGCGATGCTGCCCATCAACGGCCCGGCTGCGTAAAAGCTCGCGCCGACCACCGGCACCGAGAGAGCAACGTGCATGCTCGGAAAGTTGCCGTAGGGTTTGCAGGCGCGTTGAAACACGTCGATTAGCTTGCCCGACAGGCCGTCGGTGTTCAGGTTCTCCATTCGCTCTATCTTGCTGGGAACTACGGCGTGGATCAGGCTGGACAGGATCGTGATCGAGACAAAACAGGCCAGCATCCAGTAGAACAGTCTCGCTTGTGACAGGATGAAGAACGGCTGCAGGACAAAGACGTAGGTCGAAAAATAGGGCAGGGCCAGTTGCGGCACGAACGGGATTTTCCGGTCAAGGGGGATGGCCGAGTTGATCCGCCGTTGGGGATCGATCCGCAGGCGGTTGATCCCGAAATAGGCGCCGATCCAGATGATCAGCATCAGGGCCAAGATGCCCAATCGAACCGGCAATGAGAGAGTTGTGTCCACGTTTTTGCTCCATCCAGTTGTAGTGTCGCGTTTTTTGCCTAGTCGTTGGCGGTTTGGGTGCGACGTACTTGCAAGTGCGTCGCACCTTTCACAGCACACTTGTTCAGGCGGTGCCGAGCAGTACCCAAATGCCCCACTCGGATGCTTCAAGCGCGATCCGTTCTCCATCCGCGCTTGTTTGAACCGAGATCGGTTTTCCGCTCAAGATATCCGTCGCCGCCTGGCCAAACGTGCTTGCAGGGAAGGCTAGTTCGACCGAGTCGCCCGGCTGGGGGCTAAAGACAAAGGCCATATTCCGGCCGCCGCTCTTACCGACGCGGATGTGGGCAAAATCGATCTCGTCTGCTCGCGGCGCGGCGACCGCAACCGGCAGGGTGACTCCCGCGCCGGCGATCAGGGCGCGCACAAAGGCCTCGAATTGATCCGCTTGGGCCTGCCCGTCCAGGGAGGCCTCAAGGTAAGCGTCGCCCAGGTAGGTGCCGCAAAAGATGATTCGGCCTTTGCCCAATTGGGCCTGGGTCAGCAGGGCGGTCGCGTCTCCGTCCTTTGTCGTCATCGGCGTCGTCCACTGTGCGGCGGGCAGGGCATAGTCGCTGCCGTCCAAAGACACGGACACGTCTTCCAGTTGCCGCCGCCCAATCTCGTACACGCCGCTCAACTGTGCCAGGTGGCGGTCCTCCGGGTAACGGTACAGGCCGTTGCTGCCGAACGCGCCGCATTCCGACTCGCAGACCAGGGTGCCGCCCTGTTCCACAAACGCCGCCAATTTTCGAGCCGTCTCGTCGTCAAGCACAGCGAGGCGGGGCAAAAAGAGGATTTTGATCCCATCCAGCCGGTCGAGGTGGTTTTCCTCCACGATCAGGTAGGGGATGTTGTGGCGCACCATGGCCCGCGCGTATCCCCGGATGCCGTTCAGCGCCGTTCGCGCCGTGCCGTCCTGCGACCAGTAGAGATAGTATGATTGAGGGCTGAACAGGATGCCCACCCGGGCCGGCGCGGGTTTGAAATCGCGCAGCAGCCCACCGTATTGTTGCAAGACCTTGCCCGTCTTGTTCATCGCCGCCAGCCGTTCTTCTGCCAGCCCGTCCGCGCCCGCCAGGCCAAAACCCGTGCTCTCGCGGCCGAAAACCTCGTCGCGCCAGCACCAGAACAGGATCGTATCCGCGCCGCCGGAGAGCCCTTCCCACACCCAGCGCTGCTGCGACGCGGCGGGCACGCTCTGGGCCACCGTAAAACCAATGTTGGAGCGGCCGCCCTGCAGCTCGCTCAGCCAGATCAGCTTGTCGTTCGCGGCCGAACACAAAAAGTCGATCCGGCTGATAAAATCGGCGCGATCCATTTCCAGCCCTCCCCACAGCGGAAAGCTGGAGCAGCCGATGCCGTCGATGTGATCGGCAAAGAACCAATCATTGCCCCGGTGCAGGGCGGTGTTGTTCGGGTAACTGTCGGAGCCGTGCAGCACCGTCGGCTGCCCGCCGTGCACGGTCACCGGTCGTTGCGGATCGAGCGCCTTGATGTGATCGACGCGCGCACGGGCGTGCATCACCGAGCGCCAACTGATAAAATCCTGAAAGGCCATCATTTCCGTGTAAGGGCGGTTGGGGGCCTTGCCGGGAAAGACGTCTTCCCAGGCGGCGTAACGCCGCTGCCACGCCGCGTTGAGCCCATCCAGCCCGCTGTATTTGCCGTCGAGCCAGGCCCGGAAGCGGTTCAGGGTGTTGGGGCAGTAGCAGACCAGGCCGTCGGACTGGACGTTCCAGCGCAGTTCATTCCAGGCATCCCAGCCGGCGAGGTTGGGTGCGTCGCGATAGTGCTCGACCACGGCCGACAAAAAGTACTTCATTCTCTCCCAGATGCCGGGGTGATCAAAACAGCCGCCTGGGGTGAGGCCAAAGTGGCATTCGCCCCGGTTTGAAGAGACGACCTTGTTGCCCATGTTGTCGATCATTTCGCTGCCCGGCACCTGGCGGTGGATCCAATAGGGATGGATCGCAGCGATCGTGCTCAGCACGACCTCAAGGCCATTTTGATCGGCCAGTTCGACGATACGATCATAGTCGTCAAAGCGGAATCTGCCCGGTTCGGCCTCGACCCAGCCCCAGACCACCCAGAGCTGTACAGTGTTCAGCCCCGAGGCGGCGATTTTTTTCATATCGTCCTCCCAGTAACGCGAGTTGGGGAACGGGGGACGGTAATACTGCACACCTAGATGGATCACGTTTTCCTCCTTGGATTGTTACAGGATTGACAGGATTGACAGGATTTTCAGGATTAATTGGGACTTGAAATGTAACCCTATTTCGAGTACACTTGTGTATAGTACAACTTGAAATGAGGGATGGATATGCGACGATTGTTAGTTTTGACAATGATTGTGTTTCTTTTGCTCTCCTTTATCGGCCTTGAGCCGGTCTATGCACAGGGCGGCGTCTATACTGTCCGTCCAGGCGACACGCTGACCGGCATCGCGGCCCGCTATGGTGTCAGTGTGAGCCAGTTGGCGGCGGCGAATGGGCTGGGCCGTAACGCCTGGGTGTACGTCGGGCAAAAGCTGGCTCTGCCCGGCCAGGCCTCGCCTGCTGCACCGTCGACTGCCAGCGGCGCGTACGTCGTTCGCCGTGGCGACACGCTGACCGGCATTGCCGCGTGGCATGGTGTGAGTCTGAGCCAACTGGCGGTGGCCAATGGGCTGAGCGTCACCTCCTGGGTCTACGTCGGTCAGCGGCTGGCCATTCCCGGCTCCGCCGCAGCCGGCACGACGACCACGCCTCCACCAACTGCGCCCGGCACAACCACGACGAGCGGCGGGACTTATGTCGTGCGGCCGGGAGATACCTTGATCGGCATTGCCCGCTGGTACGGCGTCTCGACCAGCCAGCTCGCGGCTAGGAATGGCCTGTACTGGAACTCGTGGGTGTACGTCGGCCAGCGGCTGGCGATTCCTGGCCAAACGTCGAGCAACCCGGCGGACAATACAAACCCGGTTGCCAGTACCAACCCGCCAGCCGCCACCGTGAGCGGTAAATGGATCGACGTCAACCTCTCCACGCAGACGCTCACCGCGTACGAGGGGCAGACCGCCGTCTTGAGTGCGCGCGTTTCCACGGGTGTGAGCTGGGCGCCGACCGTCGTCGGCACGTTCAAGATCTATGTCAAATATGTTTCGGCCGGGATGAGTGGGCCGGGATACAACCTGCCCAACGTGCCATATGTGATGTATTTCTATCGCGGCTACGGGCTGCACGGCACCTACTGGCATAACAATTTTGGCACGCCGATGAGCCACGGCTGTGTCAACATGGCCACGGCTGATGCCAAGTGGCTGTTCAACTGGGCTCCGGTCGGCACCAAGGTCGTGACGCACTATTGAGTCAATCTCAGCTCCCACGCTGCTCTCTTTTTCCCCCTGGAGGGGGGACCGAGGGGGAATCTGGATCAACTGAGCCTGGAGCGCCACAACAGGTCTTGCAACGCCCGGAACGATTGGACCGGTGGATACTCCCATCGTTTTAGAGTCCAATCAATGATTCCGGCTGCGAACTCGTGCAGCAGCGTAAATGCCATCGCTGCGTCAAAGAATGGCCCGTCAAGCGCAATGTCAGTTCCATAGCTCTGCATACAGGCCCTAAATTCGTCGCCCTGGCAATCTAGCGCGCTGAACCACAGGGCGATCCACTCGTACTCGCGCGGCGCAATCATGGCATCGCCAAAATCGATCAGCCCCGAGATACACCAGCTGCCGTGCCGTTGCTCAAGCAGGATGTGATCCTCGGTCAGGTCGCCATTGACCAGTCTCAATGGCTGGCTGGTCGTTTCAGCATGTGCAGCCAGGAAAGCCGGGATCGCGTCGATCACCGACGGCGGGAGGAGGTTATTGGCGCATAGATCCTCGACGCACCGTGCCTTTCGGTCTCGGGCAAATGTTTCCCAGTCCTCGATCAAATCGCCCAGCCCGTCCAACTGGGTCAGGGGAATGTCGTGGATTTTGCGGATCATGTCTCCCAGGGTGGCGGCAATTTCGATCAGGTTATCGGGCGCGATCCGGTCGCGTACCTCTCGGATCGGCTGCCCCGGCTTGAAATCCATCACGATGTACGGCCAGCGGATGGCATCCTCCAGAATGCCTTGTGCGACGAGCCGGGGAGAGGGGATATTGGTGTGCCTGGACACCACCGGGTACAGCGTTCTTTCCAGGTCAAAATCCTCTGGAAAAAAGGGTGCGTAAATCTTGACCACATAGCTGCGATCGAGACAAAAGACGGCGTGGCTGCCCGGGTAGCCGGCCTCGATCTGCCGGTAGCGGATCCGTTCTCGGCGGCAGATCTCGTCCACCGCCGCCGTCCATTGAGCGACATCGGTAAACATCGCGCCCCATTCTTGCAAGGTCTGGATGGCAGGTAGTAACATCGTTTGCTTTCTAACAAGAGTGTGATGGTGTTCCAAACGCGTATTATCCTGCAAACGGCGGTTTTGGGCAAATGCCTGTCAAACACAAAAAAGCAGGGAGGACACCCTCCCTGCTTTTTTTGTTACGCTGATCTGCCGGGTTATTTGCACGGACCGATCGTATCACCGTGTCCCAGGTGGCTTTGCAGCGCACTTCGTGAAATGGTCATCGTCCTTTCTGCAGGCGTCCCCGGCTTGTGGCAGATGGTCACCTCTCCGCCGTCCGATGGCGGCTGTGCCGGCTGCGGCGGAGGCAGTACAGGCGCCGGCAACACGACGACATCCGGATCGAGCTGGTAAACCAGGACAATGTTGACAAAAACGATCGACCCGTCGTTCTCCACGCACACGCCGAGAACGATCAGACTGCCCGGTTCGATTTCGCCTTCAACGTGGAGGCTGTCCAGTGGAATGACCAGTCCGTTGATCAGGATGATCTGTGCATCATTGACCTGGGCGACGATCGAACTGAAATCCAGGCATCCGTGGCCGCGTGCAAATCCCACCGCTTTGATCTGCCTGGCCAGCAATGTCCCATCGGGTTGGAGCAACGCTTTGACGCGGACGTGCACGCCCAGACGCGCATTCCCTTTGATCTCGGTCTGATCGTCAACGATTAGTGGAATGCTGTTTACACTCCAGGGATCGATGCCGGTGATCCGTCCCACGAATTCGATCAGCGTGCCTTGTCCGTCATCACCCTCTTCGATCAGCACGATCTCGCGGGCCAGCCACGTGCCATCCTCCATGATCTGTCCTTCGACCTTGACCCGATCGCCGGGTTCAATCTCGGGGTCGGCCTCGGTCAGATCGTCTGTCTCAAAATCCACGCCCGAGACGATCCACGGATCGATCGATGCGACAATGCCGCTGAATTCAAAGGTCTGTTCTTGCTCGACGAGTTTGATCTCGGATGCCAGCCAGGCGCCGTTCTCCTGGATAACCCCTTCGACCTGGACCACGTCGTCAATCGCCAGATCCGGATCGAACTCGGTTTGCGCATCGACTGTCACCGAGATGTTGGAAATGGTCCACACCTCGCTGCCTTTGGCCTGCAGCACGCCAACAAACTCGAAAGACAGCGCAGCCGGTTCGAGCAGGGTAATCTGATCGGCGACCAACGTGCCTTCTTGCAGAACGTGTCCTTGGGCGACCACCGTATCCTGCAATTCGATCCCTTGCTCGATGACCGTCTTGTTGGTGATCGAGAGCGTTTGCCCGGCTACGATCCACGTGTCATCGCCGATCCCGTCGACGGCGCCGGTGATCTCGAATCGATTCTCGACCGAGCGGCGGAGCAGCACGATCCGGTCAGCGACGCGCGTGTCGTCGTCCAACAGGTGTCCTTCCACCCACACCCAATCCCCAACCTGGGGGTTGCCGACGATGATCGTGCCATCGTGTGTCTCGAAATTTTGCCCTGCGATCGTCCACGTCGCTCCGGTTTGCGAGACCTGGCCCTGGCCTCTGACCTGGAAAAATGGTTCGGTTGGCGGCTCATTGGGCACGATCGTCGTGACCTGCCCGGCGACGACGACGACGGTCACGTCGATGTGGGTCACAGCCACAGCGCCTTCGTCGACGCTAAAACGCACCTGAAGCGGCGTGATCAGCACGCAGAATGCCGTTCCCTTGGCTGTGCCTGTGCCGGAAGGGGTGTTGACCTCGTAACGAGAGCCGGCGATGTCCGACGAGACGACGTCGTGCCGTGTTTCGCCCGTCCACTGGGTCAAGACCACGATACGAGCCTCGCCCGCCGCCCCGGCATCCAATTCGTCGATCGATGTTTCGGTGTTCGGCCCCAGGGTCGCGATGCTGCCATCGTAAAAGGCGAGGTCTGCGCTGGACAGATTGCCCGTGCGCACGCGGTGTCCGGCCTGGATGAGCAAGCCGCTTACCGGCACAGCCTGCCAATCGCCGTTTTCGTCCTGGATCTGCACCAGTCCCCGTACATCTCTCAGCGCAGCAGTTGTGGTATCCGGGATGACGATCTCTTTCCAGGACAATGCCTTGACCTGGACCGTCGGTTCTGGTGCGGGTTCGCCGGTGGAAAGCGGCTTTGGCATTGGCGTCTCGACTGGTTGTGTTACAGTCGTTGGCGAGAGGCGCACGATTCGCGTTGCCGTGGCTGTCGGATTGACCGCGATAGCTGGCGATACGTCAGTGTTGTTCCACTTCCACCACAAAAAACCACCGAGGCCGCCGGCGACAAGGATCATCACACACGCAAATGTGACAACCACGGCGCCTGTGAGCGTTGCAGGGACGAGCCACCTGGGTAACCGATTGGAAGGTTTGGCTGTTGGGAATCGAGATGGTGTATTCATTTTGAGCTCCTTGCGGCGGGATTCAACCGCCTCACGGTGGGGGCCAACCGCCTCTGCCAGCCTGACCAGCCTGGCCCGCTGCGTGGCGACGTTCTTTTCGTCCGCTTGGGGGTAGGCGATCCTGGACAGTTGGTCGACCAGCGATAGCAATTCGGCTTCCTCTTGGGCCAAGTCGGATGTGCATACCTCGAGGGGGTTGCCGTTTTGCAGTTGTTCCAGTTTCTTCTGAAGACGGTCTTCTTGTTTATCCACGACTCAATCCTCTTGAAGTGCTGTCCTGAGGGCACTCAGACCGCGGTGCTGCAGCGACTTGATGGCGGGAACGCTCTTCCCCAAGGTGACAGCCACTTCTTGTAGCGAAAAACCGACCAGAAATCTCAGGATCACGACGTTCTGCTGCAAGGGATCGAGTTTTTGCAGCGCATTCTGGACGCGTTCGGCTGTGAGCTGCGCTTCGATCTGTTTTTCAGGCATTGGCGCTTGGTATATTGGCATCAGTGAATGTCCTTGTTGAAGCGAACTGTCTACTTGATCCAGAGGCACCTGGTTGTAGCGACTTGCTTTCCGGATATGATCGACGGCCAGGTTGTGTGCAATGCGATACAACCAGGCTTTAAATGGTGTGCCTGTCGATCGATATCTGGGTAAACCAGTGATCATCCGCTCGAACACCTCGCCGCTCAAATCCTCGGCCAGATCTAGGTCACCGGTTCGCGACCACAGGTAGCGCAAAATCAGCGTATGGTGCCGGTCATACAATTCGCCAACGGCATTGGCGTCTCCCCTTTGAGCGCGCCTGACCAGGCTTGCGTCACTTTCGGTTGGTTCGTCTTGGCCTATTTTCTGCAGGTTCAAAACCTGTCATCCTTGTTTCTTGATCGAGCGACGCAGCAGGTTGTGATCGGTTTCATAGATATAACGAAACTGGAACGAAAAGGATCCAAAAAAACACCATCTCGACTATTTGTTAATCCGCTATGCAAAAGAAACCGGGGTTTGCGGGTATAATGCACCCGGTCAAATCCCCCGGTTTCAAGTGGTACGATACGTTACAGGATAGAAGACGCCGTGGCGACCGATCGATAACGCCCAAAGTGGGCGGGCAGCGGTGCCAGCGGCGTTTCCAGCTCTTCGATCCGGTTTATCTTGCCCTCCAGGTACTCATCGATGCGCAAGGCCGCTTCTTCCAGGCGCAGCAGCAGCCCACCATAGCGCACGCACTGCACCTCAAAGCCAAAGGCCTTGTTTTGCGCCATCCACACCTGCCGGTGCAGATCCCACAGCGTTTTCACCTCTTCGATTAGCGTCGGGATCGTGCTGTCTGCCAGGTCGGCCAACGTCTCCCGGTCGCCGTGGGTGTAAGCCCGGGCCAGTTGATCGTACAGGCTTGTCTTCTGGGCCAGCGTCTCCGCGAGCTGGTGGGCGTAGGTCAGATTGGCGGCGCCGCCGGGATCGCGTTCGACCCACGGGGCAAGCGCTCGAGCCAGATTCGCATAGTAAACGGCCGGATCGAACTCGCGCTTGGACGGGCGCGCCAGCAGCGAACGGCGGTACAGGCCCAGCAGCGGATCGTCCC
>JAFGJF010000159.1 GCA_016929205.1 Anaerolineae bacterium
AAAGTGTGAACGGACCGATCCTTGAAATCAAAGATCTGAGAGTGTATTATCACGTGGAGGCCGGGGCGGTCAAGGCCGTGGACGGCGTCAGTCTGAGCCTCGATCGTGGGATCAAGATGGGGCTGGTGGGAGAGTCCGGTTCGGGCAAATCGACGATGGCCCTGGGCTTGATGCGGATGATCAAAGAGCCGGGCAAGATCGAAGGCGGGCAGATGATCCTGGATGGGGTCGACCTGGTCGGGCTTTCGCGCGAAGAGATGCGCCAGGTCCGCCTGAGCAAGCTGGCCATGATTCCCCAGGGAGCGATGAACTCGCTGCACCCGCTGCTCAAGATCAAAGACCAGATTATCGAGGGAATGCGCGATCACGATATGGCGATGAGCAGGCAGGAATACCAGGATCGGGTCGACGTGCTGCTCGATGCGGTTGAATTGGACCGCAAAGTGGCCGATATGTACCCGCACACCTTGAGCGGGGGGATGAAACAGCGCGCCTGTATGGCGATCGCGATCTCGATGTCGCCGCAGGTGATCATTGCCGACGAGCCGACCAGCGCGCTCGACGTGGTCATCCAGCGGCAGGTGATGGAGACGCTGGATCGGCTGCAGACGGACATGAACCTGTCGATGATCCTGATCGGCCACGATATGGGGCTGATGGCCCAGGTCGTGGATCGCCTGGCGGTGATGTATGCCGGCAAGATGATGGAACTGGGCGACACGCGGGACCTGTTTATGAACCCGCTGCACCCGTACACGCAACTGTTGATCAGCAGCTTGCCCATCCTGGAAAACAAGGGCGTGTTCCAGGGCATTCCCGGGATCACGCCTTCTTTGCTCGACGTGCCACCGGGGTGTGTGTTCCACACCCGGTGTCCCAAGGCGATGGATATTTGCTCCCGCGAAACACCCGTCTACGAACAGGTCAAGCCGGGGCGCTGGATCGCCTGCCATCTGCATGGGGTTGGAATATGACATCATTACTGGAACTCAAAAGCGTCACCAAGTTGTTTGGCAAGAAAAACGAGGTCACGGTTGCCCTGGACGATATGTCGTTCTCTTTGCACGGCGATTTTCCGCACATTATCACTATTGCCGGCGAGAGCGGCAGCGGCAAGACGACGATGGGTATGCTGCTGCTGGGGTTCTATACCCCGACGCAAGGCGAGGTGTTGTACCAAGGGAGGAGCATTCATACCCTGTCGCGCAGCGAGATGTTTGAATTCCGGCGCGACGTGCAGGCCGTGTTCCAGGATCCCTTTGCGGTGTACAATCCTTTTTACAAGGTCGATAACCTGTTGAGCATCCCGATCAAGAATTTTGGCCTGGCCACCTCCAGGGCGCATTCACGATCGCTGATGGAAGAGGCCTTGACCAACGTGGGACTGCGTCCCGAAGAAACGCTGGGGCGCTACCCACACCAGTTGAGCGGCGGCCAGCGACAGCGTATCGCCGTCGCCCGCGCGCTGCTGCTCAAACCGAGGCTGCTCGTTGCCGACGAGCCGGTATCGATGGTCGATGCCTCGCTGCGCTCCACACTGCTCAAAAGTTTGCGCGCGTTCAACCAGGATTTCGGCATCCCCATCCTGTACATCACTCACGACTTGACGACAGCCTATCACGTCAGCGACTATATCGTGATCCTCTATCGCGGCTCGGTGATGGAAGCTGGCAGTGTGGACACGATCATCCGAGAGCCCAAGCATCCCTATACACAGTTGTTGGTCAGCTCGATTCCCTGGCCCGATCCCAATCGCACCTGGGGTGACACGGAGGTGGTCTTCAAAAAGAGCGAGGCCTTTGACTACCGGATCAAGGGCTGCAAGTTTTCGCCGCGCTGTCCCTTTGTGCACGATCCATGTCTCGAGGCCCGAGCACCGCTGTACATGCTTGACGATGGGCGAGCCGCATCGTGCTATCTGTACAAGAGCGACCAGATCGTCGAGCGCGCCGACTTGGGCGTTTTGTTCAAATCTGTGGAAGCGCCGGTGGCGTAACGCTTATTTGTCTCTCGTACACCCGGCAAAACACCGCAAGACCAAGATCGGCCTTGCGGTGTTTTGCTTTGGCAAACTTGAGGATACAGGGTATAATGTGTGCGGACAGAATCAGGAAAACATTGCTCTCCAGGGTGGGAGGAAAGCATAGTTGATGTGGAGGTTTTGATGGATGATGCTTGTGTCTTTGCTCTCGGGCGACGTGCTTGGCGATCTGCGAGCAGCGATCATTGCTCTGGATCGGTTCTATATTCCCACACGGTATCCTGATGCGTTGCCGGGTACGCTTGATGAGAGGTTGCCAATGAAGCAGATGCTCAAGGATCTATGGGAATCGCTTCACAGGTGTTGCAACAGGTCGAGCAGTTTCTTGGGGAATCGGACGATTCGTAGATGAAAAACATAGGGCGAGCGAGAAAACCCAGCCCCCGCCGTCCTAGCCGCCGTTCTCGGGACGCGCAGGTGCTGTACATTCACCCTGCCAAACAAGATGTCGATGTCGATCCCCGGCAGAATGCGATGATGGGGCGGCCCTATGCGCTGATCCCGGTTGGTGTGGCTGCGTTGGTCAACGTGCTGCGCCAGGAGGGGATCCGGGTGGTGGGGATCAACTTGCCGATGGAAAACAGGTTGGATCCGGCGTTCGACCTGCGATCCTGGCTGCAGCGGCATCGCAGCGCGCGGATGATCTTGATCGATATGCATTGGTACGAACACGTCTATGGTGCGATCAGCGTGGCCAGGGCGTGCAAGGAAACGCTGCCTCAGGCGGTCGTTGTGATCGGTGGTCTGTCGGCCTCGGGATTTGCGCACGAGATCTTGGGCCATTTCCGCGAGGTCGATTTTGTGATCAGGGGGGATGCAGAGAAACCGCTGTTGGCGTTGGCGCTGCGGCTGCTGCGGAGCGGAGGCGAACTCGATTTGACTGCGGTGCCCAACCTGGTCTATCGTGATGGGACCGAGATCGTCGAAAACGAACTGGCCTATTGCGCGGCGACCGGAGACCTGGACGCGCTCAACTTTGTGGATATTGATTTTCTCGAACACGCCGATGCGTATTACATCCACGAGTATATCGTCACCGACCTCGAGATCGCGCGCAGCACGCAGGACAAGAGCCGGTTTCGCGGCAAATGGCTGTGTAACGCGCGAGGATGCAAGTACAATTGCTCGTATTGCGGCGGGTGCCGGCACGCGCATACAACGCTGGCGGGACGAAGCGGAATTGTGCCCCGTTCGCCACAAAGCATGATCGAGGATTTGAAGCAACTGGCGCAGCAGCGCGTCATCCAGGCTTCGTTAACCTACGATTTGTTCGAGTTGGGCGAAACCTATTGGCGCACCTTTTTTGAGCTATTGCGTGACAGCGGCGTCAAGATAGGGTTGTACAACGAGCTGTTTCAACTCCCAAATGCAGCGTTTATCGAGGACTATGCGCAAAGCGTTGATATGGCCCAGTCATGCGTTGCGCTCAGCCCGCTCAGTGGCTCAGAGGCGGTGCGGCGTCTGAACGGCAAGCACTATGACAACAAGGGGCTGTTTCGCATCCTTGACGTGCTCGGTCGTCGCCGTTTTCCCATTTTTGTCTATTTTTCGCTCAATTTGCCCGGCGAAGACGAGGATACCGTCCACGAAAGCATCGAATTGGCCAAAGCGATCTATGATTTTTATCCGCGTTCGCTGCTCAAGATCCTGACCTCGTATCACACGATCGATCCGTTATGCCCAATGAACACCGATCCGGACAAATACGGCATCCAGGTCGATATGTCCTCGTTTATGGACTATTACGCCTATTGTCGCGACACACAACTGGCCCTTCCTATTTCGCACACCGGGGTCCGGCGTGGGTTCGAGCCTGCCGGCTCCAGGGGGCGTTCGCTGGAGGCGATGGCCAGCATGTGGGATGAAATGCGCATCGGGCGCGAACAGAGCTGGTGGCCCGTGCCACCGGGATGGTAGGAACAGGCCAATGGACAAGCCATCAGGTACGACTCGAAACGCGTTGTCTGGCAGTGTGCCAAACGGCAAGTGGCAGGCGTCATTCGGCAAGCGTTATTCGCCATTCATGATTCGCTATTTGCTGGTTGCGGTTCTTTTTGTGGCTGCGGTGAGTTACTGGGCACCATGGGTCGATCACGACACCGCTGCGCTCAAACTCAGCGGCCAAGATTTGGGCGAGTTTGTCAAGTTTATTCCTGTCGTTCGTAGCGGAGAGGTACGCGTTGCGCGGCAGTTGTTTTATCTGCCGCCGTTTGTGTGCGCGCTGTGTTTGGTCCTGATCAGCGTCAATCGCTCTTTGCGATACCCTCGTTGGCTGCGCGTCGTGCTGTTGGCACTGGCGCTGCTCCTTTTGCCGGGATTGTTGCCGCCAGTGTGGGGACATCCCAAAGACTTGTTTGTTGCCGAGTTTCGCCTGCAAGCTGTGGCCCTGATTTTGGGTTTGCTGTTTATCCTGGCCCATGGTCTGTTCCGTAACTTGTCTGTGCGGCATCTCGCCATTGCTTTGATCGGCCTGGCGTTGGTTGGTTTGCTGCCGGCACAGTGGGCGTTTTGGGCGTTCAAAGGCCACATCTGGACCGTGTATGGCACGCCGACGATACGCCTGGGTTGGGGAGTGTGGCTCGATATAGGTGCCTGGGTTGGGCTCGGCATTGTTGTCGGCGTGTTCGGTTGGGCGAACGGATCCGAGGCAAGTGGATAGGACGCGTGCCCGCATCCATTTGTCAGTGCTGCCAGGGATAGCATTGAATTTCCGCAAGAACCATTGCAAAATTATCTGGCGTATGCTATAATTGTTTATACTATACTGCATGTCTATCGCCACCAAGGTGGCAAGTGAGGATGCCCCAACCTGGGGCACCTAAAGGAGACAACAAATGGAAAAGACGACAAGTCCGTGCGCAAAACTGGTCAACACATTTGTTATGGACATCGCACCCAAGATCGAGGGATTTCGAGAGGGGTTCAATTGGGGCTTGATGTTCGAGTTGTTTGACGAAGCCATTCAGGCTGTAGAAGATATGAAAGAGATCGAGGGGGGCGCGGCCAAAAAGAAATGTGCTGTCGAAATCATCCTGACTGTATACGACGAATACGACATTGACATTCCCTATTTGCCCAACATGGTCGAAAAACAAGCGCTCAAGATCATCATCGACGTTGTCATCGATGGCATTGTTGCCATTCTCAACAAACGCGGCGTCTTTGAACATGGTTCGGGCGCGGCTGCAGATGGGACATAGATATCCAGGTGCGGCGCCAAAGGCGCAAAACCAGATTTGACAAACTGTCTTTTCCGAGTATAATAGGGGGCTGTTGCCATCTGAATGGCATCATATCGCAATTTGAAGGCGCGAGACAGGAGGATATTGGGTGCGCTACACAATTATCAAAAACCACAGATTTGTCAAAAATCACACATTTTGTGGTACAGAAAAACTGGATATGTGTAGTGCGCCTAGTTGCGGTTGATTATGTCAACATCTAGCTGACAGATCGACCAAGCCGGTAGAAATTGACCGTGGGCGCACTAGCACCCACGGTTTTTGTTTGGTTGTCTGATTCAAACAAGCGTCAGTATGCCAAATACGCAAGTACGTGTTAAAAGCCGTGGGATTATCGCCCACGGCTTTTTTTGTTGATAGAAAAGTTTTCACAAGAAGAGGCTTTGGCAGGAAAGGAGGAAGATGCAGTATGGTTACCGAAAGCTCGAGGCAAGGCAGCAATTAAGAACGCGGTTGTCGCTCCAACGAGGGCAACCATCACCTGACTCGAAGGAGAAGAGCAATGTCTACGCCAGTTTTATACCGGCTTGAAGCTGAATTGCACAGACGCGAACTCGTTCAGGATGTAGAACGTGAGCGGCTGGCGCGGCTTGCCAGCCAACAAAGAAAGGGCTCGATACTGGACGATGTGTTGTCCAGTTTGGGCGACTTGCTGATTTCGCTGGGCAACAGCCTAAAGCAACAGTACTTTGTCGATCCTGTGCCCAAGTGGCACATGCCCGGCAACACACCAACGAAAACACGCATCATCAAGATGTAAATAAGGGGATGGCTCACCGAGATGAACCATCCCTGACCGAATAGTCAGTGGCAAGGAAAGGACGAACGAAACGTGAGTGAGGCATTTGTTATTCGTGAAATAAAGGACATTAAACAAGACGCAGAAAAACTGGTCGCGATGTGGCAGGCCAGTGACGATCAGTGGCCGGGTACCTGGAGCGGCGGCGCCGAGCTGACGACGCACATGGTAACCGACATTTTCGAGCGCGACAAAAATCTCTTTGTCTATGTCGTTGAGGCCGGGGACAAGATCGTCGGGTACTGCTCGTTTAACGAGTGTGAAGACGACAAAGGTGTGGGATACGTTGGATTGCTCAACGTTCAGCCCGATTACCAAAAGAAGAGCCTGGCGCGCAAGATGCTTTGCCAATGCGTCGATCGCTGCGTTGAGCTGGGGTTCAAGCAGCTTACGCTGCACACCTGGCCGGGCAATCTCAAGTCGGTGCCACTGTACAAAAAGACGGGACTTTACTGGGTCCCTGATAGCTCGGTGCATATGCGCAACTTTATCCCCGGCATTCTGGCCTTGCCGTGTGCCAAACCGTATTTTGCACAACACGATTGGTACAAGAGTTTGCAGCGCGAACTCGATCAAAAAGAGGATGATGAGCGCTGGGAAGGGATGAAGGTTTTCACTTACCGGTGGCAGGCTGGCGATGATAGGCTAACCGTGTGGGTCGATCGCGAATCACGCACGGTGACGGCCGTGGAGACAAACGAGTTGATGGTCGGCGCCATTGCGGAAACGATTGAACCGGCGAGAGGCCTATCCACACAGATGCGCTGGAAGCTGGTCAACAAAAAAGCAAAACCGATGCTGGTTTCGTTGATTGCTAACGGCAGTGACCAGTTGCAGATCGAACACCGCGAAGCAGTGACGCTCAAGCCGGGCCAGAGTGTCGAGATAACTGCTCGAGTGACTGTTGCGGCCGACACGCCGGAAGTCAGACGAGGCAAGGCAGTTCCTACGGTCAAGACGTTATGTATCATCGATGGGCAGGTGATCGAGTTGGCGACCGGGCTACGCCCGCAGCCGGCAGTCTCGGTCGAATTGTCGCCCAGATACGTCACGCTTTTCCCTGGCGTGTCCAAGCACGTTTACCTGCAACTGCGCAGTTACCTGGATAGAGAGATCGAGGCCACGGTCAGCCTGTCGCCTATGCCCGGACTGGAGATCGACTGGACGGAAAAACGGATTGCCTTGCCCAAAAAGAGTTTTGCCGGTGCACCGATCACCTTGTCGGCGGCAGACGGGGGTGTTTATGAGATCCAGGCTACCGTCTATTTCGATGACAGCGGCGCACAATGCAAGACGCTGCCCCAGCAGCTTGCCGTCTTGAGTCTGCCTGCAGGTGGCGTGTTGGCACAGCGGAGCGAGGCAAAACAGGTCTCGCCAGCAGTTCGCATTGAAAATGAATGGACACGGCTTGTTATCGAATCCAATGGGTGGATGCAGATCCGCGAGACAAAAAGCAATGCGGATTTGGGCGGGATGCGCGAATTCGTTGGCCCGCCATTTTGGCCTTCCGAGCTAGAGGACAAAGAGTTTGACCTCGATCTGAAAAGCGAAAATGGGCGCGTGATCGCAACGCTCAGTGCAGCACTGAACGATCATCCGGGGCTGACTCTGCGCCGGGAGGTGACGATGGGGGCAGGGCCGCTGATCGAGATCGCGCACACCCTGGTCAACCAGGGCACGGTGGTGCATACGCTGCAAATGCTCACTTTTATCCACATCGGCCAACGCGATGGTGCAACTGTTGTTTTCCCGCTGAAAAACGGTTTTGTACAAAGCCGGTTAAGCGAGTTTCCGGCAGCCGAAGAAGACGTGAGCAGAAAGCCCGAAACGTTTGCCGAACGTTGGGCTGCCGTGACGTCGCGTTATGGTACGTTTGGCCCGATGTGGCCGGAGACGATCGTTGAAAACCAGTTTGGTGGTTGGGGCGCTGAACTTATGGAGGCCCAGGTCACTTGTGACCCACAACAGTGGACTCAAACCGGCCGCTTCTATCTGTACGCTGGTCCCGGCGACTGGAAAACGGTGCGCGAGCACGCCCGGCGGTTGGTTGGGACGGATGCGATCGAAGAACCGATCCCGGTTGAACCCCATCCGGTGTACGGTGTGCGGCTGGAGCCATCACCACTGATCGCGCTCGACGATCAAGTCGATGCGACGTTGGTCATCAACAACCTGCGAGCGAGGCCGCTGGATGGACAGGCGCAGATCGCTTTGCCGGAAGACATGATCTGCGATCAAACTGTGTTCGAGATCCAGGGGGTGACGATCAAGGAATCGTTCAAGCACGATTTGCACTTAACCGTGCCGTCACAGGCGACAGCTTGTGAGGGGAAGGTATCGCTGCAGACGCGGTTGTTCGATGCCCAAATCAGCGTGCCGATCATTCGCCTGGGCAGCCGTTCGGACGTTGATGTCTCTCAAGACGGCACTATCTGGCATATCGACAATGGCTGCACGCGCTTTGACCTGGCACCGGATTTTTGCGGCTCGGTTGTGGCCTGGGTGGAGAACGGTGTCAATCATCTGCTGTCGCCTTATCCAAAACCAGCGACTTTTAGCTGGATGAACAACTGGTACGGCGGGATAATGCCGTTGGCGATGCTTGAACACGAGATGCCAGGCAAGCTGTGGCAGGAGACGTTCACGGCGCAAGCGGTCAAACAGCGCGATGGACGCGGCTTTGACTGGCAGGGTGTACGGCTCAGTTGCGAGTTCGAGCGCGACAAACTGGTGGGCCTGGCGATCGATCTCGACTACCTGACGGTGGGCAACAGCAACGTGCTCAAGGTGGTCTATCGACTGCGTAACTTGACCACGGCGAAACGTAGCCTGGGGTTTGGTTGGCACGCTTACTGGCAGCCTGACGGTGAACGGGAACACAATGTTGTCCGCAGTGCGTTTGTCGAGCGCAAGCCCACGCCATGGGAGAGTTGGTCTGAGGCTGGCAAGTGGGGGATGGTGACAAACTCCAAGACGGGCCGCAC
>JAFGJF010000021.1 GCA_016929205.1 Anaerolineae bacterium
TGATCGATTGGCTGGGCAGCGCCGTGACCACGTCGACCACTTTGATCGTGTCCGAGGTCTCGGCGGTGACGGCTATATCCTGTGACCAGGCAACGCCGTTGATCCATTTATGCCAGTTCGGGTCGGACAGCTGCGCACGCGGCGCGGCCAAGGCCTGCGGCGCGTCCACAGATGCCAGGGACAGAACCGCATCGCTCCGCGCGAGGGCCAACCCCATCCCTCCCCCCACCTCAAGCGCCGGCCTGGCATCCGCCAAAGCCGCCAACAGCAACAAGGTCGCCACGAGCGCGATTGCGGCTACGAGTGACATCAAGAGTGGACGGTACCTACGCATAGGAATCCTCCTTTGTTCGGAGAACGAGACGGCGCCGAACCACCGCCTCGATCGGTATATGGTTTTCAGCTAAACGAAAGAGAGTGGAATGCGTTAACGACGAAAAGCTTTAGTGACTATGGTAAGAAGGTATGCGGATCAGAACAACAACTCGGCTTGTACGCTACGATCCTACACCCATTATTATAAGACCCTTGAGACGATATGTCAACAGGTGCCCTGCTGAGCATCATCATATCGCGAGACTTGCGAAAATGGTCTGTGTTGTGGTACACTGATAAAGGACATGTTGAGCATGATGTCATTCCGGAACCAATTATACCGTCGCTGAACAGCGGAATGAAGGAACAGATCGAAGAGATGACCAAAAAACCAACGGCAACGCCGGTCCAGGCCAACGAACAACCCATCGACGAGATGGCCAGGCGCATGCAGGTAGAGGGAGCGTTGTACCGGGAGCGCGATCTCGTTGCTCGCATCGCCGAGACCAGCCCGGCGGGCATTGTGGTCGTCAATGGCCAGGGACAGATTACCTTTGCCAATGCCAGGGCAGAGCGGATACTGGGCCTGGAAAAACTAGAGATCACCCAGCGCGTCTACAACGACCCTGAATGGCGCATCACCACCTACGATGGCACGCCTTTTCCCGATGAGCAGTTGCCTTTTCGCCGGGTGATGGACACCGCCAGCCCGGTCTTTGACGTGCACCACGCCATCGAGTGGCCGGACGGGCGGCGCGTGCTGCTTGTGATCAATGCCGCGCCCCTCGTTGGCGAGACGGGACAACTGGAGGGCATAGTATCCACCGTGGAGGACGTCACCGCACGGGTGCAGGCCGAGACGGCACTGCGGGAAAGCGAGAGGCGTTTCCGCCGCATTGCCGAAAACGCCCAGGATCTGATCTACCGCTACCGGCTGGCACCGGCGCCTGGCTTTGAATACGTCAATGCCGCGGCGACGGCCATTACTGGCTATACACCCCAAGAACACTATGCCGACCCGCAGTTGGGTTTCAAACTGGTACATCCCGAAGACCAGCCGCTGCTCGAGTCCATGATCCGATCCCCAGGCTCGTTCGATAGACCTCTCGTCCTGCGCTGGAGGCGTAAGGATGGCACGATGATCTGGACGGAACAGCACAATGTGCCGATCTATGACCAGGCGGGCAATCTGGTGGCGTTTGAAGGGATCGCTCGTGATATCACTGAGCGTAAACGGGCCGAAGCGCGCCGGGAGCTGGCCCTTCAAGTCCTGGCCCTGTTGAACCAGTCGAATGCCCGGGCCGACGTGATCGGCGATCTTCTCCATCTGATCAAAGAAGCGACCGGGTTCGAGGCTGTCGGCCTTCGCCTGAGGGAGGGTCAGGACTTTCCGTACTATGAGACGGCCGGCTTTCCGGCTGACTTTGTGAAAACGGAACGTTATCTCTGCGCCCACGACCAGGATGGAGAGCTGCTCCGCGATTCAGACGGCAATGTCATTCTGGAATGTATGTGTGGAAACGTGATCGCTGGAAGAATCGATCCTGCTCTGCCTTTCTTTACCCAGACCGGCAGCTTTTGGACCAACAGCACGACAGAGCTCTTGGCAACGACCACCGAGCAGGACCTGCAGGCACGCACCCGTAACCGCTGTCACGCCCAGGGGTACGAATCGGTTGCTCTTGTTCCACTGCGCTCCGATGATCATATCATCGGGCTTTTGCAGTTGAACGACAGTCGAAAAAACATGTTTACGCCCGAGAGGGTGGCCTTTTTTGAGGGAATCGGGGCCAGCATCGGCATCGCGCTGGCGCGCAGGCAGGCAGAGGAGGCGCTGCGCGAATCGGAAGCCACGTATCGAAACATCATCGAGTCCGTTCCAATGGGGATGCACATATACCAACTGGAACCCGATGGCAGGCTCGTGTTTAGCGGTGCCAATCCGGCAGCAGATCAAATCCTGGGTGTCGATAACCGCCAGTTTATCGGCAAAAGTATCGAGGAGGCCTTTCCTGCGCTGGCCGAAACGGAGGTGCCGGAAATGTATCGCCGGGCGGCTTTGACGGGCGAACCCTGGCAGACCGATCAGATCATGTACGAGGAGAATCAGATTGCCGGCGCCTTTGTCGTGCATGCTTTCCAGACTTCGCCGGGAAGGATGGCCGCTTCATTCCTGGATATGACTGCGCGCAAGCAGGCTGAAGAGGCGGTACGTTTTCAAAAGAGCCTTCTCGAATGCCAGGGCGAAGCGTCCATCGATGGTATCCTGGTCGTTGCTCAAGATCGGCGCTGGCTGTATTCTAATCGGCGGTTTCTCGAGATATGGGACATTCCTCGCGACGTGGCCGGCGCACTGTCCTCCGAGGATGCGCTACAAAGGGTGCAGGACAAACTGGTCGATCCAGAGTCCTTCGTAGCCAAGATTGTCGACCTGTACGATCATCCCGATCAAGTGAGCCAAGACGAGATCGTTTTCCAAGATGGCCGCATTTTTGAGCGCTACAGCGCACCGGTCAAGAGTGCGGATGGTGTGTATTACGGGCGCGCGTGGCATTACCACGAGGTCACCGAACAAAGGCAAGCCGCAAAGGCCTCGTTCCAGGCGTCACGCCTCGAAGCGACGGCGACGTTGGCGGGCGGCATTGCTCATGATTTTAACAATCTGATGGTCGGCGTGTTGGGCTATGCGGATCTGCTGCGCGATAGCCTGCAAGATCGTCCCGGCGCGCTAGAGATGCTGGACGTCATCTCTGAATCGGCGCGGCGGGCCGGCAAGCTGGCCCAGCAGATGCTGGCTTTTGCGCGCGGCGGCAAGTACCAGCCAAGAAGGATGAATCTGAACGACACCGTGCAGCGCATCGCCAGTGCCCGGGAGCGGGATTTGCCTTCCAGGATTCGCGTCGTGCTGGACACCGATCCCGGGTTGTGGCCGACCCAGGCCGATCCGGCACAGATGAGCGAGGTGGTTCTCAACTTGTTCACCAATGCTGTGGAAGCGATTGAGGGCAGCGGCGATATCACCATCACGACGCGCAACTACACGCTAAATGAGGGACAGGTGAATGGCCTCGAGCCCGGATCATATGTCTGCCTGGCGGTCAAGGACACCGGATGCGGTATCAGCCCCGAGGTTCGGGCCAGGATCTTTGAACCGTTTTTTACCACGAAATTCCAGGGACGCGGGATGGGGCTGGCGGCCGCTTACGGTATCGTTGAAAACCACGGGGGTCACATCTCGATACAGAGCAAAGCGGGACACGGCGCGACGTTCGAGGTCTATTTGCCTGCGCTGCCGGCCGAGGAGGAAGAACGATCCGAACCTCAAGCTGTGGATGAGGTGCAGCCGGACGTGCTTGCTACGGAGACAAAGACGGTGATGCTGATCGAAGACGATGCGTTCGTGCTCAAGCTGCTGCAGCGCATCATGCGCCGCTTGCAGTATTCGGTCCTGGTTGCGCACAACGGCCAAGAAGCCATCGAGATCGCTCGCAGCTACGAGGGCGACATTCACCTTGCCCTGCTCGATATGGGCATGCCCGAGATGGGTGGAGCCGAAGCGTTTCCGTTCCTGGTGCAGGCGCGGCCCGACATGGCCGTGATCATTTGCAGCGGTTACGAGCTGGATGAAACGGCACAGGCGCTTTTGGATGCCGGGGCCGTGGCCTTTATCCCCAAGCCCTTCCAGGTGAGTCTCCTCGAGTCCGAAATCTATCGAGCGATAAGGAATTGATCGAACCTCGCATCATGGCCGGGTCAGCGTCCAAAACGTGCTCCCCGGCTCGCCGGCGGGCAGCGAGCGGACCGTCTCTTCTGAAAAACGGGCATTAAAGCACAGCCCGCGCGGCGAGAGCTGGCGCTCCATCCACGCTGCTTCCTCCGGGCTGGGGAAATTGACATCCAGGATCAGCGGCTTGTGCTCCTGAATTTTGCGCAGCAGTTCGATCTCGACCTGTTTGCGTTTGCCCGTCGGATAGGGATCGACCACCACCTCGATCACGTCCA
>JAFGJF010000160.1 GCA_016929205.1 Anaerolineae bacterium
CAGCCGGCCCCGGTCGTGCTCGTCTTTCACGGCGGGGGCGGGAACGCCGAAAACGTGCAGTGGATGATCGGGTTCACGGCGACGGCGGATGCCGAGAACTTTATTGTTGTTTATCCCAACGGCACGGGACGCCTCAAGGACAAGCTGTTTACCTGGAACGGCGGCACCTGCTGTGGCTATGCCGTCAGCGAGGCGGTGGACGACGTCGGCTTTGTCGAGGCGCTGATCGAGGATTTGGCCGGTGTCGCCAGCATCGACCGGCAGCGAATCTACGCCACCGGCATGTCCAATGGGGCGATGATGTCCTACCGCCTGGCCTGCGAACTGTCCGACGTGACCGCCGCCATCGGGCCGGTGGCGGCGACGCAAAATGTCGATCTATGCGAGCCGGAACGCCCGGTGCCGGTGATCCACTTTCATGGCGACAACGACCAGCACGCTCCCTACGAGGGCGGCGTCGGCGCAGAATCGCTGGCTGGCGTCGACTTTGCCTCGGTCGAGGAGACGATCGACTTTTGGGTCAAGCACAACGGCTGTATGGCCGATCCGCAGGAAAAGCAGACAGGCGACATCGTTCACACAGTTTACGCTGACTGCGACCAGGGCGCTGATGTCGAGCTGTACACCGTCGTTGGTGGAGGTCACGCCTGGCCCGGCGGCAAGCCCGGTTGGCCCGGCGGCGACGAGCCAACGCAGGACATCTCGGCCAACGAACTGATGTGGGCTTTTTTTCAAGCTCACCCAAAACCATAGCGTTGGGGCTGGTTTACTATAAAATGTGGCGCACCATATGGAACATTTTTTCACACGTGCACACTGTATGTCAAGCACCTTGAACAGGCAAAGGAGAGGATCATGAAAGACAACAAAACGCCAAGTAGGACAGTGCCGAGATGGCTCCCATTCGCCGCCCTGGCTGTCCTCATTGCACTGCTGTGCACGGCTTGCAGCGCGCAAGCCGAGTTCGACATTCGCGGAACGTGGGATTATACTATATGGAGAAGACAATGTCTCATTCTGTTGGATCTGGTTCTGACAACGCATCAAGCCTGAAGCCACTTTCTTTTGGGCCCTCGCTGCTCTATTTTGGCCTGCCGGCGCTTGCCTTTGTGATCGGCTTTCACTGGCTGATGCCGCTGTTCATCGACCTGGGTATGCTGCCCTACTATGCCTACCTGACGGGCCTGACCATCCCCCTGGCCTTGCTGTTGGTCGCATCCCTGATCTGGCTGCGGCTGGAAGGGCGTCCGTTCACCTGGTCATCGATCAAGGCACGCTTCCGGCTCGAACCGATGATGGGCAAGGACTGGTTGTGGTCGATTGGGGCCGTTCTTGTCGGTTCAGTCGTCGGGTTTGTTCTGCTCAGTCAATTGAGCGGCCTGTTGATCAAGAACGGCCTGATGCCTGTGCCGGCCAATCTGCCTGATTTTGTTAGCCCCCAAACGATCACCGATCCGATGGTCGCCTATGATACCGCCGTCGGCGGGCTGCGCGGCAACTGGCTGCCGGTGCTGGCGATGACGATTACGCTGGTGTTCAACATCCTGGGCGAAGAGTTCTGGTGGCGCGGCGTGGTGCTGCCCCGCCAGGAGTTGGCCTTGGGTCGCTGGACCTGGGTCGTCCACGGCCTGATGTGGGCGGTGTTTCACATTTTCAAGTGGTGGGATGTGTTGAACCTAGTGCCGGTCTGCCTGAGCCTGGCCTTCGTGTGCACCCGGCGCAAGAGTACCACGCCGGGCATCGTCATTCACTCGCTGACCAATGGCGTCGCGCTGATCCCCCTGATCGCCGGCGCACTGGGCTTGATCGGCTGAAGTCCGGCAAGGAGACATCGATGGAACCCTATCTGATCGCCGGTCTGATCCGGGTCGAAAATGTGGTGGCTGCCTGGGAGCCTTTGCTGGCCGAACGAGTCTACGAACAGGTCACCCAAGAAGCAACCGGACACGACATCTATCACTGCCTGCGCGTCAAGGCGCTGGCCTTGCATATCGCCGACGGCGAAAGCCTGGACCCAGAGATCGTGGTCGCCACCGCTTACCTGCACGACATCGGGCGCGGGTTAGAGTTCCAGGGGCAAGGCGATCACGTTGAGATTGGCATGGCCCAGGCTCAGGCGATCCTGCCTGCAATCGCCTTTCCGGCGGCCAGGGTCGATGCGGTGGTGCGCTGCATCGAATACCACGAAGAATATGCCTGGACTCAAGATCGAAAAGAACTGTCCCAAGCGGTGCGCGGTGAAATTCTCGGCTTTCAAGACGCCGATCGGCTGGACGCGATCGGGGCGGTCGGCATTGCGCGCGCCTTTGCCTTTGGCGGCGCGTATCGCCAACCGTTGTGGCATCCTCACCTTCAGCCGGGACATTGGGAGCATGGCGAACTGGGCAGCAGCACCTATGCCCATTTCCACGAAAAGCTGTTCAAGCTCAAGGACACGATGAATACGACCACCGGGCGGCGGCTGGCCGAAGGTCGCCACCGCTTTATGGAACAGTTTGCCGCCCAATTCGAGCAGGAATGGGTGGGACGGGCTTGATATGTGCTTGGTTGTACTTGGGGCCAATGCACATATCGATCCGGAAAACCTTGTCAACATCCCGCGATCGGCGTATCATGAAAGTGATGGGCTCTAGAGTACAAGGGAGGCATAGGCTATGTTCAACTTGAGCGAAGAATTGTTCTTGCTGGCGATCAATGATGCCAAAGGCACGCTGATGGGATCTGCATCCGGTTATTTGCGCTACGGCCTGGCCGGGGCGGCACTGTCCGACCTGGCACTGCGCGAAAAGTTGACCATCGATGAGAAAAAGCGCATTGTCCTGCGCGAAGGTCGATTGACCGGCGATGCGCTGCTCGACGAGACGATTGAGCATCTCCAGGCTTCCACGCGGACGCGCAAGGCCAGCGGGTGGATCAACCGGTTGGGCACCGGCAAGCTGGTCAACTGCGTGGCCGACCGGTTGATCGAGCAAGGGGTGTTGACGCGCGAAAAGCGGCGCTTTTTGTGGGTCATTTCCTACGCGACCTATCCACAGCAAGACGCCGCAGGGCGTCGGTCGACGGTCAAGTACGAGGTCAAGCAGCGCCTGCGCGCGGCCATCCTGGGTGGCGAGACGCCCGATGCGCGCACCCTTGCCCTGTTGAGCCTGGTGAGCGCGACCCGCATGCTCCCACTGGTCTTTACGCCGGACGAGCGCAAGGTGGCGACCCGCCAGATCGGCGGGTTGGTCAAAGAAGATGTGTTTGGCCAGGCCGTTGCCGAGGTCTTGCAGGCCATCGATGCGGCGACGGTGGTTGCTGTGACCGCGGCGGCTTCTTCCTGAACAAATATCGAGTCTGTCACCTGAATGGACGGCGTTGGAGGCGATATGGCTGGTATCATTCCCTGGATCGTTGTCGGCGCAGCCGTTTTTTCGCTGTTGCTCGTGGTCGGATTGATTCTCGTGTTTAGCAGGCAGTTCAAGTCCAGTGGGGGATTAGCCGGCCTTCAGCAGAAGGCGCAGGCGATGATTGCCCAGCAGCCCGCTCTGGCCTATCCCATCCGCACCCCGATTGGCGCGGCAGCAACCTACCGTACGCTGGTGTGGATACTTGGGGCGATTGCCGTTGTCCTGATCGGCGTGGGGATCTTTTTCCAGGTGCGAGAAGTAAACCGCGTTCGCCTGCTTGAACGCGAAGGGGTGGTCACTACGGCGACGGTCAGCGGCAGAGAGATTTCGGAGAGCGACGAAGGCAGCGACACTTATTATGTGTCCTATACCTTTCGCGTCGTGGTCGATGACCGCTGGGAGCAGATCGACCGCGAGGAAAGCGTCTCCTACGATCTGTATCGACAATCCGAAGAGGGCAGCGACATCCAGGTCGTCTATGCGCCCAGTAATCCCCAGATCGCGCGCATCCAGGCGCAGTACGTGCCGGGCAGGGCCGAGTATTGGCCGATCATTCTCAGCGGCGCACTCGGCTTGTTCTGCCTGCTCCTGGTAGCTGTATTCCGCCGCCAGCATCAAAATGCTACTCGCCTCGATGCCGAGGGGATCACGACGACCGTCACGTTGATCGATCGCCTGGAATCCTCCGACTCGGACGGCACGACCTATTACCTGGCCTACACAGTCCCCGGTCTCGGCCCGATCCGCCAGGTTGTTATCAAGCACACCTATGACCGGCTGCATAACGGAGATGCCATTCGTCTAATTTATCTGCTCGACAACCCACAGGTGTTTCGAACGTTGTGGGAGTGAGGATCAAAGCGTCGGCCGAGTAGGCCTCGCTGTGTTTGGACAGTTGCATCTAGATAATGTCTTTCTGATTGACGGTCGCGCCC
>JAFGJF010000161.1 GCA_016929205.1 Anaerolineae bacterium
CGATTTTAACGACACGCAACATTGGCACTGGCGAGGTACGTGCGCGTTGGTAGAAGGGCTGCGCGCCGTGCTGCCACCGGACGTCGTCATTGCCGGCGAAAACACCAGTGAGCTGCACACACACTTGATTCCCCTATGCTGTGACAGGATATGGAATGGCGTACCCGAGTTGTTCCCGGCGCTGTTTGGCTCCTACGTCAAGGTCTTCGAGCCGGGCTACCCTCCTGTCGGTTCACCTTCGGTGTGGGCATACGATCGCACCAGGAAAAGCACGTGGAGTAAAGAAGCTTTTTACAAAAACCTGGAGACGATCGAAAAGGCCGGTTTTGTGCCGACCCTGCGTCTCAACAACGCTGTGTGCCCGGTAGATAACCAAGAATCGCTGGCAATCTATGAGGCCGCCGGGCGCTACCAGGCTCGTCACGCCAAGTAAGCGGAGCAGCCAGATGGCAATTGTATCGATCATCAAAGCGAGAAAAAGTATTGACGCCGCTGTACGCATGGCCATCAAGCAAGCGGGCGACCTGGATGTGATCCAACCCGGAGCAACGGTGTTGCTCAAACCCAACCTGGTCAAACCTTCGTTATCGGGAACGGGGATTGTGACCGATGCCCGCGTGACGGCAGCCGTCGCTCGCCTGGTGCTGGAGCGCGATCCGGGGCGTGTTATCCTGGGCGAAGGTTCGTCGGTGGGCTATGATTTTCCGGGGCAGGTGGATTCGCTCACCGCGATGGAGGCCAACGGCATCGCCGAGATCGCTCGAGAACTGGGGCTCGAGATGATCGATCTCAACCACGACGAGCGGGTGATGGTCCAGGTCGCTGACGCCGACGTGATGCCCACATTTGGCGTGGCCAAGACGGCCTACGAGGCGGACGTGATCGTCGATCTGCCGGTAATCAAGACGCACGGCCGCACGGGCATTACCTGCGCGCTCAAAAATATGAAAGGCGTGCTGCCCGGCGAGGAAAAAAAGCGCACGCATCGTATGGGGCTGGATCGCGCCATCGTGGACCTGAACCGAGGGATCAAACCACACCTGACCGTCGTCGACGCGTTAGTGGGCCGTACAGGCACACATACCTGGCCCGAGGACAGCGTACCGCTGGGATGTATTGTCTGTGGCATTGACCCGGTGGCGGTGGATACGGTCTGTGCGGCGTTGTTGGGCTTTGAGGTGAGCGAGATCCACCATGTCAGGTTGGCGGGAGAAGCAGGCCTGGGCGTTGCTGACCTGGATGCAATCGAGGTGCGTGGCACGCCCATCGCCATGGTGGCACGGCGCGTCACGCGTTACGTTGAGGCGGCCAAGGAACGATTTGGCGCAGCGACGATCATTGAACAAGACATGTGTACCGGCTGCATGGGGGAAATGGAAAGCACGTTTCTTTATCTCAACCGGGCCGGGTTCGGCCACCGCCTGAACGAACTGACGTTGGTCCTGGGCACGCCGGACAAACTAGGTCCCATCAAAGGCACGCCAGTCATTGTCGGCAAATGCCCCCGCGCTTACCGCGATTGGGGTGTTTATGTACCCGGCTGCCCGCCGCACGGGATCAAAATAGCGGAAGCCGTCTGCGAGGCGCTAGATATCCCCAAAGAGAAGGTGTACCAGGCGATCGCAGCTTTGCACGGCACAAAATGAAAGGGTAGAAAATGAACGCAATGCACGATACGACTGAACGACGACGGATGATAGCACCACGTCTTGCCTGGTTTGTTTTCGGGGTATTGGCGGCACTGATTGTGGTAGGGGGATTGAGTGCCTGCTACCAGGGACGCGATGTGTCGCGCATAACCGGCAAACCGACACTGATCAAACTGCCTGACGATCTCGCCAGCTATGAGGACATTCTCACCATCTCTTTTCACAAAAACGACAAAGGGGAGACGATCAAGGACCTGACCTATATCGCCACGGACGGCAAACTACACAGCCGTGAATATAACGATTGGGGCATCTTTCAAGGTGAGATCATCTGGGAACTGCAGGGCGAATAACAATGCTGCGAGGCTGCATTGTTCGCCCCGAGGGAGACCGTCATCATTGATCAAGTCGACGCTTTTCACAAGAGCCAGGAAGACCCTGGACGCGTGTTCGTATTGGTGTCACGTCAAGCAGCTTCCGATCGAGGATCGTAACATTCTCTATTTCAGCATCGACACCGCCCTGCAAGGATTGATGATGGGCGGTGTGTTTACGTTCATCTCTGTCTTTGTCGTCCGCCTCGGTGCCTCGACGTTGATGACCAGTTTGGTCACCTCTTTGCCGGCCATTGTTTTGATGATCTTTTCCATTCCCGCCGGGCAGTTTGTGCAGCAAAGCAAGAATCTGATACGCCTGACCAACCTGGTCCGCATTTTTCACCGTGGATCGTTCTTGCTGGTCGCATTGCTGCCGTTCTTTGTGAAAACGTATCTCGTCGAGGTGATCGTGGCTGTGTGGGCGATCAAGTCGATTGCCTCTGCGCTGCTCGAAGCCTCGTGGACAACAGTCGTCGCCGACGTCATCCCGCCTGCGCGGCGCGCCAGCGTAAATGGCATGCGATGGGCCGTATTGAGCCTGGTCACGGCCGGGGCGGTCGCCGTCTTTGGCTATATGTTGGAACGGTTACCATTCCCATTGAGTTATCAGCTCGTCTTTTTCATCTCTTTCGCGGGCGGCCTGGTGGGAATGGGTTTTTTCGCTCGGATGCAGATACCGGAAAATGTGCCGGCGGAGCCGCGCAGCCGCCAAAAACACGCGCTTGGGCATCAATGGCGGGTGTATGCCCAGATGCTTGCCGACGCACCCCAGTTCGTCCTTTATGAGTGGACCACGTTCATTCTGCGATTGGCGATCAACTTGCCTGCCGCCTTGTACAGCATTTATTGGATTCGACACCTGGACGCTTCCGATTTGTGGATCGGCTGGCAAGCGACAGTGAGCAAACTGGCCTTGATCGTGGGCTATTTTATGTGGGGGCGGATCGTGAGCCGCCGGGGACACCACATGCCCTTGCTGATCTGTACCCTGGGTGTCGGCGTGTACCCGGTTCTGATGGGATTGGTGAACGGCCAGGGGTGGCTGCCCGTGATCGCCATCGTGCAGGGATTCTTTGTAACGGGTATCGATCTCGCCTTTTTCGATACCTTGTTGGGCATCTGCCCGGCCAAAAATCGAGCCAGTTACATTGCTTTCAATACCTTGTTGGCCAGCCTGGCCATCTTTATCGCGCCGATGATCGGCAGTTTCCTGGCGGAATGGATGGATATCCGTCTGGTCTTTTTCCTGTCGGGTGGCCTGCACCTGGTCGCGGTGCTCGTCTTTTGGCGGTTTCGGATCGCCACGGATTGCGTCGATGCGCCATCGTCCAGCTAGAGATACCTGGCCAGCGATGGATCTCTGTTAGTGTCAAATGTGACAGAATGCCTTGGCCGCGTGTGGTTGCTCAAACAGTTGCGCTCTGGTAAAAATGCACTATAATCCACTGCGTAACGCATACAATGGATAATCAATCGCCGCAGTGGTGCCCCGCAGGCCCGGATGCCAGGGGGTAAAGAGTGAAGCCGGTGGCCCGTACAGAACACGGGGAGTCCGGCGCTGTCCCGCAACTGTAAGCGTTGTTTGCTAACGCAAGCCAGATCGACCGCCACTGATGGTCCGTTGCCTTGATAAAAAGGGTGATCTTCGAGCGAGAGATCGGCGGAAACAACGAGACGCTGTCTCCTCGTGCCTGCAAAAACGGGTACGAGATTGTTGTGTACCAACACGTCTGATCCCCTGGTCAGGCGTGTTTTTGTTAGGAGTGGATCATGATATCGACAAAAAAAAGCGTGGGCTTGCTGGCAACCAGTCTCCTGGTTGTGCTCATGTTGGGGATTGGCGCAGACGCACGCGCCCAATCGCCGTCCAACCAGGTGGGGCTGGTGGTGCAGTTTGGCGACGGCACGACCCTGACCCGCTGCGTGACCTTTGACGAACCCGAGATCAACGGCTACGACGTGTTGATGCGCTCCGGTTTGAACGTCGTTGCCAATACGTCGTCGGGCATCGGCGTCGCGATCTGCAAGATTCAAGATCAGGGCTGTCCGGCCGAAAACTGCTTTTGCACCTGCCAGGGTGCCGCCTGCAGCTATTGGTCTTATTGGCATTTGGCCGGGGACAGTTGGAGTTATGCGTACCGGGGCGCCGACAGCTACACGGTTCGCCACGGTGACGTAGAAGGCTGGCGTTGGAGCAGCGAGGCACCGCCAGAGGTGATCTCATTTGCCCAGATCTGCGCGCCGGCCACGAACACACCGCTGCCGCTGACCGGCACGCCGCCACCGACGTCCACACCGCTGCCACCTGCACCCACGCCGACGGCGACGCCGGCAGCCA
>JAFGJF010000162.1 GCA_016929205.1 Anaerolineae bacterium
GACCATTGTCTCGACGATCAGGACGAACCCACATCCAAACGCCAGGCGGCGCCCAATGACTTGCCCGTCTCGCAGCAGCCCGATTACGATGGCGATGAATGGTACACGCCGGGGCATTACATTGCCCTGGTCAAAAAGGTGATGGGCGGGATCGACCTCGACCCGGCCTCGTGCCAGGCAGCCAACCAGGTCGTAGGCGCGACGCTGTTTTACGACAAAGAAGCCAATGGCCTGGTCGAACCCTGGTCGGGGCGCGTGTGGCTCAATCCCCCCTACTCGCACCCGGATCCGTTCGTGCAGCGCGCGATCGTCGAGTTCGAACGGGGTGAAATCGCGCAGGCGATGATCTTGCTCAATAATGCGACCGAGACGACCTGGTTTCAATCGCTGATCGCCCACTATCCGGCTTGTTTTCCATCGCAACGTATCCAATTCTGGCATCCCGGTCGCAAGTCGGAAAGCCCACGCCAGGGACAGGCCATTTTCTACCTGGGCGAGCGCGTGGCCGAATTTATACGCTATTTCAAAGCGCGGGGGGTGATCGTCGCGCCTTTGGAGGATCAAAAGTGAGGTATGACTTTCAACGGCAATTACAACAAGGCCGGCAAGGCGAAGACCGTTTGGATCGCTACTTTTCCAGGTGGTGCTGGATCAAGCCCGGCAACCACATGGAACAACGGATGGGTATCGATCGCATCTTTACCAACAAGGAAACGGGCGAGCGCTGGCTGGTCGAGTACAAGACCGATTTCACCGCCGGCCGCACCGGTAACGCCTTTGTCGAAACCACTGCCGTCGAAAACGCCATCACCCACAAACCCGGATGGGCCTTTACCAGCCGGGCCACGCACCTGGTCTATTACGTTCCTGCTGACAATATCATCTTCATTTTCGAGATGGGCCACTTGCGCTCTGAGCTGGGCCATTGGCTGAGCCAATATCCAACGCGCGATGTGGCCAACATCGGCTATACCACGCGCGGCATCCTGGTGCCGCTCGACGAATTTCAGACGCACGCCATCCGCGTGCTAGATGTTACAGAACGGAGGCACACATGAGTTATGCAAACGAGTTACACCAAGCGATTCAAACCGAGATCGAGCTTCTCAATCACGCCATTGACGATCTGCAAGGCTACACGCCGGTGCCGATTGTGGGAGAGGTCGGCGGTCCTGCAGAACGACTGTTTTGCAGTCTCGCCCATCGCTTTGCCCGAGGAGAGCTTGTTGAGCCAGCCCTTTGCCCTCAGAATATCAATGGGGATTGTGGCTTGACCGGCTATGTCCATCCTTGCTTGTTTTGCGAGTTGGATAGTCCGGCGTGGGAGCAGATCAAGCAATCGGAAGCCCGGCGCGTGGAGGTGGGCGAAAACGCGCCGGGCCTGGGGTAGGACGCGCTGGCCTCCTTTCTGGCGCATCCATATCCATCTTATCACGACTTGAGTGGATGCGTCCAGAAAAGGCGCAAAAAAGGAGCAAACATGCAGGCAATGGATTATCTCGTTTTGGTTGGGCTGTTCTGTTTTGCGATCGCGTACAACTGGCTGGTGGCCAAGTTGGAGAACGACCGGCGTATCCTGGGCTACGTCTCATTGCTGGTCGCTGGGGGCTGCTCTGTCGTTCTGATCGGGATCCGGATCCGGACCGATGCCCAGACGTTCCAGATCGCATTGGAGTGTTTTGTGGCTGCCGGACTGCCGATGATCCTGGGTAGCATCATTCGCTACCAGAACGATCGCAAGCGTGTCGAGGATGCCGTTAAAGAGACGGCAAAGTGTTTTTTTGCCAGTTCGGGGGGACAATGGCAGATAAAAGAATCCAGTGGGGAACCATCGACAAGCGAGCGCTCCACAGCGTAATAGAGGCCAACACACAGGCGACGGCGATCGGGCTGGCCGTGCTCGATGCGCAGAGCCTGCCCGAGGTCTACCAGCTTATGACGCGCATGGGGTTTGTGCTATCGCAACAACGGGATGCGCTATCGGAAATGCAACGAATACGGAGCGAGGTCAAACGTGAGAGTTGAAGCACAGTTGGGATCGGAACTAAGCGAGCGCCCTATTGATGACAAGGTTGCTTTATTGCTGGGCATCAGCCTGGATGGATGCCCACAACGAGGCACGTCCGCATGCTTCTACTGCGTCTACGCGGATCATTGTGTAAAGGAATGCGAGTATCAATGTGTGGGTTGTGATGCTCGCTCTCGCTGCCCGTGTGGCTGGGCCGACGTTGCCGATCGTGATGCAGCGTGCCTACGCGCACGCCGTCGTGTGTGGGCACTCTCCGTATTCCTCCCTGTATCCTGTATCTAGCAAAAAGACAATTCCAGAATGCCAGAAACGACCCACATTGGGCACACGCTCAAGTGTGCCAGGGAAAAGGCACGGTTCTATGTCCGATTATGTGGATTATGAGACATAGGATTGAAAGACCGTTCGCGCGATATCGTCGTTATTGTTCGCTTTTCGATTGAGCGATGGGGTGGGGGTCTCCCCGCTCAAAAAATTTTTCGGGTCGACGTTAGTGCAGGTACAACATTTCGCACTGCCAGGGAAACAGGTGGGCTATGATCAATGACGTATCCAATCCAGCAAAACTGATCGCGCTGATGCTCCAGGGGCATACCCCGGAGCGTATGGCGATGGAAATGCTCCCTCGCGAATGGAGGGAGGTAGCCCGGTGCTTGGCACCTTTGGAAAAGGGCGAGCGCGTCAAGGCGTTGGAAACAAAGGTGCTGGATTTCGAAAACGCGGCTGACCTGCGTAACCAGGTGTATACCGAGATCCGGGCAATGGATCAGCCGGCTCATCGGAAAACGGGATTGGGTGACCCAATCAGCAAGCCAATCGCAGAGCAAATCAGCGAGTTTCCGGTCAAGTCACCAGATGAGGACTTGCGACGCGCCATCCTTCAAACGCTGGAAGGACCGACCAAGAAAGGCGAACGCCGTCCCTCGATGCGATTGCGCAGCCTGGCAGCAGGAAAGATGCTGCTGGACTGGATGGAAAAGCACGGTCAATTTGTCCAGTCCGAGGCGCAAGAGCTTTTCTACTTTTGGAGGGATGACAGGACGCTTTTCGGGCTGGACACCGATCGTTTTGCTGCCTGGTTATATGCGCTGACCGGAGCCAATCCGGCCGGCACCAACTATGCCTTTTTGTTGGCCGATTGCAAGACGGTCGCCAGTAGTGCGGAGAAACGGCCAGTTGTGCGACTGGCAGCCTGGGACAAAATAGCCGAGGTGCTGAGAGTGTCGCGATTCGATGGTACGGTATACGTGCTTGATGGAGAACAGATCAGAGAAGAGGGAAACGGGGAAGGCGAATTCATTTTCGCCGATTCGCCCATTTGGGCACCTTACGAACCCGAGTTTGACAACACGCCGGGCGCAGCGCTGCAATGGTGGTCATCCGAACTGCCCAATTGGGAAGGAGGAGAGCGCCAGCAACAAATGTACGGCCTGGCGCTTCGAGCCTGGTTGCTGACTGCATTTTTCAGCGAATTATGCCCGGCCAAACCATTGCTGGTGCTCAAAGGCGAAATGGGCAGCGGCAAATCATCTTTGATGCGCACCATGCTGCGCCTCGTCTTCGGCTCGACGGCGCAGGTCGGCGGCGTGCCGGACAAGCCGGACGGCTTTACGGCCTGGGCAGCATCGGAGCATTTCATCGTCATCGATAACCTTGATCAGTTCGTGGGCTGGCTGCGTGATAAGCTGGCCAGGATCTCTACAGGCACGACGGACAGTTACCGCAAGCTGTACTCGAATAACGAGGTTGGA
>JAFGJF010000163.1 GCA_016929205.1 Anaerolineae bacterium
AGGATGTGTAAGGAGGGCTAAATATGCCTGAAGTTCCTGCTCAAGCGGCGGATGGAGGGTCTCCGCTTGTAACCATTGTCTTGATCGTCGGTGGCCTGTTGTTTGTGGCCATTGTCGTGGCCCTGGTCATCATCCAGCGACGCCGGCCCAAGAATTTGGATGCCTTGGAGGCGCGCCTGGCCGAATACAGCGAGCGCGATACGCCGATGACCCTGCAAGAGATTGAGCTGTCGGCGTCTTTTGCCGAGCGCATCATTTATCCCACGCTGGACAAGCTGGCCGCATTTGCGGGCCGGTTTATGCCGGCGCAGATCATTGAAGAGACGCAGCACAAACTCGAGCTGGCCGACAATCCAAACAATCTCACGCCGACGCGTTTTCTTGCGATTCGCTTCGGGGCCATGATTGTCCTGGCGGGACTCATCTTTGTCTTGATGAGCATTGCCAAGATGCCACTTACTCGGCGCTTTTTGTTCACCGCCGTGGTCGCGGCCTTGGGGTTTTTCCTGCCTGTATTGTGGTTGGGCAGCAAGATCAAATCCCGGCAGTCGGAAATCGTCAAGCAGCTTCCCGATGCCCTGGACTTGTTGACGATCTGTGTTGAGGCTGGCCTGGGTTTTGACCAGGCGGTAGGCAAGTTGGTCGAAAAATCGGATGGCGAACTGCCGCGAGCGTTTAATCGTTATCTGCGCGAGGTGGCCCTGGGCAAGTTGAACCGGGATGCGTTGTTGAGTATGTCGGCGCGTATGGAAGTGTCCGATGTGACGACCTTTGTCGCGGCTATTGTCCAGGCGCAGCAGCTCGGCGTCAGCATGGCCAAGATTCTGCGCGTGCAATCCGAGCAGATGCGTCGTTTGCGTCGCCAACGTGCTGAGGAAAAGGCACACCAGGCTCCTGTCAAAATGGTGTTCCCAATGGTGTTTCTGACGTTTCCATCGATCTTTATCATGCTGTTGGGGCCGGCCGCTTTGCTGATGATGGAGAGCGGCGTGTTGGGGGCCATCTAGAATCTGCTGGCAAAGACTCTCCAGCCCAAGCATCTGTTGGTTGTTTGTGCTGCTTTTGCTATCCGTAACGTGGATGCTGCGTTCGGATCTACAGGACGGTAAGGCAAGGAAGGCACACTTGAGTGTTCTGTACTGGTTGCGGCGAGCCGGACGGGGATTGCTCGATTTGCTCTACCCTCCCCGCTGTGTAGCGTGTGGACAGATGGGTGTTTTGTATTGTGATGTCTGTCGCGAATCTGTGACACGCGTGACTGCACCTGTGTGCTCTCTTTGCGGCAAGTCTATTCCTGCTCCGGGTCTTTGCTCTCACTGCGTAAATCACCCTCTGGATATTGACGGCATTCGTTCCGTTGCCGTGTTTGGCGGCTCGTTGCGCAAGGCGATACACCATTTCAAATACCGGCACAGCCGCCATATGGCCGAACCATTAGGCGAGATGTTGGTCCGGTTTTGGCAACAGACGCCCCTTGTCGCCGAGGCGATCGTCCCCGTTCCACTCCATAGCAGGCGTTTGCGCGAGCGAGGCTATAATCAGTCGATGCTGTTGGCTCAACAATTGGAACAAGCAGCAGGCCTTCCTATCCTATCCGGTGTGTTACACCGAACCAAGTACACCGTGTCGCAGACCCACCTGGACGGGGATCAACGGCGGCAGAACGTTGCCGGCGCATTTGTGTGCAGAGAGGGGGTAAAAGACAAATCCGTATTGCTGGTTGACGACGTTTGCACAACGGGTGCGACTTTGGAGGCGAGCAGTATGGCCTTAAAGGCGGGCGGGGCTAAATCCGTGTGGGCTTTGACGTTGGCTCGCGCCCAATAGATTTCTGCCATGCGCCTTGCACGGGGGAACATGGTTAATCATAGTTGAACCGGTGTGGATGACAAACCACAGCCGGCGAAAGGAGTCGTATGATGAAATTCGTAGTCCAAGGTAAGGGAATTGAGGTCACAGATCACTTGCACGACTATATCGAAAAAAAGTTGGGCAGGTTGGATCGCTACTTGCCTACGATTACCGAGGCACGGGTCGAGTTGTCTGCCGAAAAAACGCGCAGCTCTCAAGATCGCCAGGTTGCTCAGGTGACGGTTCGTGCGAATCGGGCCATCTTGCGCGCCGAAGAACGAACGAGCGATATCTTTACGTCGGTCGATATCGTTGTGGACAAGATCAAGCGACAGATCGATCGTTACAAAGACAAACGGCGTGATAAAAGCCGCGGTGTTCCGACCGAAGAGCTGCTGGTCGAAGAAAGCCCCGAGGTCGAGGAAGAACCAGGCAGCATTGTGCGTGTTAAGCGTTTCCAGGTAACGCCTATGGCGCCAGAAGAGGCTATCGAACAAATGGAATTGTTAGGCCACGATTTCTTTGTCTTTTACAACGTGGATGCAGGCACGTTGAATGTGGTTTACAGTCGTCACGACGGAAACTATGGCTTGTTGCAGCCTGAAATGCAATAAACCGTATCGAGTTTAGGACACCAGATCGAGAGGCCCGGGATGATTCCCGGGCCTCTTGTGCATGTGTGTCACGCGGTTAGCGAATAAAAAACGAGAGAGCGATCAATAGAGCAAACATGGCCGCTGCCAGAATGGCAACGCGTTTCAGGTCGGTGATCACATAGTCGTATTCCGACAGGTCAGCCGGTTGCTGTGTTTTGTCGGATGGCATTTCCAGCCTGACTGAAGGGGTGCGTCGAGCTTGTTTTTTTGACATCGTTTATCCTTTTGTGAAAAATGTGTTTATTGTTCCAATTCGGCGATGACGGCCAGGCGGTGTGTATCGATCATGTAAGGATAGCAGGTCATCACGGTCAAAATGGGGCTGCTGGTCGGATACATAATGCTGACGTCATCCGGGTCGACGATGCGCGTGGCGCGCACGATATAGGTGTAAGGTTGCTGCCCGGCGTAAATGATCATCTTTTCACCCACTTTGACGTTTTCCAGATAGCGCAAGATCTCACCATAGATATCGTTATGACCGGCGAGGAAGCAGTTGCCCCGTTCGCCGGGATTTGCCGAACCAATGAGATGCCCGGCGCCTTTTTTGAGCTGCTCCCAGTCAACGCCTTCTACGACCGGAACGTCCACGTTGATGCTGGGAATAACCAGGCGCGTGGGCATGCGCGGTCCGGGCGTAGGAATGGCGATGGCTGGCACCGGATTAAGGGGTTGGGGCTCTATGCCCTGTTCTGTGGGCGGTTTGTGGCCTCCCGGCAGAACCGAGACACGAATCAACGGTGTGGCTGTCGGCGTTGGCAGCGCATCGGCGAGTTGGGTTTCGTTCCAGTCACGATTCAGAGTCCGAATGCTGAACACCAGGCTGGCGATGACGACAAGCAAGCCCACCAGGGCGACGATTTCAACGCCAAAGAGAATACGATCGCGCCACAGCTTGTTCGTGGCTCTTGGCTGCTGCTCACCTTTTTCCGGCAGCATGTCAACCTCAACCGGTCCCCAGGGGCTGCTTGCATCTGGCGGGCCGGGCAGAGCGGCGGGATCTGTTGTTGGCCTGATTTCGTCTACCACGATACGTTTTTCGAGTGAGGCAGCGATGCCCATACGCCGCATACGGGCCATCCGTTCTTCGCGGCGGCGAATCAACAGCACTTCTTCCAACTCTTCGTTAGTGAGATCCTGGACGTAGCGACGGTCTCGCATCTGAGAATGAACACTCCTTTAACATAACCTTGACTCGATTATACCGTATCTCTGGGGTCGGGTCAAGCAGAGGGTTGACAAATCAACAGACAAGTGCTACAGTGTAAGCAGGCTGGGGGTTTGGTGGGTTCACTGCCGCTTGCTTTGACTGCCATCTGCCGGGGCATGTGGCGTTGCCCGAATCGATCGGCATCGTCTTTGATACGTTGCGCGATCGACCAATCATGACGTGGCAGCAACGAGTGGATCTGTGCTAGTGTGGATGTAGGTAGGCCAGGCTATGTTTTGGAAAAAGGCAGACGACGCAGATTATGAGTCGCAGCGCGAGTCTATGGTGGACACTCAAATCGCTTCGCGAGGGATTCACGACGAACGTGTGCTGGCGGCAATACGGGTTGTGCCTCGCCATCGTTTTGTGCCCGATCACGTCGTTGGGTCAGCCTACAGGGATTCGCCGCTGCCGATCGGCGATGGTCAAACCATTTCCCAGCCATACATTGTCGCTCTGATGACCGAATTGTTGCAACTTGAAACCAGCGATAAAGTGCTGGAGATTGGGACTGGTTCGGGCTATCAAACGGCCATCCTGGCTCAAGTCGTGGCCGAGGTGATCACGGTTGAACGGATCCCGGCATTGGCCAGGGCGGCGTCTCGAACCTTGACCGACTTGGGTTACGGGAACATTCACGTCAAGGTGGGCGACGGCACGCTGGGCTGGCCTGATGAAGCGCCCTACAATGCGATCATTGTCACGGCTGCATCACCGAGTATGCCCGAGCCGCTCAAGGCGCAGTTGGCCGATGGTGGTCGATTGGTGGCTCCTGTTGGCCCGCGCCGGGCGCAAATATTGCAGCGCGTGCGGCGTACCGGCGATCTGTTTCATACCGAGTCGCTGATAGGTGTGGCCTTTGTGCCGCTTATCGGCGAGCACGGCTGGCAAGAGCGGGGAGATGTCCGATTATAGAGGATGCGAAATGATACGAGAAGCGATGCTTTACGAAAAGTTGGGCGAGCAGTCCGTTCGCTGTGTTTTGTGCGCCCATCGCTGTGTGCTCAAGGTGGGCAAAAAAGGGCTCTGCGGCGTACGAGAAAACCGTGATGGAACATTGTACACGCTTGTGTATGGTAAAAGCATTTCGGCTGCCGTCGATCCGGTTGAAAAGAAACCGCTGTACCATTTTTATCCCGGCACAACGGCGTTTTCCATTGCCACGGTGGGATGCAATTTCCGCTGCGATTTTTGCCAAAATGCGGATATCTCGCAAGCGCCGCGCGAACGGCCAAATTGGGAAGACTGGAGCCGAGATCTGCCACCACAGCAGGTCGTGGCCCTGGCTGGACAAGAGGGATGTCAATCGATCGCCTATACCTATACCGAGCCCACGGTTTTTTTCGAGTATGCCTACGATTGCGCAACGCTGGCTACTGCGGCAGGGATTCAAAATGTGTTTGTTTCCAATGGGTATATGACGCCAGAGATGTTGGATACGATCGGTGAACATCTCCACGCCGCCAACATTGATTTGAAAGGGTCTGACGAATTCTACCGGACGCTGTGTGGGGCGCGCATGCAGCCGGTGTTGGACTCGATTGCCAGGATGCACGAGATGGGCGTGTGGGTTGAAGTGACGACGCTGGTTATTCCGGGACGCAATGACGATGAGGAAACGTTGCGCGCCATTGCCGAGTTTTTGGTCTCGGTCGATGTCGATATACCGTGGCACGTTTCGCGTTTTACGCCTCGATACAAACTGCTCGATGTGCCGCCGACCCCGGTGTCGACGTTACATCGCGCCGCCGAGATCGGCTATGCGGCAGGTTTGCGCTACGTATACGTGGGCAACGTCCTAAACAGTCCGTACGAGCATACGCGGTGTCCTGAATGCGGGCAGATCTGCATCCGTCGGCAGGGATATTCTATCCAAAATCTGCTGCGGGGAAAGAAATGCCCGACATGCGGCTACGAACTGGCGATTGTGATCGACTGATCCAGACACATAAAGCTAAACGATTTTTTCCCCTATGAGAGGCGTTCAAAAGTTGTAAGCGTTCAGGGGGTGCCAGAAACCAGGTTTTTAGCAATATCTAAGCAAGGTAGCGTTATCTAGCAACATGATCGACATTCCGAAACGAATCATTCTGCATCAAAAACCTGGTTTCTTATCTTACTCCCCTGAACGCTTGGCAAAAGTTTAGAAAATCTTGTCCGGGTCAGTAGACGGTAGATCATGACGAGGTGTTTTGTGGACGGCTGCTTCCCAATGCTTCGACCCACCACCGGGAATGATCGTCTTCAAGGCCAGCACAATTTGCGCAAACTTTGCCTGATTGTTTTACAAATGCCCTGAATTCCCGCCCGCATTGAGTACACGTGACCTTGTGCGTGCTGTTTCTATAGTGAAAGGTCTGACAATCCTCGCACCAGACGACCCTGGGACGGCATCGCGCGCAAAGGTGCTTGACGACGTATTCATCGTTGACGTCCACGTACTGTTTCTGCCAACTCCAATCCCACGATCCCCAATCGATGGCCTCGTCGTGCATCCTGGCTCCGCACACGTCACAAATGACGATGTCGCCAATCGTACCGTCTGGGCGTTTTATATGTTCGATGCTCATGATAGTGTGTTTGCTCCCGTCTTTCCATTCAACAGTGCTCACCCTTCATTATACACTACTCTTTCAAAATTGTGAATCCGGAGAATTGCGGGTATGCCGTAAACCTCACGTGGTTGGATGCTCATCGTTCACACCCCTGTTCAACGTTTTTTCAGGAGTATTATGCCACATCAGGCAGATTTCGCCAACAGTATCAACTTTCAGTATACTATCTATTATTACACTGAATTTGCTCTTTGGTAATGCCAGATATAAGTAGATATAACCTTCAAATTCGCTGCGTTCATTTTGCCAAACGGCTGGACATACTATTCTTGGCTTGATTCATTTGTCGAGAAACTCTTCATGGATTTCGATCACCGACACTTTTTCGAGTCCATTGGTTGGGAACAGAGTCTGACCGTACTTGAAGCCATGCAGGCTATGACAAGCGCAAAAACAGAACGTATTACCCAAGGCTTGGTCATCCATTCGGCCAGATACGGCAAAGGCGATGCAACAAAAAATGTTACTGAACTCCTGAGATCGTTAGTAGTGCAAGATACACTTGAGGTACGTGCAGACAATACATCTCTTGGTTGTACAGGCGACAATGATCCGGCCCCTAATGAAGTTAAAGAATTGATTGTGACCTATTCCTACAATGGCGAGGAGCAAATAAAGAGGATTCATGAGACCTTTCTGCTATCATTGCCCTAGAAGCGGTATCTCGTACCGTGCAGGTCGTTGGTGTGGTGTCAAGGGACAAAAAAACCTGTTGACCCCTACCAATTCTATGGTATAATATCAATACAGCATCATCAATTGGCGCGCACTCCCTGGCTGGGGTGGGCGTCGCTATCATTTTATCACCTCCGGAGGAGCACTTTTTGATGCCTGAAGATCAAGGCAAACCTGTCAAGGTTCATTGGGAAATCCCACCCGACACAGTTGCCCAATACGTCAACAACTTTGTCGTGCAGCACTCCGACGATACATTTTTTCTCTCATTCTGGCAGATCCAGCAACCTATCATTCTTGGCACACCAGAAGAACGCAAAGAACAGGTCGACAAGATTGACTCGACAAACGCCAGATTTGTCACCCAGATTGCAATGTCTCCAGCCCAGATGGCCCAATTGGTCAAAGGGTTGCAAGAAAACCTTGAAAAGTACCTCAAAGCATTCGGCTGGCCCAGCCAGCAACAGCCCGTAAAAAAGGAATAACATGACAGAACCAATTCGCGTTTTACCAGACAATACAACTCAAAGCGGCGCATTGGTTTACGACTTTTTCAAGTATGTGTCATCATCCTATGATGCGTATAACGCTAGACAAGCGACCCTAGAATCGTTGAATCAAATCTCTTCCCTTTACCAAAGTGAAAATCCCGAAGCCGTTCAAGGTTTCCTGTCCCCACGTCCCGACCTTATCCCGGTGCTTATCGAGGCGTATGACCTCATCAAAGCATATTTTGGCGATCAGCCCACCATCCAGCTCAAACTCGTTCGCGATCCCGAGTTCCCGGTACTGCAAAAGCTCTTTGCCTACATCCAGACGGACCTACCCGTCAGCGAAGCAATGACCCTTGCCGATCAGATCGATGATGACTGGTTCGATCTCCAGCCGTCATCAATCGACGACCATTTCATGATTGCAGTCAGATTCGTATGACCTTTGATTGGCTAGACTACCGCGAATTAGCATCCCGATTAACCAGAGACCCGGACACGCCCGGACCACAAGAGGCCGTCTGGCGCACTGCTATCAGCCGCGCCTACTATGCTGCGTTGAATTACGCCAGGGCATTCGCAGAAGAACAAGATGACGATCTGGCAAAAGGTGAAAGCAGTACCCATTACGCAATAAGAAACTGGTTCAAGAGAAAAGGACGTACCGGTCGCGAGATTTTCAATACCCTTGAAGAATTTCAACAGCTGCGACAGAATGCGGACTATGACGACCTGCTGCCGGGCCCCCCAGATAAACTATCTGAGCAAGCATTGGCCTACGCCCAAAACGTGATTGATGGGGTAATAGATCTCCGCACACGAGACACCTACTAGATACATCCAACCCCCGCCCACACCGGCGGGCGTTTTTATTTGCCGTGCAGGCTATGAAATTGTTAAAGAACAACACTACAAACGATCAGTCGTGCGCCTCGATCAGCGCCGTGCCCGTGTTCCTGGTCACCAGCAGCGCCTCGGGCAGTTCCGGCCCTAGCAGCGCGCACCTGGCCGCCACCTGCATCCCCAGCGCGATCCCAAACTCGAACCCGCCCGGTAAGCGCCATCGCCCAGCCCGGCCAGCACCGCCGTCTCAAACGCGTTGACCCTCGGATCGATCGCCCTCAGCCGAGCTTCACTCACCCTCGGCCTGCTCCAGATCGTCCTTGGCCGCTTCCCAAACCGATCGCAGCCGTGCCGTCTCCTTGTTCAGTGCCTCCGACAGCGCCCACGCCTTGGCCTTGGCCGCTTGCAGGTCGGTAAGGTGCATATCGATCTTTAAATGGTCGCCGCGTATCTCGTCCGGCAGCACCCCATTTTCCGCCTTCAACAGCGCCTGTGTGGCCTCGTTGGCAGCCAGCCGCGCCGTCGTCTTGGGTCTCGTCGACCAACTGCCTGGCCTTTTGTTCGTGTCTTGCCCTTTGCGCTGGATATGGGTATAATTTGACCAGATAGTACAAGCGATCACGTTTGCCCCGTGTCGAGTGTGATTTCGAGTACAATGCAAAGAACGAGACGAGCGACTGGAGGAATGGGCGAATGGCTGTTGCACACCAAGGGGATCGCGTTTTGCTGTTCTCCAAGGACTATAAAACCTACCTGATCACGCTCAAGGCTGGGGCCAAGATGCAAACCCATCGTGGCGTCATCCAGCACGATGACCTCATCGACCAGCCATTGGGTCGTGAGATCCACTCGCACCTCGGTCACTCTTTTCTGGTAATGGAACCCTCGATCTATGATCTGATCCATCGTACCCGGCGCACCTCGCAGATTATGTACCCCAAGGACATCGGCTACTTGATTTTGCGTCTCGATATCCATCCCGGCGTGCGGGTCATCGAGGCCGGCACCGGCAGCGGCGGGTTGACGACGGCCCTGGCGCGTCTGGTGCAGCCGGATGGCCGGGTGTATTCCTACGAGGTTCGCGCCGACATTCAGCAAGTGGCAAAAGAGAACCTGGCAGAGCTAGATCTGGCAGATTTTGTGTGTTTTCACGAGCGCGATATAACCCAGGGGTTTGATGAAACCGATGTGGATGCGCTGTTTCTGGATGTGCGCGACCCCTGGGAATACCTGCCCCAGGCACATTCAGCACTCAAAGGAGGGGGCTTTTTGGGGGCGTTGGTCCCGACCACCAATCAGGTCTCGCATTTGCTCAATGATTTGCGCCGTAACCGCTTTTCGGCGCTTGAAGTAGAAGAGTTGATTCTGCGCCCTTACAAAGCAGTTCCTGCCCGTTTGCGTCCAATGGATCGCATCATTGCGCATACCGGCTACCTGGTTTTTGCCCGCAAGGTATTGGCTGACCTGGATGAGGAGTGGTTTACGCCCAGTCGGAGGAAAGAGCGGCGGCGGGAACGCGGCCAGATAGATGATGATTGGTAAGCACGATCGATAGGTAGAGAGGAAAAGGTGGTTATGTTTCGACGACAACCTCCGAGACGGTTGGCCAGGCGGCGACCAGGCGGCGGCCCATTGGAAGTCAAAGTGATACAAGCGCTTCGCCGGGCGCACCGTTTGATGGAAAACGGGCAGGTTGCGCAGGCCTTTCCCATTTTCAAGCGTTTGGCCGACGGCGCGGCGCAGCGGGGGATGCCGCTCAAGGCGGCGCCGCTGTATTTTCAAGCGGCGCGTGCCCGATTAGAGATGGGAAGCGCCCAGGATGCGGTCGAGCTGGCGCGCCGAGCGATCCAGTTGCTGGCCCAGGCCGGGCAAATCGAACGCATCCGGACCGTTCTGCCGCGCCTGATCAAAGCGTTGGAGGAAAAGGGTTTTTACAGCGAGGCCGTCCTTTTGCGCGCCGAGGCTGCGGCCCTGTTGGGCGCTGAAGACAAGGCCGATTTGCCATTCTCCCAGCGTGGAATATTGCCTGCCAAATGCCCTTCCTGCAATGGGCCGGTTCGTTCCGACGAAGTGGATTGGGTCGATGAGAACAGTGCCGAGTGTGTGTATTGCGGCTCGGTCATTCAGACAGAATAACGAGGGGGCAATATGCAGGGAGAATCCGATTATCATCCGGTTACGCCGGATATCGTCGCCAAGCTGGGCGATATCGTCGGAGAGCAACACCTTATTTACGATGAACCCGAGCGCATGATCGATTACGCCCACGATGAGGTAGCGGGCGAGGAATATGCCCACATGCCCGACGTGGTCGTCAAGCCGGCAACGCCCGATCAAGTTGCGGCGGTGATCAAGTTGGCCAACGACGAGCGGATCCCGGTTACACCACGCGGCGCGGGGTCGGGGCTGTCCGGCGGCGCAGTGCCGGTTTACGGCGGCATCCTGCTGTCGCTGGAACGGATGAATCACATTCTAGAGATCGATCGTGAGAACATGACCGTCACCGTAGAGCCGGGGGTGATCACCAATGATATCAACGAGGCGGTCGCCGAATACGGCCTTTTTTATGCCGGCTATCCAATGAGTACGGAGACATGCTTTATCGGCGGCAATATTGCCGAAAACGCGGGAGGAGGGCGGGCGATCAAGTATGGGATTACCGGGCGCTACGTGTTGGGGCTGCAGGTGGTCTTGCCTACGGGCGAGATCGTCGAGATGGGCGGCAAGCGTGTCAAGGATGTGACCGGGTATGATCTGATCCACCTGCTGATCGGCTCCGAGGGGACGCTGGGCATTTTTACGCGGGCGACACTAAAGCTGATCCCATTGCCTGCAGCGCGCGTTGTCCTGCTTATTCCCTTTGCCGACGTGCCTTCAGCCATTGGGGCGGTGCCCAAGGTGATGACTCAGGGCAAGCTGATTCCAACGTCGGTCGAATTTATGGACAGCTTGACCGTAGAGACGGTCTACCAGTATTTGGAGGAGCGGCCGCCGCGCCCCAATATTGGGGCGATGTTGTTAATCGAGGTCGACGGGCCAAACCAAGCCCAACTGGAAGCGGTTTATGAACCGATCATTGACCTGTGTTTGGAATTTGGCGCGCTTGATGTGTACGTCGGCAATACGCCGGCAAACGAAGAGCGTATGTGGCGCGTGCGGCGAAACATCGCCGAGGCATTCAAGGCTATTTGTCCGGTGCAGAGCCTGGAAGATATCGTCGTGCCGATGGCCCAGATCCCCGACTTGATCCCGGCATTGGAATCGATTTCGCTCAAGTATGATGTACTCATCCCGTGCTATGGCCACGCCGGCGATGGCAACCTGCACGCCACGGTGGTCAAAAAACCCGAGACGGCGATCGACGTATGGCACGAGACGGTGCCGCTTGTCTTGAACGAACTGTACGGGGTGGTTGCCGGCCTGGGGGGCACGATTAGCGGCGAACACGGCATCGGCCACAAGCGATCGGCCTATTTGAGCACGGTCATGGACCCGACGCTGATCGCGCTGCAGCGGCGGATCAAGCAGGTGTTTGATCCAAACCATATCCTCAATCCGGGCAAAATATTCCCCAAGGAAGGGTGATGGATCCGGTTGAAAATCGCTTTGTAAACGGTGTACAGTCTGATCGGGCGCTCGATCACCTGCTCGCGGACGATGGCACCTATCCCAACAATGCTCGTTTGCCTCTCCTGGTGTATCCGGGCGCACTCGTCTTGCCAGATCGTGACCCGGCGGCGGCGATCGAATCGTTGTTCCGGGCCAACGGGTGGGGCAGTTCCTGGCGAAACGGGGTCTATTCTTTTCACCATTATCACAGTACGGCACACGAGGTGCTCGGCGTTTATGGCGGGACGGCTCGTCTCCAATTGGGTGGCGAAAGCGGCGTGGTGATCGAGGTCAAGTGTGGCGATGTATTGCTCATTCCCGCCGGCGTCGCGCACAAGAACCTCGGTGCATCTCTGGATTTCCGCGTCGTGGGCGCCTATCCGCCTGGACAGCATCCGGATATGAATTACGGCCGGTCGGGCGAGCGTCCTCGCGCTGACGAAAACATAAAACACGTGCCTTTGCCGCAAGCGGATCCGGTATGTGGAAGCGGCGGCCCGGTAGGCCGGCTTTGGCTGGGGCAGGTGTGATTGGACTTGCAACTTGGACGGCAGCGTATGCGACGTCAAGTTTTGGAGAGGGTGATGGCACAATGCTAAATGAGAAACTGGGCGATTTAAAGCCGATGACGGACGGGATCGAACCGATCACAATCGCGGAACGGCAGCGGCGTGTTGAAAAAGCGCGCCGGCTGATGGTCGAAAGTGGGATTGATGCGATCTATCTCGACGGCGGATCCAGTCTGCGGTACTTTACCGGTGTCGAGTGGTGGCGCAGCGAGCGAATGACGGGCGCGATCATTCCCGCCCGGGGAGATATTGCCTATGTCTGTCCGGGCTTTGAAGAGGCCAGGTTGCGCGAGATGGTCGTCCTGGGCGACGACGTGCGGCCCTGGCAGGAACACGAGAGCCCCTACGCGCTGGTTGCCGGGATATTGCGCGATCGCGGCATAGCGAGCGGGCGGATGGGCATGGAAGAGAGCGTACGCTTTTTCTTGTATGACGGCATACGCAAGGAGGCGCCTCATCTTGATTATGTCAGTGCCGATCCGGTAACCATTCCTTGCCGGGCCCTCAAATCCCGAGCCGAGATCGCGCTGATGCAGCGGGCGATGGATATCACCGTACAGGCATACAAGGTGAGCCTGTCACTTTTGCAAGAGGAAATGACCCCTGCCGAATTTTCAGCCAACGCCGCAGCCGCGCACCGGGCTTTGGGCGTTCAGGGGGGGATCAGTGCCCAGTTTGGCGCAAGCACGGCGTTTCCTCACGGCAGTCGGGAGCCGCAACATCTCGCCGAAGGCGATGTGGTGTTGATGGACGGCGGATGTACGGTGGACGGGTATCATTCCGATATCAGCCGGACCATCGTTTTTGGCAAGCCGACACAGCGCCAGCGTGATATTTGGGCGTTGGAAAAAGAGGCCCAGGCGGCGGCTTTTGCTGCTGCTCAACTTGGCGCACCGTGCGAAGCGGTCGATGCGGCGGCGCGCCAAGTGATTGTCGATGCCGGGTTTGGGCCAGATTATCAGATCCCGGGACTGCCTCACCGGACAGGACATGGCATCGGGCTCGACGTTCACGAGTGGTATCATATTGTACGGGGCAACAAGGTGCCGTTGGCCGCGGGCATGTGCTTTACCAACGAACCCATGATCGCCATTTATGGTGAGTTTGGCGTGCGCCTGGAAGATTGTGTCTATATGACCCAGGATGGCCCCGTGTTCTTTACTCAGCCCAGCCCGTCTATTGAACGGCCATTCGTGTAGTGTGCCATGGATTTGAATCAAGTGTGCCTGGATCTCGCCATCCTGGAAAACGACCAATCGCTTTTCGGTGAGACGAATCTGAACGCTCGCGCCGAAGCGCTGGACAGGCTTGGGGATTTCCGCACGGTACTCCATTTTCAGGAGCCAGGTCGTGCGCGAAAAACGCTGGAACAAAAAATAGCGACGTTGCAGTGCCGGCTGGAACAAATCGACTGCCGTCTTTTTCACCACTTGCGAACGCGCCTGCAGGCTGGCGATTACACGCCCGATGGGTTGCGGCGCGAACTGGGGCGTTACACGGACGATGTTGAGAGCCGGACGGGCCGGGCTCATTACGACTATGATGGGCTCGATGTGCTGGTCAGCGGCGTTTTTTTGACCGAGCCCGAGCCGCAAGAGATCAAAGAACGACAGCCCGGGATGGTGCATCTTGAGGCCGTGCCGGCAAGTGTCATCCTGGAATTGGTCGATCGTGTCGCTCTGACCGGGGAGGATGTGTTCTATGATCTCGGATCGGGGTTGGGACAGGTGGCGATCCTGGTGCATTTGCTCACCGGTGTCAAAGCCAAGGGGATCGAATACGAGCCGGCATTTTGTGCCTATGCCCGGCAATGTGCGCAAGATTTTGGCTTGAGTGCGGTCGAGTTTTTCAACATCGATGCCCGTGACGCCGATTACGCCGAGGGCACCGTGTTTTTCATGTTTACGCCGTTTATGGGATCGATCCTGCAGGATGTTTTGTCGAGGTTATACCTGGCGTCGAGGGAGCGCCCGATCTGGGTGTGCACGTTTGGGCCGTGCACGATCGAGGCGGCGAAACAGCACTGGCTGAAAAGCATGGATAAAAACGCCGATCACGAGTTCAAACTGGCACTTTTTAAAGGGTGACCGCATGGCTTATTGCACCAATTTGAGAATCGACGAACGCCGTTTTCGCACCCGGTTTGAGGCGCTGTCCGGCATTGCGGCGACGCCGGATGGTGGTGTCCACCGCCCGGCCCTGAGTGCCGCGCATCTTGAAGCGCGACGCTGGTTTCTGGATCAGGCGCGACAGGCCGGATTCGAGGTCCATGTCGACGGGGCGGGTAATCACATCATCCGCTTGCTCTGTGGCCAGCCGGGAGCAAAAACGCTCATCCTTGGCTCTCATCTCGATTCGGTGCCCAACGGCGGCCGGTTTGACGGCGCGCTGGGGGTGATGTGCGCTTTTGAGGTGCTGCAAACGATCGTGGATGCCGGCCTGTCGCTGCCCTTTGACCTGGAGGCGATCGATCTGACCGACGAAGAGGGCGCGCACGTCAGCCTGATGGGCAGCCGGGCGTTGGCCGGCAAACTACACGCCGGGGATCTGGAGAACCCACATCACGGCCCCGATGCGTTTGCGGCGGCGTTGGAGCGTGCCGGATTGACCCGGGAAGGCGTTCTGTCTACGCAACGCGATCCGGATTCGCTTGCCGGGTACCTCGAAGTGCATATCGAGCAAGGGCCGAGGTTGATTTCCGCCAAGATCGACGTGGGCATCGTTTCTCACATCGTTGGCATTCACTGGTATCATCTGAAATTCGCCGGGCGGGCCGATCACTCGGGGACGACGCCGATGGCACATCGCCGGGATGCGGCACAAGGCGCGTGCGCGTTTGCGTTGGCCGTGCGAGAGACGGTGATCGATGCGTTTCCAGATTGTGTGAGCAATGTGGGCAAAATCACGTTTGAACCCGGGGCCTTTAACGTCGTGCCTGCGGCGGCCAACCTGGCGCTCGAATTTCGCGCCCCAACCGGCGAACAATTGCAGCGCCTCGAACGAGTGCTGCTCGACCAGGCCCACGAACAGGCCAGGCGCTTTGATTTGAAACTGGAGGTCGAGCGGCTGGAGGCGATTTTACCCACGCCGATGAACGAGCAAATGCAGGGAACGATTCAGACCGCGGCTGGGGGGTTGGGCCTGACGCATACATCGCTGCTTTCCGGCGCGGGGCACGACGCACAGTCTTTTGCCGATCTGTGCCCGGCAGGAATGATTTTTGTGCCGTCCGTCGATGGGCGCAGCCACTCGCCGCTCGAGTTTTCGCGCTGGCAGGATTGCGTCAATGGGGCAAATTTGCTGTTGCACACCGTCCTGAGCCTGGGATCGGTTTGAGGAAAGGGATGGCCATGCGCGTGATTATGGTGATATTTGCATCGATCATACTTTTGTTCTTTTGCGCGCTGATCCTCATGTGGATGCCGCTGCCAAAGCCCTTTCCCCCACCGTTGAGCAAGGGACGCAACCTGATGTCGGCGGCTGTCGTCGGCGTCCTGGGCATGGCCGACGTGGTTGCCCTGGCCATCTATGTGATTTTCCTGCCGCTTCAAGCCGGGCGTGCGCTGGATGCCGTGCTGGGGCCGGCCGGCTTTGTCTCGCAAGGGTATATGATTTTTGGGCGGCGGTATACGGGCCGGTACAAGGACAAAGCGTTCGAGGTGCAGTATTTTCCGCCACAACGTAGCAGGGCGGCTGTGCTGGACGTTTACGTGCGCGCAAACACAGGAACGAGAATGGCCCTTGGACGGCAGCGCCCGCTGCTCGATTGTCGAGATTGCGTGCACCTGGCGGTGAGCGAACCCGATCTGGATGGCCTGGCGTGGTTTGCCGAAAACGAGCCGCGTGCGCGCAGCCTGATTGCCGATCAACAGGTCAGGGCAGCGTTGGCCCGGCTGGTCCGGGATCCCCCAGAATCGGTTGAACTGTATGTACAGCCTGAGCGGATCTGGTTTCGCGCGCACGTCTGGCAACTGTCAGATGAGCAGCTTTGGCAGTGGTTTGACGACATAAGTGTTGTTGTCGCAGCAGTCGAATGAGCAGCAGAATAGAGGGAAAGATGATGAAAAGCACGCTTGGTAGCGACGATATTGAACGGATTATCTATGCCTATCATCACGACCCGTTTGAGGTCCTGGGTGCACACCTCGTGTCCTGGGAGGGAGAGCAGGTTGTTGCGGTGCGGGCCATGGTCCCCCATGCCGACACACTGGCGGTTGTGGCTGAAAACGGCGATGCATACAAGATGACGCGCGTTCACCGTGACGGCGTCTTTGAGGCGATCTGCACCGGGCGCAAGGCATTGTTTGGCTATCGCCTGCGCGCGACCAACATGGAAGGCCACACGTGGGATATGATCGATCCTTATTCATTCTGGCCTGTATTGTCCGACTATGACCTGCAGCTACTTGGCGAGGGCAACCACCACAAGAGCTATGAAAAACTCGGCGCGCACGTGGGTGAGATTGGTGGGGTGCAAGGGACACTCTTTGCCGTGTGGGCGCCCAACGCGCAGGCAGTGAGCGTTGTCGGTAATTTTAACGCCTGGGATGAACGGCGCAACCTGATGCGCGTGCGCGGTGGCTCGGGCATATGGGAACTGTTTATTCCAGGCATTGGCCAAGGTGAGGTGTACAAGTACAGGGTCAGGACCAAATCTGGACAGGTTTTGGAAAAAGCCGATCCCTATGCCTATTTTGCCGAACAGCGTCCCAGCACGGCCTCGGTGACCTATGACATCGACCGGTACGAGTGGAATGATACGGCGTGGATGGACAAACGCGCCCAGACGGACCCGCTCGACCGGCCGCTCTCGATCTATGAAGTGCATCTTGGGTCGTGGATGCGCGTGCCCGAAGAAGGGGCGCGTTTTCTCACCTATCGCGAACTGGCCCACAATCTTGTTGATTATGTCAAAGAGATGGGCTACACCCACATCGAACTGCTGCCTGTCGCCGAGCATCCTTTTGACGGCTCGTGGGGGTACCAGGTGATCGGCTATTTTGCGCCGACCAGCCGGCACGGCACGCCTGACGAGTTTATGTATTTTGTCGACTATTGCCACCAGAATGGGATCGGGGTCGTTATCGATTGGGTGCCGGCCCATTTTCCCAAGGACGCGCATGGTCTGGGCCATTTTGATGGCACGGCGTTGTACGAGTACGGCGATCCACTCAAGGGCGAGCACAAGGATTGGGGCACGCTGATCTTTAATTTTGGCCGCAACGAGGTGCGCAATTTTCTCATCGCCAGCGGCCTGTTCTGGCTGGAAAAATACCATATCGACGGGCTGCGCGTCGACGCCGTGGCTTCGATGCTCTACCTGGACTATTCGCGCAAAGAGGGCGAGTGGGTGCCCAACATCTATGGTGGCAACGAGAACCTGGAAGCGATCGCCTTTTTGCGGCATTTTAACGAACTATGCTACCGCTATCATCCCGGGATCATGACCATTGCCGAAGAGTCGACCTCGTTTCCCGCCGTATCCAGGCCAACGTACCTGGGCGGATTGGGGTTCAATTTCAAGTGGAATATGGGCTGGATGAACGACACCCTGCGCTATATTCAAAAGGACCCGATCTATCGTAAATACGAACACAATCATCTGACCTTCGGCCTGATCTATGCCTTTACCGAGAATTTTGTGCAGGTGATCTCGCACGACGAGGTGGTGCACGGCAAGGGGTCGATGCTCGGCAAGATGCCCGGCGACGACTGGCAAAAGTTTGCCAATTTGCGCCTCTATTACGGTTTCATGTTCACCCATCCCGGCAAAAAACTGCTCTTTATGGGCTGCGATTTTGGCCAGTGGCGAGAGTGGAGCGAAGCGCGCAGCCTCGACTGGGACCTGGTGCAGTGGGAGCCCCATCACAAGCTGCAGCGTTTTGTGGCCGACCTGAACCAACTCTACCGATCTGAACCGGCGCTGTACGAGCGCGATTTCGACTACCACGGGTTCGAGTGGATCGACCTGAACGACTGGGAGCACAGCATCATCTCGTACATTCGCCGCGCCGCCGATCCGAGTGATTACCTGGTCGTCGTCTGCAACTTTACGCCTGTGCCATGGCACGGCTATCGTATCGGTGTGCCCGATCATGGTTTTTACACCGAGATCCTCAACAGCGACTCGGAAGCGTACTGGGGCAGCAACATGGGCAACAATGGTGGTTTCCACTCCGAGCCGACGCCGTGGCAGGGGCGGCCCTGTTCGTTGAGCCTGACCTTGCCGCCGCTCAGCGTGAGTGTGTTCAAGCCAAAACACTAGCGCTATCGTGCGATTTTGATTTCGAGGCCTTGTTATAACAGCCACTTTGACAATGGTGCAGCGATAAGCAGTGCCCGGTGGTAGAGGGCAGTGTGTGGTTGGGATCCACCACCATTCACCACAACAGCCGCACACCGCCGGAACATCGGCGGCGGATTATGGGTATACGGGGCAGCGAAATGGTGCTTCCTTTGACATGCTCTTCTTGCGGGCCCGGTGGTACGATGTCCAAACCGGCAGGTTTGTGAGTCAGGATCCCTGGTCAGGTAGTATACAACAGCCGGACACTTTGCACAAATATGCTTACGTTATGAACAGTCCTGCTAATTCTGTCGATCCTACTGGTCTGTTCAGTCCGCAACAGATCGAATATAGTCTAATGAAGGATGGCGAAACCGTCGAGGAAACATTTGCTGGGTATGGGAAACACGCCAGGTGGGGACTCTATGCTCTTCTTCTTGACGCAAATCCTGGGGATTTGATACTGCCAAGGTATCTGGATTTCAAGTATGATGAAAATAGTCAATACTGGCCTTTGGCACCTGCTCCTATGGGAGCGTGGCAAGTTTCTTATTCAATGTGCGAACTTTGGTTCTTTAATCCCAGAGTTGCAAATCAGTATCTACCATTAGCGGAATTTGTTGACCAAGTGGAGATCGAGGCCGATGAACGGATTCGTTCTTGGCCGTCGTGGCGCACCAGAACCAAAAAACTTCACTGGTATGAACGAAATGATGGGATATTTTACAACGACTTTAAGTACACAACGGAAGTGCCAGATGTGCTTGTTAGAAGCGCAGGGAGCGATATAGTCACACAGATAATAAGTGATCCACCTGTGGACTTTGGGCTTTCGTGGAGCTACTCCAAAATCCATGATCGTTATGGCAACGAGTATTGGTCTGCCTCTATAGATGTCGGTTTGGGAGCAGGCATATCTTATGATTACTGGGAGGGCTATTCTTATCGTGCAGGATCAGCATTTCCTGACGAAATCTTGGATGAAGCTAGTTTGCAGAAGTTAATACTGAATACAGCTTTCAGTATTTCTGTACAGTTGGGTCGTGGGTATTCGGTTGATATGGGTCCGAGTGGCTCGTTGTTTTTGCATGGTTTGGGTCCGGCTACAGGCATAAGTTATTCTCCTTTTCTCAACTGGACCGGACTTACGGGGAATAAGGTCAAACCTTGGGATTGGGTTGATCGCATATCTGGATATGATGCTTCGATAAGAAACAAGATCTCTCCTTAGGGGCGGCATATTCAAGACAGGAGTATGTACGCATCAACTTGATTGGCAATGGATTTTGGGGAACAAACATGAGAAGACATAATTGGATATACTCGATCGGTAGTATTGTAGGTATCTTATTGTGCCTGTGGTTAATAATTGGTTGCGGGGTGGGCTGGAAAACGTACACCATTGAGCAGATAAGTCAAGTGCTTTACGATGAGGGTTTGATTACCTCAACGAACTTTAGCGTCATCGAGTATCCAGGCGGAACAAAAGCATACAACTTTGTAGGTGACTACACACTTACTTTGACCAAGCACTATGGTAGTGTTGCCATTTATTCGTCGCAGAGTGAAGTGAATAGAGCTACACGTGACTTTGCTGAGAGCATGGCCGGAAGAGGACGAGAGCATGTATACAGTGAGTTTGTCAAAGGCAACGTGGTGATCACGATATTTCCCGAGTTGTCTGAAATAGACGCTGATAGATTCCGTCAAGCCTTGGATACCTTGGAGTGAGCGAACAGAAAAATAATCGGAGCAAGTGCAAATGAAGCAGCGAGTATGTTTTGGATGGTTAAGACTTTTTCCACTTCAATGGATTTG
>JAFGJF010000164.1 GCA_016929205.1 Anaerolineae bacterium
CAATTGCCTCTTGATCTCTGTTTTGGCTGCTTGATCGATGCCCGGATATGTGTCCACAGTTATTTCAAAGTCCTCAAAAGATGAACTATCCCAAGCACCATTTTGGATCCCTTCTTGCTTGACTAAACCACGTGCACTGCCCTCCGCCTGCTTGGTCTGGACACCTCTTCCAACAGAGACGGATCCAGGTTTGACATTGCCATAGAGATAGGTCCCTTTGCCTATATCGTCTTCTATTTCGATGTTCGCCCTTGTGTCCTGGATCTGGCTCTGAATTGGCACGTTGTTTTGTACGCCTGTTCGTATCCTGGGACTCCCTGGCGGTCCAACGGCCCTGCGGTATTCTCCCAAAAGCGTATCTATTTCTTGTGCCAGCCCCGGATTAGCTTCTACAAGCATCTCAAGCACCCCGGCTAGCTGCGCGGCCGCCTTCTGTGGCTCAAGTGTGAATTCCTTCCACAGGGACGTATACGCCAACTGTTCACGCAGATACGTCGATATCAGCGTTCGCATCCCCCGAGCTACCGTCAGCGCTTCCGCGCCACGGCGCTGTTGCACGGCCGTTGCGCCATCCTGGATCAATTCGCTCAAAATCTCAACAACTTGACGAACAGGCATGTCATACACCTCGCTTACTGTCTCAAATATGATGGAGCGTGCTCAGCTTCTGGCACGATCACGGTTACGGCACCGGGCACCACCTCTACCCGGACGGGCGTTTGGCCAACGATTTCGCCGTCCGCTTGGACTGGCAACGATTCTTGAGCATCGGCAGCGATCCCTTGCACACCACTAAAACAGCGTATGTGTGGATCGCGTCGCGTTTGCCCAAGCATCACGCTCGATAATAGGCTCAAATAGCCGAAAATCGTCCTGGCGCGCACGACACACACATCAAGATGGCCATCGTTCGTGCGAATCTGATGCCCCAGCACCAGGCCCACCTGCCCCAAGCTGCCGCTGTTTGCGACGACAACCTCTGACGCCCGGACTTGCTTGCGCTGCCCATCAATACTCAAAGTAAAGCGGCAAGGCTGAAAACCCAGCAGCTTTTCTAGTCCTGTCAACAGATAAGCCACAACGCCAAAACGCCGTTTGCTGCTATAGTTCGTATCGCGCATCGTCAGTGAGCCAACGCCAACGCTCACGTTCAAAATGGCGTAGCGATCGCCAATCCGCATTGCATCAACGCGTTTTGTCGTATGTTCGCCTACTAGCAGTCGCAATGCCTCGTCGAGATCCGCTGGAATGCCTAGATCGTACGCAAGCGCGTTGCCCGTGCCAATTGGGACAATGCCCAACAGGATCCCCGTACGTACGAGCGCATCAGCGACGCTCGAAACCGTCCCATCGCCTCCGGCTGCGACGACCAAATCAAAATCCCGCTTTAAAGCTGCCGAGACGATGTCTGCCACACATTCCTTTCCAGTCGTCTCATACACTTCATATGCCCAGTTGGCACTCTCCAAATACTGTTTGAATGCCCGGCGAGCAATGTCTGGTTCGGCGTGACCGGCTATTGGATTGAGGACGATGAATGCTTTACTCACTTTCGAGAGCTCCAAGACGATCCACATCAGTCGAGTTGGTCAAGGTTGCGCAGAGATGTGCGCCAAAGAGCGCAATCCAACTACTCAAATAGATCCACAACATGAGAGCCACGACTGCTCCCAGCGAACCATAGACCAACTTGTAACGGACGAGCCCACTGCCGAGATACCAGGCAAAGCTCCTTTTGGCCGCCTCCCAGGCCAGCGCGGAGACCAACGCTCCCCAGAATGCTGCCGCCCACGGCACATCGGCGCTTGGTACCCAACGATACAATCCCAGGAACATCAAAAACGTAAACAGCCAGGGGAGGACGCGTGAGAATGCTTTCCATCCCGCCGTCTCATACACCGAGATGCCACCCCAAAGCGGGATCTCGAACCCGGACAAAGTGTCCAGCACAGTAGTCGAGAGTAAAGAAACGATCAACAGGGTGAGCAATGTGCCGACCATCCCCAGCGCAACCATTCGCCGCTCAACAAAGTTCCGAGTTCGCACATCCGGCCAGGCGCGGTTGATGTTGCGGGCCAAGGTGGAAAAGACACCTGTAGCCGACCACAACAGACCGATCAGCCCCACAAGGCCCAACGTTCCGCGCCGTTCGAGCACAGTTTGGATGTTTTCCTCGACCAACGCCTTGGCCGCCGGCAGTGCATCGGCAGTAACGTTCAGAACCAGTTGGTGAACCCGATCGCGCGTTAGGATGAACCCCACTACACCCACTAAACACAGCAGCAATGGAAACAGGGAAAAAACGGCATAGTAGGCGATGCTGGCAGCAGCTTCCGAGGCACGCGCCTCAGCGAAACGTTGCCAGGCGCGTTTCAGTATACCCAGGGAGCCGCCAGTGAGTGCATCAACCTGCTTGTATATACGTTGTGCTTTCTTTGTTAATGTCATACTATGAATTCATATCTCCCTGAACGCCGATCTTGGCGAAGACCTTTTGCTTGATCTGAGCGTCGTACACCTGCCACTTGCGGTCCAGGTATGTTTCCCCTTCTCCTCCCGAGAGAGACCCGATCGCGATCTCGAAACCACCGGCCAGCCACTTGCCGCCACCAAAATAGTGCCCCACCCAGGCCAGCTCCGCGATGCCGGCCGATAGAGTCCAACTCGTCGATGAAAACGATACATGGTGCTGCCTTTTTGGCTTCATTGAACAGATCTCGCACGCGCGAGGCACCCACTCCGACAAACATCTCCATAAAGTCCGATCCGGTAATGCTGAAAAAGG
>JAFGJF010000165.1 GCA_016929205.1 Anaerolineae bacterium
CTTGCCGGTGGGCGGGGAGATGAAGCTACCGGTTTGACCATGCCGGGATCGGCCGGCCCAAATAGGCGAAACGCGTCCAGGGGCGTCAAAGGTGATGCCAGATGTGACGCGGGGGCAGGCGTGACCGATCCGACAAGGACGATCGAGAGATCGGACAATCCCAACGCCGGTGGTGGCGGCAGCGGAACATTGCTTTTTGGGGGAGCTGCGACAACGGGCGTAGGCGGCAGCAGCATCTGGGCAACCAGAATAAACAGAACAAACTGGATGAGAGCTTTTCTAGATTTCATCATCTTCCCCTTGGACGAGTCAGTCCAGGTCATATTGCGTGCGCCAAGCAAACAGGTTTTCAGAAACGATGGACTGGTTAGAAAATGGAACGATCTCGATCGGCGAGGATGCTTGGCTTAGGCCTGAATTTGTGCGCAGGCTTTCGCATAACGGTGCGTTGTTCGGTGCCTACGCGCAGATATGATGTGACTATTATACAATGAGATGCGTTTTGGCAAAAGCGTTTTTTGCCCCTGGGGTGTGAACAAAGCGTGAATCTTGCGTAAATTTTGCGTCAACGAGAGGCAATTTTCTGGTGGGATAAGGGAAAATACGAAAACAGGCTTTCAAATCCGCCCCTGGCGAATCTGAAAGCCTGTTTGTCACGACTCGAGCTAGTGTGGCAAGAAACCAGGTTAGATCGGGTGTATTTTACCCGCAAAACCCGGCTTTTGAGCTAGTGCTTGGGAATGATCGTGACCTTGCGGCCGTCTCCACGTCCTACGCTTTGGGTCGTGACCTGGGGGTGATTGCGCAAGGCGATGTGGATCTCCCGCCGCTCGTTGGGCGGCATCGGCTCCAGGGCGATGGGCTGTTGCGACTGAGCGACGCGGTCGGCCATCCGTTGAGCCAGCTTTTGCAGCGAGTTGGCGCGACGTTCTTTGTATTTCTCCACGTCGACGACCAGATCGATCCAGTGTTCCGTTTCCCGGCTGACGATAAGCCGGGTGATGTGCTGCAGGGCATTCAAAACCTGGCCCCGGCGACCGACGAGGTTATCCAGGTCGTTTCCCTGGACGTCGAGCCTGATCGGAGAACCGGATTTTGACGGCGTTTCGTCGAGCTGGACAGTAACCTGGGCTTCGATGCCCATTTTGCCCAGCAGTTCTTCAAGCACCTGACGCGAGATTTCGGCGATCTGGGGTTCTGAAAGCTCGTATTCCTGGCTCTGCTCTTGAGCTTGCACAGGAGGAGGCTCGACTGGAGCGGGTACTGGTTCTGCTTGAGGAACCATTTTTGCAGCCGGCGTACGGGCTACCAGGTGGACGGTTGCTTCCCGGGTGCCGATGCCTAGTATGCCTCGCCGGCCTTCCTCAATGATCTCAATGTCGACCTCATCTCTGGTCAATCCCAGGAGGGATAATCCGCGTCGAATGGCTTCTTCTACAGTTAACGCACTGACTTGAACGCTTTGTTTGTCCATGTACAGATCCCTTCCTATGTCTCATTGTATGTTTAGCCACACATGTGGCGAAATGGTGTGGGGACCGAGATCAGGATTTTCTTTTGTATCCTCGTTTTCTGCGAGTCGATTGGTCTGTTTTGTCTTGTTTCTCTGTGGTCCGAATGGGCGGTTGTGCCTGCGAACGAGGACGGGATACAACCGGTTCATCATCCTTGATCAGGCGGTTGGTCAGCCACTGGACACCCAGGCCGACAATGTTGCTGACGATGAAATAGACCGACAGCCCGGCTGGCATCTGCATCGCAAAAAAACCAAACATCAACGGCATCGTAATCATCATAGACTGGCTCATCTGCGCGGCCTGCGGGTCGGTTGCCTGGGGCGTGTTGGCCGTGGTGAGTTTTTGTTGAAGCCATGTTGTCGCCGCAACCAGGATCGGCAGCACGAGCATGTCGGGGCGTCCCATGTCGAACCACAGAAATTTACTGGGCAACGGGACAAGAGGCATAAACCTGGGCACGGCGTACAAGTACTTGCTCAGGACCACCATTTCGCCCGGCTTGTTCGCCAGAGCGCGACTGATCGATTGATAAAAGGCCCAGATGATCGGAAGTTGAATGAGCATCGGCAGGCACCCGGTCATACTGGACAGGGGATTGATGCCATGTTCCTGGTAAAGCTGCAACTGGGCCTGTTGGAGTTTTTGCGGGTCATTACGGAACTTTTTCTTGAGTTTGTCCAGCTCGGGTTGCAGCGTCTGCATCTTGAGCGAGTTCTTTTTCATCGATCGCTGTGAAGGCAAAGTCAACGGGATGGTGAGTAAACGAACGGCGATAGTCATCACTGCAATGCTCAACGCCAAGCTCCACTCGGAGCTACCCAGTACTTTGTACAGCCAGATCAAAGCCAGGACGAATCCTTGGATCATTAAATCCCACACGTTATTCTGCCTCCTGGTCTGTCAATGGGTTTTTCTGCCATACCCGCATATTTTCTTCTGGATCAAGTGCGAATACGGTTCCGTCGGTTGCGACGATGTAAAGATACTGCCCATCAAAGACTGGCGATGTGAAAATGGACACTTTATCGAGTGTTTCTCCCAATGGTGACGCGCTTTCGGCGCCCGTTTGGGCATCAAAGACGTACAATTTGCCGTTTTCGCAGCCAATATAGATGCTGCCATTCACATAGGCCGGCGTGCCGCGCATTTCTCCTTCGGTCTTGGCGGTCCAGACGGTTTGTCCATTTTGGGCATTCAAGGCGATCATCACGCCATCCAATGTGCCCACGTAAACGAGGCCATCTTGAACGAGCGGCGTGCCCCAGATGCTGCCCTGTACTTTTTGTTCCCAAACCAGTTTGCCTGTCTCGGCATCGACGGCGTATACATACCCGTCCAGGGCATTCAGATAGAGTGTGTCCTGTGCCAGGGTCGGCGCCGTCGGGAGCGCACTGGACGGATGTTCAAACGTCCATTTGACCCGGCCGGTTTCGTCATCCAGGGCGTAGAGAATGTGATCCATTGAGGCGACATAGACCGTATTACCGGCTGGCAGCGGCGTGGCCCATACCCAGTTGCCGGTTTCAAATATCCAACGTGCCTCTCGCGTATCGATATCGACGGCATAGACGTTATGATCCGACGAGGCCAGATAAACGGTTTGGCCCATTATCGCCGGTGCGGCGACGGCGTTTTTGGTCGGCTCTTTGAACGTCCACTGCAGCGTTCCGAACTCGTTCAGGGCGCGCAGCCCGGCCATATTTTCGCCTTTGCCCCAAAGAGATTGCTGCTGTTCGCCTCCCGATGCCAGGAAGACAAAGTCTTGCCCGGCTACAGGTGCAGCGGTAAATGGCCCGTCAGTAGGCTGTGGTGCCGAGCATCCCCCAAGCAGGCCACCGCTTCGCTGGGGGACATCCGGATAATCCCAGACAAGGTTTCCTGTGTCTGCTTCGAGCGCATAAACCTGGCTGTTTACGAGGTAGACGATGCCATTTTGGACGCTCAAGCCGGGCCACGTGGCAGGAACACGCCTGCCGCAGCCTGTGAGCGAGATGATGACCAAGATGGCAAGACCGATCCATTTTGGCCCAAGGCTTTTGCTACGTTGTGTTCTATGATTGCCGGAGATGGCCTGAAGCCCCTCTTGCTTTGTTTTCAAACTATAACCTCCTGAGTCTATCAGGGCACCGGGTCGTAACCGCCCGGGTTCAATGGGTGGCAGCGCGAAATCCGCTTTAGTCCTAGCCAGCTTCCTCTAACCACACCATACTTGGCGATTGCCTGGTAGGTATACTCGGAACAAGAGGGCGTAAAACGGCACGTTGGAGGGAAGATGCGGGAGAACGTGTTTTGATACAAGCGAATAACCCACAGTAAAATCGTTTTCATCTATTGTGTGCGTGTTTCTATTACACCGTCTCGATCTGGTTCCCGTACAAGATGTGCTTGCCTGAATAGATTGGTTACCGCATGGTCGATTTGCGCTAGACTGGCCCGACTTGTTGGTTGGCGAGCGATCAAGACAATATCCCACGTCCCTTTTATTTCCGGTAGTTGTTTTCGAATCGACTCTCCAAGTAATCTCTTTACGTGGTTTCGGGTCACGGCGTTTCCAATTCGTCGGCTGACTGAAAACGCAAACCGACTCGATGTGTGTTCACCCAAAAGTTTTGTCAAAACCAGCCAGCGATTGGCCCAAGATGGGCGGCTGGAACGGACCTGTTGGATTCTCAAACTGCTCTTTAGACGATATCTCTTGTTCAGCATCTAGAGACGGGCGCTAACAGAAACAGGCCTGCTGGTTGCGACAACAGATCTAGACCGTTAGACTTGCGCGATTTTTACGACGGCGGCGTTTGAGAACGTTGCGGCCGTTCTTGTCTTGCATACGAGCGCGAAAACCGTGTACGCGCATACGGCGGCGCTTTCTGGGTTGCCAGGTACGTTTGGGCATTGTAAAGATTCTCCTTTATTCAGTGCGATTTGACATAATTACAACCGCCTATCCAGCGCGGCGGTTTATTGTTTCCTTATCCTTATCGTCCACGGGACGAGATATTATACCCGGTTTGTGGCAAAACTGCAAATGTGGAGTGCCTTGTGCCTCGTTGTTATGTTCTGTTGAACCGTCTGTCGAGTTCGTCGATCGACACGGTGACAAGCGCCGGACGCCCATGCGGGCAGGTGACAGGTGACCATACCTGGGCCAGATCGTCGAGCAGCTGCTGCATTTGCTCGACGGTCAATGGATCGCCGGCTTTGACCGCCCCCAGGCATGCCGCTTTGGCCGCCAGGCTGTCTCGCAGCTCATCGGCCGTACTCGACCGTGATACAGGGTGTTCGATCAATGCCGTGACCAGTTTTGCCACGTCTTGAGATTGCAAATTTGCGGGCAGCGAGCGGACGAGCACATTTTGCCGGCCAAAGTCTTCGATCTCGATGCCTAACTCGTTCAGTGCCGGGGCGATGCGCTCCATCGTCTCCATCTCGCGCGGCGTCAGCCCCAAGCGCACCGGTGGGGATAGCGGCACGGGCTTGCTGCCCCGCACGAGTTGTTCAAACAACAGTTGCTCGTGTGCGGCGTGCTGATCGGCGACGATCAGGCCGTCATCTGTTTGCGCCAGGACGTAGGTGTTGTGAAGCTGTGCCAGCACGCGCATCTCGCTCGTCTTGTATGACGTCTGGGGCTCACCGATGCTGCTCGCTGTACTCGTGCCGGCGAAGGGCCAGGTCATGTCCGGTTGATCGGCCCACTGCGCTTGCTGCGGAAAGGCGCTCAAGGCATCTCGCACTGCCGAGGACACGGCGCTGTATACGGTCCGTTCCTGGGAAAAGCGTATATCTGCCTTTTGGGGATGTACGTTCACATCGACGTGATGGGGGGCGATGGTGATATGAATCACACACAACGGGTAACGTCCCGGCGGCAGGCGGCCGGCATAGGGTCGTTCGAGCATCACGGCCAATAGTCCGGGGCGAACCGGCCGCCCGTTGACGAAAAAATACTGGTCGCTGCGGCGGCTGCGGCCAATTGTGGGCCGGCTGATGAACCCTTGCACCCGCAGATCGAGGGCCTGCCATTCGATGGGCACCATCTCGCCCGCAACATCACGATTCAGTACCGCCCCAATCCTGGCCAAAGGCGTGTCCTGCGGCGCGACGAGCCGTTCTCGACCGTCGACGACCAGGCGAAAGGCAATGTGCGGATAGGCCAGTGCGTAGCGCGTGACGGTCTGCTGGGTTAACTCGACTTCCCTTGTACGGGACTTGAGGAATCGCCGGCGAACGGGGAGCTGGCCAAAGAGGGCGTTGACGGTGACACTGGTTCCAACCGGGCTGGCTGCTGGCTCGGCCGTGGTCGTATCGCCTCGAACCAGGACGCGTGTTCCTGCCAATTCGCCCTGGGTACGGGTCAGTATGTCGATCTGGGCCACTGCGGCGATGCTGCTCAACGCCTCGCCTCGAAATCCCAGCGTGCGGATCTGTTCCAGGTCATCCAGCGTGCCGATCTTGCTGGTCGAAAAGCGCGCCAGCGACAGGGCAGCATCGTCGCGCGACATGCCGTGACCGTCGTCGGAGACGCGGATCTGTCCCAGGCCCCCGTCCCGGATCTCGACCGAGATGGCGCTGGCCTGGGCGTCAATGGCGTTCTCGACCAGTTCTTTTGCCACAGACGCCGGGCGTTCGATCACTTCACCTGCGGCGATGAGTCGTTGGATTGCGACAGGGAGAATATGGACGGGCATTGTATTGGCCTTGTTTCACAGGGATAGGACGGGTATCACTGCCAGGAACTCTTGCTTTCCGGCTAGGTTTCGGCAGCAAGTTCAGGCAGTTCACATTCAACGCCAGCCATCATAAGCCCCAGCGTCTCCCTGTCAGCCTGTGCAGCAGAAATAATGTTGACGACTCGACCCCCACACACGACGGCAATACGATCCGCGAGGGCCATAATTTCGTCCAATTCGGCAGAGACGAGTAACACCGCACACCCGGCGTCGCGCATCTCGATGATCTGCCGGTGAATGTATTCGATGGATCCCACGTCAAGCCCGCGCGTGGGTTGGTTGGCGATGATCAGCTTGATCGGGCGCGAGAGCTCGCGAGCGACGATGACTTTTTGCTGGTTGCCCCCTGACAGCTTGGATGCGGTCACGTAGGGGCTGGGCGTGCGGATGTCAAAGGCCTCGATCCGCTCGCGGCTGTTTTTGTCGATTGCATCGTAATCGAGAACGCCGCGATTGGCAAAGGGCGGCAAATAGTAGGAGCACAATACCAGGTTGTCGGTGATGGGATAGGGCAGCACCAGCCCGAACTTTTGGCGATCTTCGGGGATGTGTCCCGTGCCCGCTTCGGTGATGACACGCGGCGGCTTGTTGGTCACATCGCGTCCTAATATGGTTACGGTCCCTCTGTGCGCATGTCGCAGGCCGGTGAGCACTTCGATCAACTCGCTTTGTCCATTGCCTTGCACGCCGGCAATGCCCAGCACTTCTCCTGCGCAGAGGTCAAATGACATATCGGCGCACACCTGCACCCCACGATCGTCATAGACATTCAGTTCTCGCACCTCCAGCGTCTTGTCACCCAGGCAGGCCAACCCTTTTTCGACCTGGAGGATGACCTCACGCCCGACCATCATCGCTGCCAGGCCGGCCTGGTCGGTCTCCTGCGGCGTCGTCGTGCCGATGACCCGACCGCCGCGCAGCACGGTGATCCGATCCGAGACTTTGAGCACCTCTTTGAGTTTGTGCGAGATGAAAACGATCGAGATGCCCTGCTCGGCTAGTTCGCGCATAATGCGAAACAGGTCGTCGGCCTCCTGCGGAGTGAGCACGGCTGTTGGCTCGTCGAGGATGAGGATGTCGGCCTGGCGGTAAAGCGCCTTGACGATCTCGACGCGCTGCTGCATACCTACCGGCAGGTCACTGACGTAAGCGTCCGGGTCTACGTCGAGGCCGTAACGGTGCGACAGCTCGCGCACGCGGCGCGCCACACCGCGCCGGTCGAGCATCCCACTGCGGATGGTTTCGGACCCGAGCATGATGTTTTCGGCGACGGTAAAGACGGGGATGAGCATAAAGTGCTGGTGTACCATACCGATGCCGCGCGCGATGGCATCGTTCGGGTTGTGCATCACGACTTGCTCGCCATCGACCCAGATTTCCCCCTCGTCGGGACGATACAGGCCATAGATGACGTTCATCAACGTGCTCTTGCCCGCACCGTTTTCACCCAGCAGAGCGTGAATCTCGCCCTTTTGCAGGTCGAAATCGATGTGATCGTTGGCCAGCACGCCGGGGAACTGTTTGGTGATGCCTCTGACTTGAAGTGCGAGTTCCATAGGATGCTCCATCTTATTTTTCGTACGCCACGCCATCGGCAGCAGGTGGGGTTGTGCGCCCGATGATGCCGGTCAGGATGATCATGGTCAGGATGTAGGGGATCAAGCCGACGATATATGCCTGCTGCAAAAACGCCCAGGCGGGGGGAATCTGCTCGCGAAAGAACTGCAAGTTGATCTGCAATGCCTGCGCCGCGCCAAAGACAAGCGCGGCCATCCAGGCGCCAAAGGGCGACCAGTTGCCAAAGA
>JAFGJF010000022.1 GCA_016929205.1 Anaerolineae bacterium
GAGCACGAGCACCACGATGGACCACGATCGTCTGTCTCTCATGTCAGCTCGTTTGCGTTGGTACCCCGAGTTTGGACAAAAGCCATTGAACGAGTTGGACAGCCTGCCACCTTAGAACGCCCAGGCCGAATGCGCCCACCACGACCGGCACGCACAGCAATGCGACGAGGAAATCCGCTGTCGTCTGGCTCAAATACAGGGCCGTGATGCCCAAACTTGACACCAACGATACCGTCGCTATCCAGACGCCGATGGCAGGCATAAGCACAATGCCCAGGATCATCAAACCCAGTGCCAGCCAGGCTGCCAGGTAAGGCGCGTAGTAACGCCCTCCCGAACGCAGGTAATAGTCGGCAAACCGAGGACCACGTTCAAAGGTGTGGGCGATGACTTGCTTTAGCATCGTGCGTTGGCGATACTGCGCCGAGATTCCAAGCGTCCGCAATATCGGCCTGAACTCGATCAGCTTGCTGAGAATGCGCGTGTCGTCGCTCGTGCTCCTATCCTGCACCTCTGGCTGGCTGGCGAGCCAGAGGTGACGATCACAGACCAGGACCGTCGTCCCCTTGGGAACGCGGTCGAAATTGGCGCGCGTGATGAAAAACTCCCCCTCCCCCTCCTGGAGCGGATAGTGAGGGGCATAGACCTTGCACCGCAGCAGGTAGAAGAAGCGAGCAAAGCCCCACCTGCTCCCATCGTAGTCGTACACGTTGGGTATGAGCGGTTGATAGTCTCGCCGGCAAACCTTGGCCAACAATTGCCGCTCGGGCACAACCCGTACGTCGTTGAAAACCAGCGTCTCGTATTTAGCCGCCCTGGCGCCGGTATTGCGCGCGACGATGCGCCCCTGGTTCATATCCAGATCGATCAACCGTACCGGATATCGGGACGCAATTTGAGCCGTACTGTCAGTCGAACCGTCATTGACCACAACGATCTCGTATTGGTCCTGAGGATAGTCCTGGCCCACGAGTGCGGTGAGGCAATCATCCAGCGTCTCTGCCCCATTGTAGACGGGTACGATGACGGAGAAATGGGTGAGCCGCGCCATCATGTCAGACCCAGGGCAAAAGGTGATCCACGATCACTCGTGAAGGATGCAAACTCTCATCGACGCTCCGCCTCCGCAACTCGGGCAAGACGTCGAAAAAACGATCAATGTGGTCCCGATCGAACTCGGCCAGGTAGGCATTTTCTCCCAGTCCCTCTGTGTGCTCTGTTTTCGACCGCATAATTAAACAGGGCACGTTGAGGTAATACGTCTCTTCCTGAATACTGCCCCCATCCGTGATCACAAAATCAGCGCCAGCCATCAGATCCACAAAAGCAAGATACGGCATCAAGTCCCTCATGTCGATTGCCGGGTTCTGCTCGATCCTTGCAGCCAGACCAAAGCGCGACAGTTGTTTCCGCGTTGGTTCGTGGAGCACAAAAATCACTCTGCGATCCCGCGCAATCTGTTCCAACAGCGCAACGATCATCGCCAGACGGGAGCGCGAATAGATCGTCTCCACACGGTGAATAGTGACGACTATGTATGGTCCAGACGGACGATTATCTCCGCGAATGCGCTCGGCGGCATATCGAACAATATCCGCAACCGTATTGCCGCCAGCGTCGGTAGATTTGGCCGCATACCCCATCTTTCGCAGGTTTTCAAATGCCCACTTTGACGGTGCGAACAAGAGATCGCTATAGCGCATGGCGATCAGCCTGATGATTTCCTCTGGAAAGGGATCGAACAAATGAAAAGTGCGCAAGCCGGCCTCGACATGCGCCACCTGTAACCCACATCGCTTCGCATATAGCAAAGAGAGCAGGGTAGTCAGGGTATCACCGTGAATCAGACAAATCCCCTCTTTGCCGCGAAACACTTGCTGTCGAATTCGCTCACGTCCGAACGCGATCATGCTCAGATGTCGGAGCGTCCAGCCCACAGCCTCAGAAACCGTGTCGATGTTCGTGCGATGCGCACGCAGAAAGACATCGGGTGCACGCAGACCCAACTGCTGGATCAGATCCCCGGTCAGCCCGGCATGTTGCCCGGCATCGATCAAGTTGTAGTCAATACCTCTCCGATCCAGTTCCTGCATAATCGGCGCCATTTTGATGAATTGAGCTTTCGTACCCACAAAGACGTGGATCATACCGCCAGTCTCCCCCACAAGGACAGGGACCTAATCCCGATCAAGCTCACGTGCGGTCCCTTCAAAAGCCGGGGCGCTGCCAAGAACTTCACTGCGATCGAATCTCAGTTGGGCCACCTGTTCTGACACCAGGCCGACCAGGAACACCAGAACCGCCGTCGTCATCAACATAGCCGACGTTGGGCCATATCGTCCTCCCAACACAAACACCTTGAAAAGCCCATAGCCCAGCCCTGTCAGGAACATCAACACACTGGCCGGGAGGAATACTTTCATGGGGGAGAAGAAAGTGGCGATCTTGAGAATGATCAAGAGAAAGCGGGAACCATCCCGCAGAAGCTTGATCTTGCTCTTGCCCACGCGCCGGGCGGTCTTGATCGGGACGTACGCCAGACTATAGCCTGAACGCACTATCGCCAGCGTGATGGTCGTCGGGTAGGAAAACGTATTCGGCAACAGGTAGACAAAGCCACGCGCGATATCTGCCTTGATGGCCCTGAACCCGGAGGTTAGATCATCAATCTTGCGGCCACAAACGTAGGTCGCGAATCCATTGTAGAGCCGGTTCGCGACATCGCGATGAAACTCAGTGTCCGATTCCTGGGAGCGGGCCCCCACCACCATATCGTATGGCCCCAGCTTTTCCAACAGGCAGGGGATATCCTCTGGCGCTTGTTGGCCATCCCCGTCGAGCATCACCAGGATTTCCCCACCGGCATGCCGGATACCCGTCTTCACTGCCGCGCCATTGCCGATGTTGTAGGGATGCCTGATTACACGAGCCCCGGCAGCCGCTGCGGCCTGGGCCGTATCGTCATCCGAGCCATCATCGATTACCAACACCCCGAACTCGTAGCCTGCTTGCTCGAGAACCCGGAAAACGCGGTGAACGACGCCCCCGATCACCGGTGCCTCGTCGTAGCATGGGATGATCACAGAGACATAGGGCTTGTCTCCCTTCGCCGTCTTGTCCTCTCCTCCGGCCTGTTGCTCGCTCGAAGGAATGCCCACCATCTACTGATGCACCTCCTCGGATCACCGCTCTACGACGTGACTTGTCCCTGCCCTCGGCCATCGCCGAATCTTACCACGCACGGACTATGTGTCAAACGGGACCTCTACCACCTGGCGGCCCACGTTGAGGAAAATGAAAAATGCACGCGGAC
>JAFGJF010000023.1 GCA_016929205.1 Anaerolineae bacterium
CCGTGCACCTCACCTTTGAGGCTGTGATGGGCAATGGCCTCACAGACGATCGCGATCTCGTTCCCGGCAAAACAACCGAGCCCCGTCAAGATCTCGCACGCCAGCACCGCGCCGTGCGGCCCGTGATCGGTGGGATCGCCGCTTTTGTAGCTCCAAAGGTCGTGCAGCATGCCGGCAATCGTGCACAACTCGACGTCCACCCCCCGCCGGAGCGCCAGCAGCGCGCAGGCCTGGGCGACGCCGTACAGGTGAATAAACCCGGCGCGGCGTTCTTGTTGATCCGGCTGCGCCCAAAGGACCCGGTCTACGATCTGGCGAACCTGTTCGATGCGGTCCACGATTAACCCCTTCGACTTCATTTGGCCACCGAGGCCCTCGGGCGGGCGGTCATCTTTTTTTCCACCCTGCGCGCCGCCTTTTTCTGGCGCTGCCGTTCGTGCCGCACCTGCTTCCAGGCCATCGTCACCTCGGCGCCGATCAGCAGGATCACGCTGGTGTAATAGGACCAGATGATAAAGGCGATAAACTTGCCCAGCGAGCCGTAAATCAGGTTATAGGGTGCAAAGGTAATGACGTAATTGGTGAACAGCTGCTTGCCGAGCTCCCAGAACAGGGCGCTCAGCGTCGCGCCGGGCAGCCACTCCCACCAGTGCATGGGAATGTTGGATAAGAGGCGGTAGATCGTGTACACCAGGAGACTGGTCAGCATCAAGCCGCCCAGCGTGGCCAGCCGCGCGCCGAGCTTGCTCGCCTCGAGCGAGATCAATCCCAGGGACAGGTCGGGCAGCGTGCTGATAATCCCATCGAACGCGGTCAGCAACAGCGACATGGCAAACAAAAAGAGGATCAGACCCACCGAAGCCAGGCCGAGCAGGCGCTGCCACCAGAACGATTTCGGCTCCTTGACCTCGCCGATCGCGTTCAGGGCGCGGTGAATGCCGGCAAAGACGTGGCTGCCCGACCAGAACAGGCTCAACAGCGACAGCGCGCTGGCCACGGTGCGGTAGCGCAGCAGCTGGCTGATGTTCAGTTGAACCAACTCGTCGGCGTTAGGCAGGTAGCGGTCGACGAAAGCGAAAACCGCCTCCTGCGTTTCGGTGCGGGTCAAAAAGGAGCTGCTCAAGACGATCAGCAGCAGCACCAGGGGAAAAAAAGAGAGCAGCATATAATAGGCAATCGCCGCAGCGCGCACGGCGCATTCGTGTTTGGCATAGTTGAGCCCCGTGGTGCGAAAAAACATCACCACGCTGCCCGCCGTCCATTTGATCTGGCCCGGCAGGTCTCGCCAGTCGACGTTTGAGGTGGGCGAACGTTTGCGCCGTGTTTTATTCAAGTCACTCCCCTTGGCGTCACACTGCAAGCGTGACCGACAATGACTACAATGACAACGCCATGATCGTTATACGCAGGTCACGTTTCTAGCGTGACATTTTATGGTCGTCCTATCGTGGTTCGCCGGTCAGCAGCTCGCCGGCAAAACTGCTGCCGACGGGGATCGCGCCGATGCCCAGCAGGCCGGCGACGGTCGCCCCCAGGTCGGCAAAGGTCGGCCGCGTGCCGAGGTTGGTCCCGGCGCGGACGCGCTGCCCCACCGCCAGCAGCGGCACGTACTCGCGCGAGTGATCGGTGCTGGTCGTCGTCGGATCGTTGCCGTGGTCGGCGGTGAAAAAGAGCACGTCGCCCGGACGCAGCGCCGCCAGCAGCTCGGGCAGGCGGCGGTCGACGGCCTCCAACGCGTCGGCGTAACCGCGCGGATTGTTGCGGTGGCCGTAGAGCATGTCAAAATCGACCAGGTTGGTGAAAATCAAGCCGCCGCCCGGCTGGCCCATAAATTCGAGCGTGGCGTCCACCCCGGCCATGTTGTTGGTGCTGTGGATGACGTCGGTGATCCCCCGGTGGGCGAAAATGTCCTCGATCTTGCCCACCGCCATCACCCGCCGGCCCGCGTCCTTGAGACGGTCGAGGATCGTCGGGTGCGGCGGCGGGGCGGAAAAATCGCGCCGGTTTTCGGTGCGCACGTACTGCCCGTCGACCGGCCCGACAAAGGGGCGGGCGATGACCCGGCCCACGTTGTGCTCGCCGTGCAGGATCTGGCGCGCGATCTCGCAGATGCGATACTGCTCTTCCAGGGCGATGACCCCCTCGTGCATGGCCACCTGGAACACGCTGTCGGCCGAGGTGTAGACGATCGGCGAGCCGCTGCGCACGTGCTCGTCGCCCAACTGCTGGATGATCACCGTGCCCGAGGCGGCAACGTTGCCCAACGTTTTGCGCCCGATGCGGCGTTCGAACGTGTCCAGGATCTCGCGCGGGAACCCACCGGGATAGGTCGGCAGCGGCCGTGTGGAACACAGGCCGGCGATCTCCCAATGGCCGACGGTGGTGTCCTTGCCCTTGGATCCCTCGGCCATACACCCGTACGCGCCGGTTGGTTTGCCGGCCGGGGGAACACCCTGAACGGGCATGCCGGTCAGCATGGCGACGTTGCCCAGCCCAATCCGCCCCAGGTGCGGCAGCACGAGCCCGCCCACGGCGCGGGCCGTGTTGGCCAGGGTGTTGGACAGCGGGTCTTGCTCGCCATATTCGGCCGCGTCGGGCAAGGCCCCCACGCCGACGCTGTCCAGGACAATCAGAATCACACGATCGATACCATCCATGATGATCTTGCTCCCTTTGTATCCCACGAGATCAAGTGCGGGCGGGATTGCACACGCTCCGCAGGGCGGACGACTTACATGGGGCCAATGATACCTGTTTTTGGATATTTGGTCAAACAAGCGCGGACGAATGAATTCATCAGCCGGTACGAAAAATCCGTGCTTGTCTGTGCTCGTCCGTGTCCCGATAAAAGCGCTTCTCTAAACTGTCAGGTGGCTGGCTCTGGTTTGGTAAAACCATTTGTCAACGCCCTTCTTCAATGCTATAATGAGATATCGCTTTGTTATCCTGCTTGCACTTTTGGGACACATTGTATGCCTGTTTTCTTTCTTCCGCCCAGGCTCTTTGAGATTTCGCGGGGTGTAGGGGCCGGGCTTGTCCCTGCCCAGGGCGACCACAAGGGTTCGCCCCTACCTATTATAGTGGTATACCCACCCAGATCCCAGAGAGCCTCCGCCCAAAGCCCTCTGCGAAATAGGAGGCAAAGTATCAAGCGTGAAACGTGAAGGCGCAAAGGCGACGCAAAGAAAAAATAGACATCTGGCGATTCCTGCGGTGTATTGTACCGACGTCTTTCTGGCGTTCCTGGCTGTGAAAAGAAGCTCACCGCAAAGACGCCAAGCTCGCCAAGGTAACGCAAAGAAAAACAAGAAAGCCGTCCAAGAAACCGAGATCGTCCAGGCCGCAGAGGGCGATTGACGCGATTGCTTTCGGGTACGTTCAGGTGTATACTGGGTGGTGAAATTCAACCTCGGCAGATCATCTGCGTTTTCAGAAATACTGAAAGGAAAGAATGGCGATGGATGCGACGATTCAGGTACGGCAGCGAGGAACGTTGACCTTGCCCGCCGAACTGCGTGACAAGTACGGCATCCGCTCCGGCGATACCTTTCGCCTGGTGGACCTGGACGGGGTCTTTGTGCTGACGCCGATGGTACCCATGGTGCCCGAGCTGGCGCGCGAGATCGAACGTATGCGGAAAGAAGCTGGGTTGAGCATTGAGGAACTTTTGGCGGCGCTGCGCGAGCAGCGCGAGCAATATGGTCCGGCGGATGGCACACCATAAACCCCGCGTCTTTGTCGATGCAGACGTGCTCTTTGCCGGGGCCGCTGCGCCGAATGAGCACGGGGCCAGCCTCACGATCTTGCGCATGGCCGAGATCACCCTGATCGACGCCATGGCCTCGCCGCAGGTGGTGGAGGAGGCCGAGCGCAACCTGGCCGACAAGCTGCCCGCCGCCCTGCCCGCCTTTCGCATGATCGTCAGCCGCTGCCTGCGCATCGTGCCCGCGCCGCAGCCGTCCGACCTGGCTGCCGCCGTGCGCGAGGGGTGCCCCTGGCTGGTGACATTCAATGGGCGGCACTTTCAGCCCGGGCATCCCGATATCACCGTGCTGACGCCCGGCGAGCTGATCCTGCGCGTGCGCGACCTGCTGGCTCATCTGACCTCGGAGGAAACCCGTGATTGATTGCCGTCTCATCCAAGTGGCCTTTCCACTGCAGCCTGGAATGATGACGGAGAGCGTTGACCTGGATGCCATTCGACGCGGCGCACGGCGCGCAGGCGTGCAGGAACAACTGGAAGAGATCATCCGGGCAGCACGCCAGGAATTAAAAGAGTGACAACTCGGTTGAAAGATTTGAACCGCAAAGGCGCCAAGCACGCCAAGATCACGCAAAGAAAAACAAGAAACGCTTTATAGCAAACCCGGCGCACAACACCCAAATTCAGTTGTTCCTGGCCCCGATCGACCCCGATCGCTGCAAAGGGCACTTTCACGAGGGCGTGCACCAGGCCGACCTATCGGACAGGATGCGGAGGAAGCATGTCTGAACATCGTGTTTGCCAGGATTGTGGTCGCAGCTTTACCTTGAGCTATGAACAGCAGCGTTGGTATCGAGATCGGAAATTGCAGCTTCCCAAACGCTGCCCGGAGTGTTTGAGCCGCCGTCGTGCGGACAGGCAATCCGGATACAAGGGCTTTTCCGGCCCGCCGGCCGGGACGCCCGCGCCGCCGCGCAAAACGGCGCCTCGGGCGACGCCATCCAGGTCGCAGGCCCCAAACCGGCGGCCGACACCGTCGCGGTCCAAGCCCAAGACCCCGAGCCGCCCGGCGGTGCGCTCCCGGCGCGGCCAGGCCCGGTGGTGGCAGACGCCGGAAGCCCGTTTTGCCTTGATCGCCGTTTCCGTCATCGCGGCAGTGGCGATCGCGGCGCTTTTGGCCGGGCTGCCGGTGTGGGCTGTGGTTCTGATCGCCATTCTGGCGATCAACGTGGTCACCCTGGTCCTGTACCGCTACGACAAGGCGATCTCGGCCGGCACCTGGACACGCGTGCCCGAGATCGTGCTGCTGGCGCTGGCCTTGTTAGGCGGAAGTCCGGCGGCATACGTGGCGATCTATACATTCCGCAAGCGTCACAAGGCAAAAAAGCTGTCTTTTGTCGCCACCTATTGGCTGATCGTCGTCATCCAGGGCATCGTTTTGCTGATGGTGCTTTTCTGGTGGCTCAACCAAAGGTGAGGCTCAACCAAAGGTGAGGCTCAACCAAGGGTGAGGCTCAACCAAGGGTGAGGGGAATCCTTGTCTTGACCGCTATACGAGTGGAAAAATCCGAATCACGCGCGAATTCATCCAGTATGAACTGGTCTGTGAGTGGCGCGGGCATTCAGTCTGTAGTATAATACATACCAGGATACACATTCCACCTTTGGAAAGGGTCACGTGATGATGCACAAGCTTATTGGCGTAACCGAACTACAGCGCCGCTTCCGGGCCATCTTTGACCAGGTGGCCAAGGAAAACGTGCCCTATGTGCTGATGCGCGGCAGCCGGCCCGAAGCGGCCCTGATCTCCTACGAGGACTATCTTGTTTTCCAATCGCTGCAGGAGCAGCAGGTGTTGGCCCGTTTTGACCAGTTGATGGCCCGCATGGCCAGTCAAAACGCCGAGGCCAGCGAGGATCAGGTGGCCGCCGACGTAGCCGCCGCGCGTGCCGAGCTGGACGGCTGATCCAGATGCGCGTCGTTGTCGATACCAACATCCTGGTACGCGCCGTTATCCAGCCCCAGGGCACGGTGGGGCCGGTGCTGCTGCGCCTGCGC
>JAFGJF010000166.1 GCA_016929205.1 Anaerolineae bacterium
GCGCCTACTGGTCGTCCCAACTTGAGAAAACAGGGTTGTGGGATGGTCGATACAAAAGGCACCGGCATTGGGGCTGGGATGATAATCTCTCCCTGCACTGGCAACGGATCTAGAACAAAGATTACCCAAATCATTGCACAGAGCAAGATAACCTGTTTATAATATCGGTTGGAAACATCAAGTTTCCTTTTAGAACATAATGTGGTATAATATCTCATGATCTATAAACATAACCGCTAATTCACAGTCAATAGTCGCGCCTGCTTGAAAAATCGCGACGATGATAAAGGAGAATGAACATGCCGCAAGAGGATAAAACCGTAATCCAGGATGCCAATGATATGGACGAAGCCAATATGCTCACGATTGCCCAAGTCGCCAAATATCTCAAACTCCACGAGCTGACCGTACGTCGCCTGGCGCGCGAAGGCGAACTCCCGGCATTCAAAGTTGGTCGTCAGTGGAGAATCAAGCGTAATCTGTTGGAAAGTTGGATCGCAGAACGCTCTGGCAAAGGAAGCCCTGAGGCCTAGACCGGCATTGGCTTCCTGGCGACTGGCAACAGTCACGCTTAATGGCACACTCGACCGCGTCCTCGTTGCCCGCGGCCTATCACTTGGTGAAATACGCAATGTTGACACCGTACTCACACAGGCCGGCGGAAAAGGGCTGAATGTAGCTCGCACAGCATACGCGCTAGGCGCAAACGTAATGGCGACGGGATTAATCGCCGGGCATTGCGGACAGTGGATCCGTACTTGTCTGGAAGAAACCGGGATTCCCAACCACTTTGTCTGCTTACCCAAGGGTGAGTCCCGAATTAGCACCATCATTGTCGATCCAGTTTCTGCACAAACGACTGTCATCAACGATTTAGGACCTCAAGTTCAGGCCGATAGTTGGCCTGAACTTTGTTGTACGTTGGCTAGAACAGTAGATGGATATCCATGGGTCGCACTTGGCGGAAGCAGTCTCCCAGGCTTGCCCGACACGGTGTATGCAGACCTGTGCCGCAATATTCAGACACGAGATCAAAGAGTATGCCTGGATACGCGAGGACAATGGTTACGCGAGGCACTAACCACACGACCCTATCTCTTAAAATGCAACCAATACGAAGCGGCAGACCTGCTTGGCTGTCCTATCGATTCGCCAAACGATGTACGTTTAGCGATCCAACCGTGGCTCGATTCAGGGCTGGAACGCATTGTGATTACGTTGGGCGACCAAGGGGCAGTCGCCGTAGAAAAAGACCAAACCTGGTTTGTTAAAGCGCCCAAGGTCGAGGCACTCTGCCCAATCGGAAGTGGCGATGCAATGATGGCGGGGCTGATCGTAGCCTTGGCTCGAGGCGACGCTTTGCCTGTTGCTACCCGATACGGAGTCGCATTGGGAACGGCAAACACGCTGATACTTGGCTCTGGTCGATGTGATCTTGGTGTGCTTTCCAAGCTTGTAAACGAAACACGTATACAGACGTACTAGAACCAAGACAAGGTTTAGGCCGACGTTGCAATGTCACAAGCGACACCGGACAGTCACAATGCATCACCCAACAATATGCCGATCAGACCAACAATGACACCCAGGTAGAGAAGCAAATCGCTGTTGACCATCCATCCAACAAACCCATCACCGTTTCGCAGGCTAGGAATGCAAGTAAGAATCAATCCCACTATACACAATCCGATACCGATAAATACGGGTAATCCTTTGTTGTGTGCGATAAAGTCCGAAAGAGTATCAATCAGATCTTTTTTGGATGAACCCTTGGCCATTCATATCCCTCCGCTTCGACGGGTAACACCTTGCTTATCTGACAACGTACTAATCGGCCAGCGATGGATCCAGTGAAATGGCCTTGTTTATGTTCTGCGTTGCCTTATCATATTCGCCAATACTCCCGTAAATGACCCCACGGTTGTAATAGGCCAGAGCCAGGTTGGGATTTAGCTCGATGGCCTCATTCAAGTCGACCAACGCCTCCTGATACTTGCCCATTTTCTCATAGACCCGACCGCGATCAACATAGGCAATCGCAAAACCAGGCGACAGTTCGATAGCTCTTGTCAAATTACTGGCTGCCGCACCATACTCTTTTAACTCAAACAGCGCCGTACCCCGCATATGAAATGTCCCCGCGTTGCTGCCATCCAATTCGATCGCCTGTGTAAGGTCTTGAATCGCATTGGCGAACTGCTCCATCACAACAAAAGATGCAGCACGAGCCCGAAACGCGTGTTCGTTTGTTGGCGACAGCTCAATTGAACGCGTCAAATCTTGAATAGCTAATTTGTGCTCATCCAACGCAGCACGGACAAGCCCACGTCGGAGATACGCATCGCTTATTTCAGGATCCAACTCGATCGCTTTATTGAAATCTTGGAGCGCCCACTGATAGTCCTGATTCGCTGCGCGCACAATGCCTCTCACCAAATATGCCTGGACATAATCTTGGCGTAATTCGATGGCTTTATCCAGATCTTGAGCAGCCTTGTTGTATTGTTTGAGTTTTTCAAAAGCCACCCCACGATGATAACACGCCTCTGCAAAGTCTGGATCTAGTTTGATCGCTTTATTGTAATCTTCTAGAGCACGACGTTCTCGCCCCAAACGCTCATAGGCTACTCCCCGACCGTGGTACGCATATGGCGAATTGCCATCGATCCGTGTCGCCCTGTCAAACGTCTCGATCGCCTGTTGGATACTGTCTTGAGCCAACAAAGAAAACCCACTATTTACATACCCCACCACGTCTTGTGGTTGCAGTGCTTGTACCCGTTCATAGTAGCTCATCGCTTTCAGAGGTAAACCAATATAGTAATAGGCATTGCCTAGCCGAAGCCAATTGGCAGCGCGCACGGCAACATCGGAGCCATCATCTTGAGATGTTTCATGGGCCGCATCCATCGTCAACTCGATCCGTTCAAGACGATTCAAGACTTGTTCAGCACTAGAAATGATGCGCGAGGTCAAACGAGGGCCAGAAACGGCAACGACCAATCCCAACGAAATGCCGGCATCGCGCTGAAGCCGCTCAAGGCGAGCAAGCAATAACGCGCGTTCTTGCTGAACCATTTCATCACGAACAACGAGTTGAGCCTGAATCCGTGCCTTTTCTTCACTAACAAGCTCTACCTCTTGACGAAGCAAGGCCATCTCTTTTTGGTGTAACACAGCCGCCGCCTCGCGCTCGGAGGCAAAGACCTGGTGACGCTGACGCAAAATGAGTGCAAAGACAAACTCAACCAAAGCGATCAAGACAATGGCTATCCCTGGCAAGAAGAGACTTAAATTCTGAGCAAGTAGTAGCGCGCCCAACCATTGAAAAAACGATGGAGCCATTGCCCCCCACATTGGATATGTAAAATACCCGGCAATAATAACAGCCAGGATCACCAATACCACAACAACCCAACCAATGTATTTTTTCACAATTCCTCCAGGGCGATCTATAACCCCCGATGTGATCATTATAACCTAATCCGAGATCTCTGTCAACGAATCTGGGCCACTTGACAACCAGAACAAACAGGGCTAGTATACTGCAAATCTTACAAATGGAGAAATTCCCTATGACTACAACTCGCATTCTGGACCTAAATATTTGGAACTACAACGATCCATGGCCCGTACGTCGCGACCTGATCGTCAGGCTTATTCTCGAAACGAATCCCGATATTGTCGCTTTCCAAGAAGTACGGTACCAAGATTGGATAGACGTCCACCACCAAGCCGATCAGATTCTCTCCCATCTAGACGGATACACCGCCGTCTGGAACCCGGCAGCCTATTGGTCACCCGATCAAGATGAAAACAAAGGACAGCAGTGGGAGGGCCTAGCAATTCTCAGCCGGCATCCCCTAGTAGATCGGCGAATAGCACGCCTGGAACGAGACGCTGCCGACCCACATAACCATTTTCCAAGATTGGTACTCGCAGCGCAGATTCGGCTTCCGGCGGGCCTTTTTTGGTTGTTCAACACACACTTTCCATTAAGTGCCCAGGCCCGAGAACGAGTTGCGCCCGTCGCCCTGAACTTTATCACTCAAACCGCCGGCAATCTGCCTTTTGTCTTTACCGGCGATTTTAACGCAGTGCCAGCCGAGTTACCCATTCAGTATTTTACTGGACAGGCTCAGATCGACGGGCAAAGCGGTGATTTGTGCGATGCCTGGACGCTATGTCATCCCGATCAGGACGGGTACACTTTTTCAGCATGGGAGCCCGAAAAACGCATCGACTATCTGTTTGTTTCTCCCAACGTCCAGGTTCAAACTATCGAGATCGTTGGCAGAACGCCGCATCGAGAGACAACCTCACCATCCGATCATTGTGGGCTCTTTGCCGCAATCGAGATATAGATTCTCAAGATGGAACTGTGTCTGTACGGTGGTCCACAAGCCAATGCATCGCTTGATAGTCTGATTCGCGCGGCCGCGCAAGCTGGTTTCAAGTGCCTTAATCTATGGGTCTCGGGATTGGAGGCAGCGCTTGCTATGCATTCGGTATCCTGGCTCGACGATCTGTTTCAGACCCACGCACTCTATCCGGCAGCAATCAGCGGGCGGGAATCGTTGTACCTGACCCCCGGATCGGATTTAGCGCTATTCCAGTCTCATATGATCGATCTGTGCGCTCGGCTAGACTCGCTTGGTGGTGGCATTGTCGTCGTTTGTCTGGGAGCACCTGCAAGCAAGTTGAAAGCGACGAGTGAGCTTGTGCCTGCTCTACAACGGCTATCCGATCTGGCCGCGCCTTTCGATGTACGTATAGCCGCCATGCCTTATCCCGCTATAGATCACCCATCCAATTTCCTGACGCAGCTTCAAGAGAAAATAATGCTGTCAAACCGCTCCAACTTGGGAATAGCGCTGAATGTGGCTCACTTGGGGCTTGATGACCAGGAACTGCACGAGCTTGATAACCTAGCTATTCAAAAGCTGTGGTTGGTTGATCTCCAGGTCATCGATGAGCAGAACCAACCAATGGCCAAAAAGATATGCCATCTTTTGGCCGGCAAAGGATTCCAAGGATTGTATAGTGTGGAATTGGTATGCCAAGGGATTCAGCTCGAAAAAGCGGTCCAGGCAACCAGGCAGACAGCCCTGGCGCTTTTTCAGCCTCAAGCCGGAACAGTTTCCACCGAGCCACTATAAAAAAAGGTGTGACCTCTGGACTACAAGTCACACCTTTTCAGCACCCTGTGCCAAAATGTCAAACTAGTCCGTATGGTGGTACACTTCCCAGCCGAGATACTTGGTGAAAGCCTCGTCAAGCACATCAGCGACCTGAGAGAGATTTAGAGCGGTGTGATGTTCGAAACCATTTTCGCAAATGTACTTGAGCAAAGTCTGCAATTCAGGAATTTCGATCACCCCATAGCCGCCAAACGTCTTCAGCGGATCATCAGTCAATCGGCCTTCTCCCAAATAAGTGGTAATTGACCCCCAGGTATCGTCAGTGCTGACCCGGCAGAAAGTAAATGGCTCGGCTTTGAGCCGACCAGTGATTGTACCATACGTATTGTCCACACCCACCGTGCCGGCAATGATCGCCTGGTAGTCCATCTCACCACCTTGCGCGAAAAAATGTTTGGGCAAATTACTGCAGTGGAAAATCACCGCCTTGTCGTCGTCCTCACCGTAATCGTTGTTCCAATCGACAAGCGCGCTGGGCGTGCCTGAAGCGAGCTGCATCGCATACATGCCCACCAATCCGGTAATGTCGGTTTCACAAGCGCTAGGCATCAATTGATTTCCCATCATGCTCATGATTGTACAAGGCACCACGCCATAAAACTCTTCCATCGACGTCCAACACTGGATCGCAGTTGCCACCAGACGGTTCTCTTCCATCCATTGATCGATGACAACCCCGAATTTGGCCATCCTCAACAACGCCGGGTCCGGAACCCCCTCAACAGTCGTGTACGCGCCGATGGCTTCGAGCTTGGCCTTGACCTCAGGAGCCTCATCCGCCAGTTTTTCCGCCTTGCCAAAGACTTCTGATAAATCGATCGTCTCCACACTGATGCCAGCACTTTCAAGCAGTTTCTCGCTGAAACGGACCGTATTGAATGCTGCGGGACGCGCGCCCACCATGCCTAACCTCACTCGTGATAGTCCCTTGACTACACGACACACCCCCACAAACCATTGCAAATCCTTGCGAAACGCCTCTGACGTGGGATCGACAGTATGGCGCTTTGTCAACGAAAAAGGGATGCCATACTGCGTCAGATTATTGCAGACTGACATCTTGCCGCAGAAACTGTCACGACGATCAGCAATCGTCATTTTTCCGGGCGTCTCGGGAAACGCATGGACCAGCACTGGCACACCAACACCTGATAGACGAATCGTATTGGCAACGCCGCGCTCGTCACCAAAGTTAGGCAGTGTAACCAAGATGCCATCGATCTCGTCAGCATGTTGCTTGAACAGTGCCGCACATTTTTCCGCATCCTGGAATGTCTCCACAGAACCAAAGGGAGTATCCTCGGGAGTGAGCGCCACGCAATCAATCCCTTCCTGCTCGAGCACCTCCAATATTGTTTTTCGACCCGTTTCACAGAGGTGATCGGGGAAAAACCCTCGATTACCGACGATAAGACCCAACGTAATGTTTGACATGCTTACCTCCCAGTGAGCAAATAGAAAAATAACCGAATCCCTAAAACATGATATCTGGTAAACCTCAAGTCACAAGATCGACACTGAGGGCATCCAGGACTGCCTGGATGGGGTTGAACAATGTTGCCAGCTCGGATCCTGCAAACAATAGGCCGATGACGTTCCCTGCCATATCCAACATTGCTGATCCCGAATCCCCTCCCGCACTCATGCCCGTAGCCATAAACTGATCCACAAACTGGACCATTTGCCCATCATAGTCTACTTGGACCGTTACATCAACCTGAGTGATTTTTCCAGTGGTGTAACCGGTTGTGCGGCCCGTTTTCTGCACTTGCATGCCCAGCGCGCCAACCGCGACACCGTTCGGAACACCAATTTGCAGAATCGCGGGAGTCACCAGGTCTGGAGAAAGCGGACGAGCTATGGCACAATCGACGACATTTTCAGCAGGTTTTTCCTGGAGCGCGGCAATTCGGCTGCTAGAGCCCAGTGTCTTGGCTAGCACGTTCAACAACTCGACGATCGCCTTGGCCCAGGGACAAGTCGACTCTTGAGCCCCCATATTGAGCGGCACCCAATCTTCCAATGTAGCAATCTGATCGCTGCTCGTCCCGCCATCGTATTGTCCTGGCTGGATAATAATGTCGCCTTTGGAAGCCTTGTTGCTGTTTGCCAGCACGTGATTATTGCTGAGAATAAGCAGATCATCACCACGTCGCACCAGACAGCCAAAGGTGCCAGCCGAGACATCGACGTGCCCACACGAGATACCCGGCATTGCCGGGCGATGCTTGTCCCTGGTACCGGTCTGCAGAGCACGAAAGATCCCCACTTCTTGTACATCCGTCTTGACCGAGTCGAGAGTTCGTGGGATAAAATCTTGAGCCGTCAGTTGTGTCTTTGGAAGTTTTTTGCTCACTGAAACGACCATGCACAGTTCATCAGTGAGTTTGCCCCCGGTCTCTTTGAATCCTATGCCGCAGGCCACCACATTTTTGGAGCCGAATAGCTTGCTTGCGTACGCACGCTTGACCTGGGCAATCGAAATTAGATCTGGAGTCATGCCCTGAATATCCATATCACACCCCCACGGCGCTCAACTTGCCCACCTCTTTGACGTCGACCTGCACCCCATCCAGTTCGGAGGGAATGACATCTCGCTTGCGTAAACTGGACAGAGGCTGCTTGTTCTCAACCATCACCGTCAATGCTATCTGATCTGTAAGTTTGCCACCCATCTCCCGGTAGCCGATGCCCACTCCAACGACGTTCTTTTTTTTCAGCAGCCTGCGTTCATACTTGACTTTAACAGCCCGGACTTTACTCATCTCATCGTGACTATCCATACATCTCCTCCCGACAAATGAATCAGACTATCCCTTTGGTCGAAAACCCAGAAACAGCGAGATCTGCCATTTGACCATTCTGCGGGGAAAGAGCAAGTCATACGCTCCCATTTCAAGCGGCTCTTCTGCATTGTACTCTAAACTCGCCTCTGATGCAAACAGAGACACTTGATTGGAATTGTACAGAACCGGAGGTTCTGTTATAATGAGTCCATCATTTGATGTTGTCCATAGAATCAAAGGAGGAAAAATGAGTATCTTGGCTATTCTTGGCAGTCGAAACCCGGAAGGACAAACCGCGCGTGCGGTCGGTGCACTGCTCGAAGGAGCTGGCAACGAAAAGAGCGAACAGATATTTCTGCCCGAGTGCAACATTGAACGCTGCCGGCAATGTGACGAAAATGGCTGGGGATTGTGTCGCGCTGAAGGGCGCTGTGTAATTGAAGATGATTTTGCCAACCTTGTTGAGAAAATCAAAACGGCTGACGCCGTTGTTTTTGCTACACCGGTTTACTTTGGCGACTTGAGTGAGAGTATGCGTGCCTTTACCGATCGGTTGCGTCGCGTAATCCGGCACAGCACGAACAAGAGCGGTGTCCAGGAAAAGATCTCGGTTGGCATTTGCGTTGCCGGCGGTGGAGGCGGCGGCGCGCCTGCGTGCACGGTCAGCCTGGAAAAGGTACTGCGCACCTGTGGTTTTGACCTTGTAGATCTGATTCCGGTTCGACGACAAAATCTCGATTTAAAGGTAGATGTGCTCGCCATCACCGGCAAGTGGCTGGCAACGCTGATCTAAATGGACTGTTTGATATGCACCATCACTTGATTCCAGCCAAACAAACGCGCGTGGAAATAGTGGTCGTCAACTCACGTTTTATTGCCACCGCTGCACCGGCGTTTTCAGTTGAGGAAGCAAAAGCGTTTATTGCACGGATCAAAAGTGAATTTGCTGATGCGTCGCACAATGTCCCGCTCTATCTGATTGGACACGAACCGTCGGTCATCGCCCATTGCAACGACGATGGCGAGCCGTCCGGTACAGCGGGACGGCCGGCTCTGGCCGTGCTGCGTGGCAGCGGTCTGGGCAACGTTGCCGTTGTCGTCACCCGTTACTTTGGCGGCACCAAGCTGGGCACAGGTGGACTGGTACGAGCCTATAGCGATGCGGTACGCCAGGTGCTGGCTGTATTGCCGCGTGCCGTCCAGGTGCCGGCACATACGGTTTTGCTGATTGTGCCTTACACTGCCTTTGAGCGTGTGCGTCTGCTCGCTCAAGAACATCACGGCAGAATCCTGGATGAGAAATTTGGCGCAGACGTGACGATTAAAGCCCGGTTTCCGGTCGAACGATTTGTGGTTTTTCAGTCAGCGTTGCTGGAACAGTCCAATGGTACGCTGCAAGCCGAGATTATAGAGACAAACGACACAATTGTGCCCATTGATATCAACAGAGAACAAATCCATTGACAACACGACGAGTCATATCGCAAGCGAAGGGATCTGCGCAATCTCTTTTTCTGACATACCCAGAAAAGCACACTTTTCTCGAATATAGTATTGGTACATCTCGAAATCAACGCCGTCTGGACAACGGTGATCGATGTGAGGGATAAAGCCGCCATCGGCGATGACGGGCTCCAGCTTGGTGAATTCGGCCAAAATCGCTTCCTTGGACTCAAGCAGCATAAACTTGTCAAAACCGCCGAGAATCAGCAAATCGCGGCCAAACTCGTTGCGTGTTGCGACCACATCGTTGCCGGCTCGTACTTCAAAGGGAAACATACAGTTCAGGCCAACATCCAGCCAAAGCGGAATCAGCGCCTGGATATTGCCATCACAATCCGTGAAAATAATGTCAATACCATGCTGGCGCAGCATCTGCATCACCGGCTTCATGCAGGGCATGATCACCTCTTTGAACACCCTGGGGCTGAGCAATGGGCCGCTGTTAAAGCAAATGTCTTCCCAGCCGGAAGCATAGTCGAATTCGATTTTGTCGAGCAATGGCGGCAAGTATTTGAGCTTTATTTCGGCAACGTGGGTGACCATGTCTTCTAACAATGCAGGATCATCATAGGATAGATAGGCCAAGGACTCAAACCCTACCCAATCCCGGATGCGGCCGATAAAGGAGCCAAAGTTGATACCAACCGGATGCTCACTGTGTCGTAACTGGCGTGCCAATTCCTCAATTTCCTCTTCCGAACGTGCGCGCCACAGCGCATCCATATCCAAAAACTCATCACGGAAAGCCTCCCACGAAGGCCGATCCTTGATCGGGAAATCGAGAAAATGCGGAATACTGCGAATGCCCTCTTGAACCTCTTCACAGAGGATGCCCAATCCATCGCGATATATAACCTTGCCCCCTTTTTCTTCAACGATCTTGATTGGACGATGCGGCCCGGCCTGAATGTGCGGGCTCAGGCCAATGCGTTGTTCGCATCCGAAAAACGCTTCGACATCGCCATTGTTGATCTCACCGCCAGCTGCAGCCTGCTTCAACGCTTGAGGGAGGTGTCCTTCGTCCACCCACCGATCTTTGAGACTCGCCCAATATCCGAACTCCATATGCGGAATTCGATCCACAGCCTGATAATGCATCGTGCGCACAAATCGCTCGCGCGGGGTCATCGTACCACCTACCCGCTCAATTCCACCCAAGATACCCGTTTTCTCTGCCACGCTGCCTCCTTGTTGTCTCTCTATGCCTGGCCCGCGCTCTATACGTCCTAAAAACGAGAACCATACTGCAACAACACCCCGATGAATCCAAGCAACAATGCATCGCATCGTATAGAGCACATTATACCATGCCTGGACACAGACACCAATGGCCGGAAAAATGACTCAAATTGTACCAATTGGCTCTTGACAAACGATCCCCATTATGCTATGCTTGTGACGCTGCAATTTAGACAACAAATACAAACTGGAGGCGTTTCTGGAATGATGTATCCTCGAAGCGAGATTTTGTTCCCCCACCGCTGCGTGCGTGAAATGAAAGACTTGCGTGGACCGTTGTGGCAGGAACTGGTTGAACAAATTTCCAAACTGCCAGACACGCATCCAGATAGCCTGGCTTTTGCATTGATGATGATCAAGTTAGCGGGGTGTCTGGACTGCGATTTGGATAGTTACAAAGCTTCGTTAGGCTGCTGCACGTGTGCCAAACGGACAATCAATGCGTTTAAAGGGTCTGACAAGCTGCTTCTGCGCAGGTACAAAGAAGCTCAGGAGGACTTGGGCTCCTATATGGCAGAGAACGAGCCGGAGGCAGAACAAACTGCAGCTTGATGCCCAGTTTTACACCAAGTGACAAGAACTCTCGCTCTTTCCGAGACGAGAGTTCTTGCTTTTAGGGAAATCCCAAACAAAGGCGAGCAGAATGCTGCAAGTTGTTATCTTTGCCAATGGAGATATGGCTAACATAAACATCGTACATCGCTACGCCGAGTCTGCTGACTTGATCATCTGCGCCGACGGTGGCGCCAACTATGCTGATGCCGTCGACGTACGCCCCGATGTATTGATCGGTGACATGGACTCGATAGCGCCCGAGTTGAGCGCGCAGTTGGAAACGCAAGACGTAAAATTTATTCCACATCCCACAAACAAAGACGAGACGGACCTGGAACTGGCATTACTATATGCTGCCGAACAAGGGGCTACACAGATCACCATACTCGGCGCGCTGGGAAGACGAATTGATCACGAACTGGGCAATTTGCTTCTGCTGGCTCATCCCCGGCTTGAAGACCTGGACATCCGCATAGCTTCGAGCGATCAAGAGATTTCACTGATACGCAGGACCAAAGTATTTGACGGTGCAATAGGCGATCTGCTTTCCCTGTTACCCATTGGTGGCGATGCATCTGGCATTACCACAAAGGGTCTTGAATACCCACTCTGCGACGAAACACTATGCTTTGGCCCTGCCCGTGGCATAAGTAATGTATTTACGGCTACCCAACCAAGCGTTCACATTCAGTCTGGACTGCTCTTAGCCGTCCACACCCATCGCAAATAGCAGCCAGCAGCCAGCACCCATCGCTTGCCCATAAACACCGGGGCCATCGCCGCTCATTTCTCCTACTGCCAATTGCATCACAACGGCCAAAACAACGGCACGAGTGCGATGGCAACGAGATAAATTAACACGGTAAGCGGAAAGCCAACTTGGACAAAATCCGTAAACTTGTAACGTCCAGGGCCATAAACCATCAGGCATGAGGGCTCTAGTGGTGTAATAAAGGAGCAACTGGCGCCAACAGCGATCATGATCGCAAAAGTGCGAGAATTCAGACCCGCTTGTATGGCTGTCTGGAGCGCAACAGGTATGACAACAACGGCTGCAGCCTGGTTGGACATCGGCTGCGTCAGCAGCAAAGTGAGAACGAAAAACGCCGTGAGCAGCCAAAGAGGATGCATGTGACCGGTGATGGCAACGATTTGGGCAGCCAGGAATGCCGCCGTACCGGTATGTTCCATCGCACTGCCCATCGCCAGCATACTGCCGATAACAATAATCGCCTTCCATTCAACTTCGCGGTAAGCGCGTTGTGGCGAAATACAGCGCGACACAAAAGCAACCAGCGTTCCAAACAGGACAGCAACCGGCAAGGGCAGAATGTTAAGCGTGGCAAGTACAAGCACCCCAACAAAAGTGGCAATTGCCACCGGCGCGCGCTTCAAGTTAGGACGGTCATCGCTCACCGAACCAAGTACCTGAAAGGTATGGTCTTGATCTCGCACGACAATGTTTGCACGTGGGCCCTGAATAAGCAGTTGATCGCCGATTTGGAAAGAGATTTGGCTGAGCTTGCGATAGATGTTCTTTCCGCGACGGTTGATGCCCAGAACCTGAAGACCATAGCGCTGCCGGAAATATAAAGATTTAAGCGTCTGTCCGATCAAAGGCGAACGAGCGAGTACAATCGCCTCAACCAGGTACAAATCCTGCGTTTGCAGCCGTGGATCAGAAAGCTCAACATCGGCTTTTATATCGACACCGACCACATCCTTGATCTTGAGAATCTCGTTATGCTGTCCTTTGACCAGCAATTCGTCATTTTCCCGCAAGCGCAGTGCCGGTTTGGGTGCAAGGTAATGGTTTTTGTCTCGAAGCACTCGCAATACAGTTAGATCCATATCGCGTCCCAAACCAGCCTCCAGCAACGTCTTGCCGATCAATGGAGAGTCGGGCAGAACCAGAATCTCGACCAGGTATGGTCTCAATCCAAACGGTTCTGGCGATTCACTATCTTCACCGCGCTCCGGGATCAGCCGGTAACCTACTGACAGCATGTAGATCAAACCGACGATGGCGATGGGTACACCGACCAAGGTTAACTCGAGCATCCCCAACGGTTCTAGTCCATAATATGTCATCAAGCCGCTGATCACAAGGTTGGTAGAAGAACTAACCAATGTCACCGAGCTGGCCAAAATGGAGGCAAAAGCTAACGGCATCAAAAGTTTGGACGCATTCGTGTTTGTTTGACGAGCAAGCCCCAAGGTGATTGGCACAAACAAGGCAGTGGCCGCAGTGTTACTCATAACCGCACTCAGTGCGGCCGCAGCAACTGATATAATCGCAAGTAGCCGGTAAGGGCTTTGACCTGTAATGCGTAAAATAGTGCGACCGGCCATACTGACAGCACCGGTTTGGACAAGGGAAGCAGTAAGAACAAGCAGGCCAAAGATCAAAATGACGGTGTCGCTGCCAAAACTGGCAAATGCCTGTTCAGGAGGCAGTAATCCAGCGAGGATGAGCACCAACAAAAGTCCCAAAGCGACAACGTCTGCAGGTAAGCGTTCGAGGGAAAAAAAGACCAGCGCAATTCCTATGACGAGAAGCAAAAGTGCGATTTGTACAGTCATTACCCTTGCCTTTCAACAGTCAAGCAATGGCCGGTTTGCAGGACAATGCCAGCATCCTGTGTTGATTGGAATATAGCCCGGGTCAAAGCACCCCGAATGCACCGATCCATAGGAGCGTGTGGCAAGTAGACCAGATGACTTGGACACCGACAATCAGAGGAACCAAAGCCGAGTGCGGGAATCCGGGCACCAGGAAGCCCGATTACTGCTTTTGCCCAGACACACTCGTGTTTTTCGGACGACGCCATCTGCCAGGTCGCCTCTAATGTGCCCTCAGCAAGCAAATAGTCAATATGCCAATGCAGCCGCTTGTCTGATCGACTGTGCCGTGCAAGCCGCGCTCTCAGCCCACCGGGTCCCATTGCGCTACCGACATAGATATACCACCCACAAAGAAAATCAAATGTACCCAACGCGCCGACTCGGATCTGGGCAAATTGGTCAAGGCGAACAACCAGACAATAAGTTCCTGTCAAAATGAATGGGTGACCTGGACTCATTCACCTATTTTAACACAGGCCCAAGTCAACAGCAAATAGGTCGATTACCATACAACCCATAGCCGCCATTGCCCCTTTTGACATCTCTTCTTGGGTGTGGTATGCTGATAGAAATGCGAGACCGTTGTCTGGAGGATAGTTTGAGAAGCGAATCCAATGAGCAACTCGATGCCCAAGTAGAACGACTGCAACGCCGTATAGCCGAGTTGGAAGACCAACGAGACAAACACCATATGCAGTTGCTAGAAGCAGAAGCATACCGCCGGCGAGAAGCTGAAACCTTGCGAGCAGCGACGCAAGCGCTGAGCGCTACGCTAGATTTACAGCAGATTTTTGACCTGATCCTGCAAGAATTGGAAAAGGTAGTGCCCTATGACAGTGCTTCAGTTCAACAACTTGATGGAAACCATTCGCAAATCATCGGAGGACGCGGCTTCCCGAACCCGAACGAAATAATAGGACTCCGTTTTGATATCACCAAGAGCGACAATCCCAATAGCAAAGTAGTATGCCGCCGGGCGTCGGTTATCCTCGATGATGCATCAATGCACTATGCTGAATTCCGCCGCCACCCTCACGCTCCGGCCCAAATTCACTCCTGGCTGGGTGTACCCCTGCTTTTTGGCGAGCGCTTGATCGGTATGCTGGCGCTAGACAAGCGCGAAGTGGCCTTTTACAATCAAGAACACGCTCATCTGGCAATGGCGTTTGCGGCACAAGCGGCAGTTGCTATCGAGAATGCACGGCTGGTAGCGGCAGAGCGAAAGCAACTGCGCCTAGCGCAAACCCTACAGCAGGTTGGTGCATTACCGATCACTCAGATGAGCTTGACCGACGTATTTGAGCAACTCTTTGATCTTTTGGCACAGGTAATTGAATATGACACCGTTGCACTGCACCTGCTAGACCAAGAGGGTCAACTATACCTTGGAGCCGGACGTGGATTCCCCGATATTGAACTGGCAAAAACCTATGTCCGCAGATATAGCAGTGAAACGCTTGCTGAGCCATGGTTGCATAGTGGGACACTCGTCATCCCGGATACGCGACTTGAAGCCAGGTGGCGTAAAGTGCCGGGGCTCGATTACATCCGCTCTTGGATGGGATGTGCGTTGTACGCCCGAGACCGGCTGGTTGGAATCCTGAATGTAGACAGCATAACACCTAACGCATATGATGAGGCAATGGGAAAAACGGTCACAGCGTTTGCAAATCAAGCAGCCGTAGCAATAGAAAACTCTCAGCTATATGAGCGCGCACAACACGAAATCGCGGAAAGAAAGCGTGCGGAGGAGTCGTTGCGTATTTCCGAGTCTCAATACCGTACTACGCTTGACGCAATGCAAGACATTATTCACGTCGTCGACGTCGATTTGCGAATCACGCTGGCGAACAAAGCGCTTGAGCGATGGCTAGAAAGTGTTGGCCAGGAAGTAAACGTGATCGGCGAAAACCTGTTTCAGGTCTTTCCTTTTTTGCCGGAAAAGGTACGTGATGCGTACTTGGAAATCTTTTGTAAAGGCGAGGTTGAAAGTGTTCAAGAACACGCTATCATTAACGGCACCGAATACTATACCGAATCCCTTCGAATACCTGTTTTTGATCGAGATCGAGTCACACGCGTTGTAACCGTCATTCACGATATAACCCAACAAAAATCGCTTGAAGAGCAATTCCGCCAGGCGCAAAAGATGGAGATCTTTGGTCGGCTGGCCGGTGGCGTGGCGCACGATTTCAACAACCTCTTGACAGCCATCACAGGCAATACAGAATTGCTGCTGCGCAATGTGGCGGAGGACCATCCAGACTTTGTTGAACTGGATGAGATTAGAAAAGCGGCGTATCGTGCAGCGCAGGTGGCAAGACAATTGCTCGTTTTTAGCCGCAAAGAAGCACTAGAACCCCAGATTTTGGCAATAGATGATATCGTTACCGATGTGGAACGGATGTTGCTGCGTTTGATCGGCGAAGATATCCTACTCGAACCCATTTTGGAATCACAAACAGGATATATCCAGGCTGATCGGGGCCAGATTGAACAGGTCATTCTAAATCTGGTCGTTAATGCCCGCGATGCGATGCCTCAAGGCGGCAAGCTCACGATCCGTACTGAAAATGTCGATCTGCAGCAAGCGTATACCAACCGGTTTGTAGATCTACAACCTGGATCCTATGTCGTTGTCTCCGTAAGTGATACAGGCATTGGAATAACCCCAGAGATTCAAAACCACCTTTTTGAGCCATTTTTTACCACAAAGGAAGCAGAAAAAGGAACCGGATTGGGACTAGCCACAGTCTACTGGATCGTTGTCCAGCAAAGCAATGGACAAATTGACGTCCAGAGCCGCCCCGGGAAAGGCTCAACTTTTCAGATCTATCTGCCGCGTGTTCAAGCCCCGGATGGTGACTCCAACAAGCAGCCTGCCGACCAGATCACACCGGGTTCGGAAACCATCTTGCTAGTCGAAGACGAAGATATGGTGCGCAGGCTGGCACGCCGAATTTTGCTCCAGTGTGGGTATACTGTGCTGGACGCGCGTAATGGACATGAAGCGATTTCCACCTGTAAACAACATCCTGACCCTATCCACCTGCTGATCACCGATATTGTCATGCCATATATGAGTGGTCGTGAGTTAGCCGAACGCTTAATGCCTATCCGTCCCAACATGAAGGTCTTGTACGTATCGGGACATACAGATGATGCTATCGTGCGCCACGGCGTCGAACGATCCGAGATTGCTTTCCTGCAAAAACCGTTCACCCTTCACTCGTTGACGCACAAAGTGCGCCAGGTTCTCGGCGAGATCCAGACTTCATAACCTGCTCAACAAACGTTCCAGCTCGCTTATCTGAACTTCAGCGTGTTCACGACAGAGCGCACGCTCTCGCCTAGAGTGCTGCGGTTTTGCGCGATCGCGAAGGTGATGCAAGTTATAGTTTTGAGCAAAAGACGCTGGGATCTCGTCAGACAAGATTTGCTCACTCATCATCCCGTACGCTATCGTCCATATACGCGCCACTGCACCTACATTATACCCGCCCCCCCCCAGCGCCACCCAAGGAAGCGACAGGTCGTGAAAGGCTTGGAACATAGCTGCGTAGCCATACGTCGTCAACTGCAAGTGAGCAAGCGGATCCTGAAAGTGCGAATCGGCACCCAGCTGGGTGACCAGCACATCAGGACCAAAGTCTTGAATCAAAGGTGGCACGATTTTTTCAAACGCCCACAAGTACACATCATCTTCTGTATAAGGCAAGAACGGGATATTGACGCTGTACCCTTTTCCCTTTCCTTGACCCAGTTCGTGTATGAATCCCGTGCCTGGAAACAGATACTCGCCCGACTCGTGCAGCGAGATGGTCATCACTTGGTCGGTATCGTAAAATGCGGCCTGGACGCCATCGCCATGGTGAGCATCAATATCGACGTATACCACGCGCAGTCCCTGCTCTACCAGCCAGCGAACAGCAACCGCGGCATCGTTAAAGACACAAAAACCAGAAGCGTGCCCGGCCATAGCATGATGCAATCCACCACCGAAACTAAACGCTACATCGGCCTCGTTTCCTGCGACCATTTGCGCTGCAATCAACGAAGCGCCAACTTTGAGCGCTTCCGTTTCGTACATTTCTTCAAAAACAGGGTTATCGCCTGGCCCAAAACGATACGCCCATGGATTGACACTTTTGTCGCCCTTGGTCAGCCGCTTAACCGCGTCAATGTACCTGTCTGTATGCCACAAGGCCAGTTCGTCATCCGTCGCCAGACGGGGTTCTGATACCCACGAATGTTCGCCATCAAATGCGCCAAAAGCCTGCAGCAACTCGTAGGTCATTTTCAGCCGTACAGGACGTAACGGGTGTGCCTCGCCGTGCCCGTACTCCCACAAAGCGGAAGAACAAATCAATGTCGCTCTGCGCATCAGCCAATTTCCTTTCCTGCCCCCAATCGATAAGCCGCTCGCCAGAGGTGGACTTTGGCCTTGGGGTGGGTTTTCTCAACCAGTCTCAAAACATCGCGCATCAACGCACGTTTGGACGTATACCCTGCGTCACATGGTGGCGGGGCCGGTGGAAAGTCACACTCGCGCACATAGCGAACGATCTCTTTTTCTGGCACGTAGGCCAGCGGACGAATCACAACCAACTTGCCACCAAAAAGCGAAACACGTGGGTACATTGTTGTTACTTTGCCTTGGTAGAACAGATTCATCAACGTCGTTTGCGCAACATCGTCGGCATTATGGGCCAGAGCAAGCTTGTTACAACCCAATTCTTGAGCTATGTCAAACAATGCCTTTCGACGCCGCCAAGCACAATAAAAACATGGATGCTGGTTCTTTCGCTTTGGCTCTCCCAATGACTCTTGAGCAAAAACGATGCGATATGCAACATTCAATCTGCTCAACCAGGCACACATCGCCTGGACATCCGCGCCGCCACAGTCCATATCCGACGCCGGAACAACATGGATCGCCGTGATGCGATACTTTTCAATACCACGCCGTCTTAGTAGGGCATCAAGAAGCGTACAGCTATCTTTGCCACCGGACAGCGCCAGCGCGATGTGGTCACCATCTTGCAAAAGTTGATGTTCGCGGTGACATTTGTTGAGTTTTTTCAAGAGATAGAATAACAGTACACTGCGCTTATCGGATTTGGGACGCATAACCAGCCTAGAATTTGTCTTGATCGAAAAAGAGATCCTCAAGCAAATCTCCCAGCGAACCAACTTCGCTCAACATGGTGATCACTTCGCTGACATCGGCGCTATCCATCATCTGCCCAGAGACGACAACGATATAGCCCTCGATAATGCCCACGCGAGCGTAAATAGTGCCTACGTTCAACTCGAGCAGGGTTGTCCAGTCGATCTCGTCGCTGACCGGGCCAACCGGCGTATAAAAAAGAATCATTTCTCCGCCCACGCCACTGTCGCGCGTTGTCACATTGACCTCCTGGCTTCTTCCGCCAAGAGTAGGCATTTTCATACTGTACACACCTTCCTCGATCTGAAAGGTGACGCCCATTGCTTCGGCCAGGTCCTGCATAAAGTGTCCCAACGTTGACATTATATTGTCCTTTCTGAAAAATGAGTTGGTAAACGCATGGCAGATATTTTACCATAGACTGCCTTGAAGAGGCAAAACAGATCTCGAAACCTAAAAAACCTCTTGACGACAATCCAAACTGGTGATACAATCCCTCAAATACGCTTGGAGGAGAATGAACCGTCGTGAGCAGCGCTCCATCAACAACCTACGGCTCTACAAAGTCACGGGTAACAGACAGGACATTTCGCACCAGGATATCACCCATCCTGGCCTATCTGAATGAATTACTCGATTTTTTCACCCGCCCGATCCAAATTGTCCGCCAGTATAAACCAGAGTTCCTTCGCCCAGATCTGCTTGCGGGGTTAACGATTGGCATCATTATGCTCCCTCAGGCAATCGCCTTTGCACTTGTCGCTGAGCTGCCGCCACGGGTTGGCCTTTACACCGCCATTGTAGGGTCTATCGTCGGCGGATTCTGGGGCTCTTCCAACCAGCTTCAAACCGGACCGACCAATACCACATCGTTGCTGGTTCTCTCCATTTTGCTTACCATCGCCACCCCTGGCAGTCCCGAATATCTGGCAGCCGCAGGTATGATGGTATTGATGGTTGGTGTGTTCCGTATTGTGATGGGGTTAGCCCACCTGGGCATTCTCGTCAACTTTGTGTCCGACTCGGTCATCGTCGGATTTACCTCTGGAGCCGGGACGCTTATCCTTATCAGTCAGATCCGTCACCTGCTTAGATTGGATATTCCCTCTCTGCCTAATCTGTGGCAGACATTACCCAGTATCGTTTCTCACTTGCCCACGACCCACTGGCCCAGTGCCCTCATCGGCATTGGTACGATTGCTTTGGTCACACTGCTGCGCAAGATCAACCGCAAGTTGCCCGCGCCGCTCATCGCTATGATCACGGCAGGCGTTATCGTCGCCTTGTTTGGACTTGATGCACAGGGCGTCTATGTCGTCGGTGAGCTGCCACGTGAACTGCCCCCATTGTCCAAATTGCCACTTTCCGACTGGAAACTAGCCGGTAAGCTTTTTACAGGCGCATTGGCTGTTGCTGCCGTCGGTCTGGTTGAAGCGATGTCGATCGCGCGCAGCATCGCCAGCCAAACAGGACAGCGACTGGACAGCAACCAAGAGTTTATCGGACAAGGACTGGCCAATATTGCCTGCGCATTTTTGTCCGGTTATACCTGTTCTGGCTCGTTCACCCGTTCGGCCATCAACTATGAGGCAGGCGCCAAAACGTCGCTTTCCAGCGTTTTCGGAGGATTTGTGGTCCTGATCGCAATGCTGGCCCTGGCGCCGCTCGCCGCCTACGTGCCACTCTCAGCCCTGGCTGGCGTGTTGATTCTGATCGCCTATGGGCTGATCGACTGCCAAAAGATCACGCGCATCTGGCACAGCACTAACGGAGATCGGACCATTATGACCATCACCGCCTTGGCTACGTTGGCCCTGCCGCTTCAGTATGCGGTGCTGACTGGCATTGTGGTCTCTTTAATCACTTACCTTATCCGGACCAGTACGCCGCGCATACACACAGTATTACCAGATGAAACCTTTCGGCATTTGATCCACCAACCAGACAAGGAAGGTTGCCTCCAATTGAGCATTATCGAAATTTTAGGTGATCTGTATTTTGGCGCGACCAATCATGTCGAAACACACATCCTAGATCATCTTCAGCAAAATCCAGATCAACGTTTTTTGCTTTTAAGGATGCAGACTGTCGAACATTGCGATATCAGTGGCATTCACGCGTTGGAAAGCATCGTTCGTGCTTATCGCGAACGGGGTGGCGACGTCTACCTTTCACGCATTCGCCAGACTGTACTGGAACTGATAAAGGCATCAGGGTTCCACGCTTATCTCGGCGAGGATCATTTTCTCGATCAAGATCACACGATCAGCTACCTCTTTTACCGGGTGCTCGATCCGGCGATTTGTATCTATGAATGCCCGGTTCGCGCATTCAGGGAATGCCAAAATCTGCCAAAGCGCCATTATCCCAACCAGGTCCACCTGGATGCCGAACTGCCGGCCGATAGCATACCTTTGATTTCAGCGCAAGCACTGTGGGAAGAACTACGCACCAAGCCTTCCCCTTGGCAAGTCATTGACGTGCGCGAACCGCGTGAGTTCCAACAAGGTCACATTCCGCTGGCAGAGCACATCCCACTTGCAGCTTTGAGCAACCATATAGACCAAGTATCCCACGAGCGTCCGGTCGTCATGGTCTGTCAGGGCGGGCGACGAAGTATGAAAGCGGCGGCTTGGCTGCTGGAACAAGGCTATGATAACGTACAAGCACTCCAAGGAGGAATGATCGCTTGGAGACAGTGCAAGTTACTTGAAGCAGTTCGAGAATAAAAAGGAAAAATCATGAGTACGAATCTGTCGCGCAATTTGGGTCTCGATCTGGTTCGCGCTACCGAGGCCGCGGCACTGACTGCGATACGCTGGATGGGATTAGGCCGACCCCAGCAAGCCGAACAGGCTACCGCCAAGGCAATGTGTGATGCCTTGAACAAGATGACAGTCGGCCAACCGGTGCTCACCGATAGATACCAAAGCCCAAGAACCTACATCTCTTTGCAGAACAACATCCCGTTCGATAGCGGCAGTCCAGCCGACCTGGTATTGGATCCTATCGACGGCCGAAACCTGGTTGCTTTTGGTTTTCCGGGTGCAATTTCTGTCATAGCGGCTGCCATCAGCGGTTCATTTTGGGATCCCGGCCCGGCTGCGTATATGGAAAAACTGATTGTGAATGCGGAGATTGCCGATGCCCTGGTACCAGAATGCCTGGATGCGCCAGCCGCCTGGACGCTAGCCTTGGTCGCACGCGCAAAAGAAAAACAAGTCGGTAATCTAACAGTGTTTATGCTGGATCGTCCTCGCCATGCTGATTTGGTTGAAGAAATTCGCACGACTGGTGCACACATTATGTTGCGCAGTGATGGCGATATCACAGGCGCGGTATTGGCTGCATCCCGCGACAGCAGAGTCGACATTGTGATCGGTACCGGAGGCGTCCGAGAGGGATTGATCTCAGCTTGCGTCGTCAAGGCGATGGGGGGAGCTATGGTGAGCCGGCTTGCACCCCAAAGCGAAAAAGAACAATCGGAAATCAGATCTGCTGGGCTCGACGCCAAACGAATTATGACATGTGGCGATCTTGTAGCGGGAGATGACCTCTTTTTTGCAGCCACTGGCATCACTGACGGCCCACTACTCCAAGGTATTCAGTACCACGGTCACTATGCTACATCCAATTCAATGATTCTGCGTGGTAAAACAGACGTCAAGCGCACAATTCACGCCGAGCACAAATTGACCTGAGCCACGTATAAACAAACGTAAACATTCTGTGAATTTTGCCTTTAAATGATCAGATTGCTTGACGAACCGCGCAATTTATGGTAAAATGCCTTTTATGGTAACAAACAACAAGATAGATTGAACGCCTAATGTAGCCATAATGGATTGAGCATAGAAGCCCATAGATTATAGCTATAGCGGGGGACCCGCATTTGGGGCGAGTCTGCTTGAACTTGTTGCAAGCAGTAGGGCGAAACTTCTTCGGTCCGAGTCCGTCAGCTAACCTCGTAGGCGTGGGAGAAGGTCACCTGTTTATCTGCAAGGTGCCCTTTTTTTGTTTTTGGCGTTGCTGAGGCAAATCGCCACGGGTACGTTGCCGTGAGATCATTTGTCGCGGTCAACGCCATTGTGTTTTTGGGGCGCCTCATTCGTATGACCACCCAGTCATTAGAACAGAGGCCAAAAGATGAAAGAGCAAAAAGATATTCCCGATCCGCTAATCCTATCCGCTCAGTTGCCCACCTCAGTCGTGCACACCCTCCAGACTCAAGGTGGCAGGTCCTTAAACCTCCAAGTCGCCGCACAGTCTGATCTCGCTCCTGATGGGCAGTTTGGCGAACAGTGGCTACTGATTGATTCACAAGACCTGTGGATCATTGAACGGCATAATGGAAGCGCCAATCTGCGTCACAAGCTTTCGTTGAACGACGTTCAAGATGCCAACGTAGAACGTTGCGTAGGCAATGGATTGATGCAGGTCACCGTTGGCGACCAGCCACAAGTGTTGTTGCACTATTCAAACGAATTGACCGATCGCTTTGGCCGTATTGCTCACTATTTACGTGAACGTGCCCAACATGGACCGGATGTATCGATCCCCAACCCTGACGCTGACAGCCACAAATGTGTGGTATGCGAGCGGCTGTTACTCGACGCATCATCACGAGTTTGTCCTAACTGCATCCAAAAGGACAAGATTTTCAAACGTTTGATGAACTTGGCACGTCCGTATTGGGGCAAGATAGGAATGATCATCCTGTTATTGATCGCTGGAGTAGCGGTGGACTTGTTGCCGCCTTACCTGACCCGTGTCCTGATCGATGACGTTTTGCGGGCCAACGCAAATGAGCACCTGCTGCTTTGGCTCGTTGGTGGTCTGCTGGGACTACAGATCATCCGCGTAGCCTTGACCATTGCAAAAAACTGGATCACGATCAATGTCAGTACCAAGTTCACATCTGATATCCGCGAAAAACTGTTTGCTCACCTAAAAACGCTGCCCGTCGACTATTTTGACAAAAATCAAACCGGCCGGCTGATGACGCGGATCAACCAGGATACAGGAGAACTGCAGGGGCTGTTCTCCCAGTTGAGCAACTTTGCATTGCACATTATGCTCGTTATAGGCATTGGCATTGTACTCTTTACCATGTCGCCTTCGCTGGGCCTATATGTGTTGATTCCAACGCCATTCGTGATGGCTGCGGCATTCTTTTACTATAAATACATGCGCCCTCACTTTAAGCGTTTCTGGATCGCGCGCTGGCGTTTGAACGCTATGCTCAACACCTTTCTTTCCGGCGTGCGCGTGGTCAAAGCATTTGCACAGGAAGACCAAGAAGAAGCGCGTTATCATAACCGCAACCAACGCCTATACGAAACGCGCTTACAGGTTGACCTGGCATGGAGCAAATTCTTTCCCTTGATCTCTTTTGCCTTTGGTGCGGGAGGATTGATCATTTGGTATGCAGGTGGCCAAGCCGTACTTGCTGACAAAATCACATTGGGTACACTGATGGCATTTTTAAGCTACCTGGGTATGTTTTACGGGCCGCTCTCAAACCTGACCCAGATCAGTCAGGCCATGAACCGTTTTCTGACTATCTCACAGCGCACATTTGAAATGCTCGACGAAAAGCCGCAAAAACAAGCTGCTCAGCCCATTCACAAGCCTGTGCTGGAAGGCAAAATCGAGTTCAAAAATGTTACCTTTGGTTATGACCCATACTATCCGGTGATCCAGGACATGAACTTTGTCATCGAACCAGGTGAGATGATCGGTGTGGTAGGGCACAGTGGTGCAGGCAAAACGACGTTGGTCAATCTACTCTGCCGCTTTTACGACGTCACGCAGGGCAGTGTCACGATTGACGGCATAGACCTTCGCGATCTGTCCATAGAAGAAATCCGCAAGCAAATTGGGATGGTTTTGCAGACACCATTCCTTTTTCGAGGCACACTGACCGAAAACATCGCTTACGGCAAACCTGGCGCCAACCTGGACGAGATCATCCGCGCAGCCAAAGCCGCCAATGCGCACGATTTTATCACGCAATTGCCCGAAGCCTACGACACCATTGTCGGAGAAGGGGGTGCCGGACTGTCCGGCGGCGAGCGGCAGCGTATCTCGATCGCACGCGCCATCCTGCATGATCCCAAGATACTGATCCTTGACGAGGCCACGTCGTCGGTTGACACCAAGACCGAACGACAGATCCAGGAAGCAATGAATGAACTGGTCAAGGGCCGTACAACCATTGCCATCGCCCACCGTCTCTCGACGTTGTACAATGCCGATCGCATCCTGGTGCTTAACCATGGCAAGCTAGAAGAACAGGGACCGCCACAAAAACTGATCGACAACAAAGGTATGTTTTATAACCTGCTGCAAATGCAGACTCAGTTGGCCCGTCTTGACGGCGCGGTCGGTCTATAAGAAGGGACAAATGATGGCAAGCATGCTAGAAATGCCAACTGCTCAAGATACCCACAATCCGGTTGCAAAACCCACGCCCAAATCGTTCGAGGTAATTTACCTGGAACCAGAGCAGATACGTTTTGAACGTCGTGACGACACGCTAAGCCTGACCTTGAGCGGCGACCAGGATGCTGTTCAGCAGCACTTTCCGCGTGTGGTTTTGCGCTCCTGCTTTCCGGTGTCACAAGATAAATTCTATCTATCGGTACGTGATACAGCCGACGAGGATGGGCCTCAGGAAATCGGCATCATTCGCGATTGGACGCAGCTCGCTGATGCTGACCGCCAGGCCGTTAGCAATGAGCTGGGTTTGCACTATTTTGTGCCCAGGATCCACAAAGTATATGAGGTCAAAGACGAATTTGGCTTCCTGTATTGGACAGTTGATACCGACAAAGGACACAAAGAATTTGTCATGCGCAACAACGTGATTCGCGAAGCGCGAGAAATCGCGCCCGGTCACTGGTTGCTCATCGATGTCAACCAGGCGCGCTACGAGATCGAAAACGTTAGCGCTCTAGATCGTCCAAGTCAGAAACTGATTAATCGGTTTCTGTACTTATAGAGCAGTTATGTATGATCGGCTCATCATCGTAACAATGCTCACTTTTCCTCCTTTAGATGGCCCCCGGGTTGGTTCACCGGGGGCCTTTTTTCCCATCTTGACGTACTTGAGATTTGTGCTAAGATAAATTATTTCGAGTCAGACATCTCGCGCCAAGGGGCCCGGTGCAACCC
>JAFGJF010000167.1 GCA_016929205.1 Anaerolineae bacterium
CCCGTAGGTCAGCGACCTGGCGTCTTCAACCGTCGTCACAGACGGGGCCAGAATCAGACCGATGAACAGGTTATTCAGGGCAAAGATCAGGAACAACATGCCCAAATGGCGGTTGGCCGGGCTTCGAAAGTTGAGTGCCAACACGTATAAAGTCAGGATGAACCCGATCAGGGACAAGACCAAACTCACAATTCGAAGCACGAGATCCAGGTTCATGGGCGCACCTCCTCCGGCCGGACACCACCAGCCCTTTGATTGCTCTCTCCCATTCCCAGCCGCACCTCGACAACATCCGCGTCGAGGGCCAGCCCCATCTCGCGCGCCGCGGTCTGCAAGATGGCATTCATATCCAACGACTCGCGCACGCGGGCAGTCACCTGGCCGATCAATTGCTCGCGCGCCGCACGCTGCCGCGTATCCTGGTACAGCCGCGCGCTTTCCAGGGCCACACCAAGCTGCTCGGTCAGCGTCTCGATCAGGTCAACCTGTTCCGGCGTCCACGCCCCTTGCTCGCCACGAGGACGCACGTCGATCAGCCCAATCACCTGGCCATGCAGCTGGATCGGCACGGTCACGGCTCCATCCTGAGTTCGAGCAGCCTGTGCCGTTTGTACCGCAACTTGCATCTGCGGCTCCCACAGATCGCCGGCAGGAGACGTTCCCTGCTCGTCGCTGATAAATCCCAGGCCGGATTCGACGTCGATCAACCGCCGCCACGCGTCACGGCCCAACTGGCCATAGGCACGCTGTGCGGCGCTCAACCCTTCCCCAGCCTGCCGGAACAAGCGGGCGTTGCTGATCGCCAAAGCAACCTGGTCGGACAGGGCCTGCAGCACGCGCACATCACTCTCGGTGAACGCTTCGGCTTGTTTACTCTGCACGTCGAGGACGCCGATCATTTCCCCGCGCGCGCGCAAGGGCAGCGCCAGCTCGGAACGCGTCTCGCTCAGATCCGGGTTGTCAAAATGCGCCGCGTCCACGCCCACGTCCAAGGCCAGGCGATGCTCCCCCGAGGCGGCGACGATACCCACAATCCCTTGCCCCTCGCCGCCGGTTCCGACCCGCAGCCGGTGGTTTCGGGCCAACATACGCCGCCCACCCTCGCTGGACGCGGCCTGCAACTCGGCCCACTGTCCGCTGGCGTCGATCGTAAAGAGCCCAGTATGGTACACATCAAACTGCTTGCTCACCAGGTCGACCACGCTCGACAACAGGTCCTCGATGTCGAGCACCGAGGCTGCGCTGCGGGCGACGACGGCCATCGCCTCCTGGTAGCGGATCTGGCGCGTCAAGTGCGCCGTCCGTTCCGCCACCTGTTCTTCCAAACCCGCAACCAATTCACGGGCACGGTGCGTCATGCCGTACAGCGCGCGGTCCAAGACCCCCAATTCATCCTGGCGGTTTGAAGGTTGAATGGCTTCCCAATCGCCCTCCATCACCCGCGTCGCCGACAGCGCCATTCTTTGGATCGGGGCGGTAAACCACATTGCGACCAAAAAGACCACGCCCAGGGCAACGACGGCCATGATCGCCGAGACAAATAAGAAATTGCGCCTGACGCGACCGAATATCTGCCCGAACTCGTCCATCATCCCCTGCGCCGGCTGTGTAAATTCGTCGACGTAGGTCGTGGCGGCGACTCGCAGCGGCGTGCCCTCCACCGGCAGCACGGCCATAAACTTGCGCCGGATCGTCCCATCGGCATCTTCCCAATTGTAATAGCCTTCGGCCGGTGAACCGTCCAGCGAGGCCTCAAAGATGGCCCAGAACTCGGGCAGCGAATCGGCCAGGGTCGACATGTCCATGCCCACCATGCCGGGGTTGGCATGGAAATGGGTGATCGCATTGGCATCAAAGACGGCGGTATAGCCGGTCTGTCCGACCGGTTGGACGGATAGCAGGGTCAGTTCTCGATCGGCTTCCAGAGCCGTCAAATCGCCGAGATCGATTTCGGGATGATAGGCCAGGTGCCCGGCAATCAACAGCGCCGTCGAACGCGCCTTTTCACGGATGCTGGTTCTGGCAATTTCCTCCATCGTCGCCTCGCCGCTCTGCACGACGAGATCCTGCATCTGCGTCGTCACCCCCCACAGCGCGATCAAACTGGGCGCAACAGCCAGCAGGACAAGAATCAGAATCAGCCGTATTCGAATACTCATTGTACCATCCCCTTCGACAAGCGCTGATCGCTCGCGCCACCTGCCGCCGCATCATCCCCGGCCGGCCGGCCATCCTGCTCCGATCCTGCCAGACGGACCACAACCCGGCCTGCATCCAGCGCCTGGCGGACCTGCTCGGCCGCCGTCTTGAGCACCATCTCTAGATCCAACGTCTCGCGAATGCGCCCAGATACCTGGCTGACCATCTGCTCGCGGGCCGCGCGCTGCTGTGTATCCTGGTACAGCCGCGCGCTTTCCAGGGCGATGCTCAATTGCCCGGTCAATGTCTCCAGCAGGGCAATCTGCTCAGGCGTCCACGCCTCACCGCTCTCGCCTTTGTGAAAATGCAGCGTCCCCACTACGTGATCGGATTCCTTGATCGGTACGACCAGGATAGTCCCTTCCCGGCTGTTCCCCTGGACGCTTTGCCCGGTCCGTTCGGCCTCTAGCATTTCTGGGTGCTCGATTCTCTCAGCCAGCGCGACTGACTGTTGAGCGTAGCGAAAGCCCCATTGGGTCCGGGCGCGCAGCAAGTCGGCCCAAGCCTCGCGGCTCAATTCACCATAGGCGCGGCGCGCCGCCGCCAGGGCCTCCTGCGCTTCGGCGAACAGCGCTGCGTTGTCCAGAGCCACCGCCACCTGGTCGGCCATCGTCTGCAACACCACAATTGTATCCTCGTCAAAAGCTACCCGCTCGACACTCTGTACCGTCAGCGCGCCGATGACCTTTCCCCGCGAACGCAACGGCAGCGCCGCCTCAGAACGCGTTTCCGGCAGGTCGGGGTTGGCGAATCGCGCCGCCTCGGCAGCGTCAGCGGCCTTGGTAGCGTCGGCGGCACCCTCTCCCGCGCCCAAGATGTCGGCTTGACCGGTCGCCACACAGCGCCCGATCATCGATTCACTGTCGGCCCCGACCGGCAGCCTGTGTCCGCGCGCCATCATCTTTTGCCCGGCCTCGCCGGTGCCGGCCCGCAGCACGGCCCATCTCTTTGCCCCCGGATGTTCTGCATCCGCTTCTACCAGGAACAAACCGACATAATAGAGGCCAAACCGTCCTCTGATCAGATCCGCCACGCGCCGCAGCAGCTCGTCCCGATCCAAAATGGATCCCGCCGCCCGGCCCACCTCGGCCGAAGCCGCCAGGTAAGCGGAGCGCTGCTCCAGGTCGCGGGTACGGGCCTGGACCTGTTGCTCCAGGCCGCCCAGGGTTTCTTGCAGTTCGGCGGTCATATTATTCAGGACGGTTGCCAATGAACCAACCTCATCCCTCGTTTCGACTTGTGCTCGTGCCGTCAGGTCGCCCCCGGCGACTTTTTGAGCAACGGCGGTGAGCCGTAAAAGAGGGGCGACCAATAGCTGTGCCAGAATAACCAGAATGGTAATCACCACGGCGTTAGCCACCACCCCCATCAAGATCATGGTTTGTGACTGAACATTCACGGCGACCAGTGCTTCGTCGGCATTTTGCCGGAAGGCAACGGCCCAACCCAATTGATTGACGGCAGCAAGAATCGCTTGCTCTGATTCCGAGTACGCTGTCTCTTTTAAATCTGAATACACGGGGGCATGGCCAACAAGAATCCCGGTGCCGTGTTGATCTTGAGTGACGGTAAAATGGGCTTCTTGATCAACGATCTCCTGGCGTAGGGCCGGGGGCAGTCCGGCCGAGTTGATCGTCTCTGCGCGCGGGTCAAAGATCACATCTGCTGCGGAATCGAACAAAACGGCGTGTCCGCTCTCACCAAGGGTATCCCTGGCAATCAGAGTTTTCAGCGCATCCACGATCAACGTGGAGCGCAGCACACCAATCACCTCACCGCTGTAGCTGGTTATGGGGACACCGACAAGCAAAGCGGTCGTGCCAGCGCTCTCGTCATATTCTGGCTCGGAGATATAGATCGCGCCTTGACCCTCGTTCCAGGTCGCCTGCCACCAGCCTTCGTCGGCCTGATCATAGTCGGAAAGCCGATCCGAAGCAGCAACCGTTGCGCCATACCGATCGGTGATGAACACCTCGGTGTGTTCGGGAAGCATTTTCAAAAAATCCAAAAGACTGTGCGTGACCGAGTTGACGGCCGGATCATCTGAAATAATGCCGAGAATGAACGGATCGTTATCCCCGGCAGCCACCCAGGCTTTATCGAGTGCCTGGATTTCAGCCTGGATCTCAGCCTGGCTGCCCGAATAAGCGGCGTTACGCTCAGTGACGGACTCTCTTAGCGATTCCGCTAGAGACAGCACTTGAAGCTGCATCACTTTTTCCCGGAAAAAGCCGGTGATCTGATTTGTATGATCTTGTGCGTGCGACAAAAGTAATTCACCGACCTGGTTGGTCAGCACAGTTTGGATTGATAGCACAAGAATATAAGAAAATACACCCAGGATAATAAAAACCGTAATGGCAGAAGGAACAGTCAGCTTGACGCGCATCCCACTGCCAGCCCAGACCTGGTATATCATCACGACGACAAATGCCGCAACCATAACACCGGTGGCGATGGGAGTAAAGGACACAAGCTGTGGCACATCCAATCTGAAAGCCGGGTTCAACCACTCTAGCGCCAGGGCCATCACAGCGGCAGCCACGCTGAACACAACCGGCCAACGCCGCGAACCGGCGGGTACAACCCAGGCAACAATCAATGAGACGAGCAGAATGATAAAAACCGCAGCAGGAATCCCAGCCGCACGAACCAAAAGTGCGGCGACCATTGGGGGCACCACATACCCGAAAAGCAGCCATATACCCAAAGCCACTTGTCCGCGCCGGATTTGCCAGATACTGACAAAACCAACCAGTAACACCACACAAGAGAGAACCAACAGGGCAAACAGCTGCCAGGCCGGTGTTTGAAATATCAGATACAGGATCGCCCCCACAAATGTCAGGCCGGTACCGGCTGTGATGATGGCCGCCCATAAAGCGCGGCGGGCCAGGGTTTCTTCCCGAGTGGGTGCTTCAGTTTGGCGTTTAAATTCTTCGCTCATGGCGAACTCTCCAACTTGATACCGACAAGGATTCTTGTGAATCCAGTTTCTCTCCAATGGCTTTCTCGATTTGGAACTGACTCACCATACCGCTCTCCGCTGCCTCACTGTTCACCGTCCCTTGTCGATCGCCCCATCTGGACTTCGACCTCGGCGATATTCAGCGCCTCTCCAATCTCGCGGATGGCGGTCTGCAAAATCGTGTCCATATCCAGCGACTCGCGGATACGCCCCGTTACCTCGCCGATAACCTGTTCGCGCGCCGCACGCTGCTGCGTATCCTGGTAGAGACGAGCCCCTTCCAAAGCGGTGCTCAACTGCTCGGCCAGCGTCTCAATCGTTTCGGACTCGTCGGCCGCCCATTCGCCGCCGGGATCCGGTTTGCGGGCCTGGATCGTGCCGATCACCTGCCCACGGACGCGGATCGGGATGTCGAGTGTGGGCAGATCGACGGCATCCGGCACCGGTTCCGGCTCTTCTCCGGCCGCGCGAACGACACCCTGGTGGCTGCGATAGGCCAGGCCGGTGCGGCCCTGCGCCAACTGCTGCCACGCCTCCCGGCTCAACTCACCATAGGCACGGCGCTCGGACTCGATGCTGGCCTGTGCTTGCTGGAAAAGCTGGGCGTTGCTGATCGCCAGCGCGATCTGGTCGGCCAACGTCTGCAGCGTCGCCAGGTCCTGCTCGGTAAACGCCTCCGCTTCTGCGCTCTGCACGTCAAGCACGCCGATAATCTGCCCCCGCGCGCGCAGCGGCAGCGCCATCTCGGAACGCGTCTCCGGCAAATCCGGATTCTGCATAAACACTGCATCAGTACCCGTGTCGAGGGCAATGCGCGCCTGCCCTCGGTTGGCGACATACCCGACCATACCCTGGTCCGCCACCCGTAGGCGGTGTCTCCTGGCCAACATACGCCGCCCGCCTTCGCTCGACGCTGCCTGGAGCTCGACCCACTCGCCCGAACCGTCGAGCATAAAGATGCCGGTGTGGTAAAAACCAAACTGCTCGCCGACCAGGTTGGCCACGCGTGAAAGCAATTGTCCCACCTCGAGCGTCGACGCCGCCTCGCGCGCCACCTGGGCCGTAGCTTCGAGATACCTGCTGCGCTGGGCCAGCTCGCGCGTGCGCTGCTCGACCCGATTCTCCAGGGCGACCTGCAGCTCGCGCAGCTCCCGGTTGGCCTGAATCTGTGCCTGCTCGTTCCGCCGCGCCCGGTCCAGGCTTTCGTTCATCCGCCCGATCAACAACCACTGCAAACCGGCGATGACCAGGATAAAGATCGAAAAAAGAATGATCTCTTCCCATTCGGTCATAAAACTGCCCTGGTTGACGATCGTGCCGTTCATTTCCAGAATGCCGATGACAACCGCAGCCCCGATCACCAGGACGCTGAAAATCAACGGCGCGCGCCTGCCGAGAGTCAGGCTGGCCAAAATCAGCACCACGGCGTAGGCGATCATGGCCACGTCGTGCGTACCACCACCTTCCGAGATCAGGTACGTCAACACACCCAGGATGACGATCGGAATCAGAAATCGGGACGGCCATAGCACGCCACGCCCGAGTAGAAACAGGCTGGCGAGGATAAACAACCCGACGGGCACCAGCGTGGCCACAATATAAGCGCGCCCGCCGACGATGCCTTCTGAAATCAAGACCGCCACCGTCGCCACCACGGTAACGATGGCGATAGCCCTGAGCATCTGGACGGTGGACTGTCGTTCTCGTTCGCCCGCCGTTTCCTCTGTTGAAAACTGATTTTGCATTCTTGAAGACATCTTGATAACCTCATTCTGATCCCGACAAACAGGTCTTAACCGGTCGCATCCTCGGGCGATGGTGATAGGCGGATCGTCACGTCGTACAATCCCAAGGACTGCTCGATCTCACGTGCTGCGGTTTGCAGAACGGTATCGACATCGAGCGATTCGCGCATACGTCCGGTTATCTCGCCAACCGTCCGCTCGCGGGCAGCATTGCGCTGGGTCTCGTCGAGCAGGCGCAGGCTCTCGATCGTCTGGGCGAGCTGGCCCGTGGCGTCGGAAATCAGATCCAGATCTTCCTGGCTCCACGGTCTGCCGTCGGGTCGCCGCCCGCCGATCGCTCCGATCACCTGGCGGTTGACGACGATCGGTACGGCCAGCCCATCTTGCCCGACCACGGTGTTTCCGTTGGCGATGGCCTCGGCCATCTGCGGCAGCCAGGCGTCAGCCGCCGGTTCGAGAGCCTGCCCATCGTAACGCACCCCGCGTTCCACGGCTCCACTGTCCACAACCTGCTGCCAGGCCCCGGCCGTGTAACGACGCTGCACCTCTTGCATCTGGCCCACCGCCGCGACCAGGGTATCGACCGTTGAATTGAGATATTCTCCCATGGCGTGCAGGTCCGTGTCGCCCTCGATCTCGGGATACAGCTCGCCAACGTCCAACCGCGCCGCATAATCACCAACAGCAACACGCTCCAGGTAACGGGTGTACGATCGCACTGTCTCACGCAGGTGAGTGGCCGAGCTTGTTTCTCGCTCTCTAGCTTCACGTTCCGCTTGCGCGGCTCGCTCGGCCTGGCGGCTGGTTTCAGACAACGCCTGCCCGCGCTGCTCGATTGTAGTCAACGCGTTTGTCAACGTACCCGAAAGCGAATAGGCCATCATCAACACCACAGCACTGTAGCTGTATTCAATCGTATAGATAAACGGGTACACCCGCGAGCTCACCGCGACATCGTTGAATGCACTGAGAAAAAAGAGCCCCAATGCTATCAACAACGGCGTTGCTTCTTGACGGTGTCCGCGCCGATAGAACTGCACGCCAACCCCGAGAACGTAGGCAAAGATCAAGATAGACGCAATATAGTTAAAATTGGTAAATGGGCCAATCGACACTTCATAATAGGTGACCTGCACACCAAACGGAAGCGCAATCTCTTTGATAGAAGGGGCCGAGATTTGTAGCGTCAGGTCACTACGATCTATCATAGCGAACAAGGTAGCCAAAACCAGATACACCGAAAGGATGTTGCGCACCTTTTTTGACATTTGGCCGGTATAGGCATCCACAAACCACAACAAACCCATCACGATCAAGCTAGGAGTAATACCTTGTGCTCTCAGCCAGGGAATACCTTCAGCCACCGACGACACGTTATACAAACCAGCAGCAAAAAAAGCATATAATCCTACAGCGAAGCAAAGTAATGAAAAATAGAGATTCACCCGCTCTTGCCTGCGCCGCAAATAGACCAGCACGTGGTAGATGCCGGCGTAAATGATGATGCCGGACATAATAGCCACAGGGATAGCTTGAGCTTTCATTCCACACACCTCTCCCGCACGATGCAGACCATCCTACCGATCATACCCATCACCTTCCTTTGGCGGAACGGAAAGCAACTGCTGCTCCGTGCCGATGCGCGCCACCATCTCTGCCCCGAGCAGATCGCCCAATTGTTTGACCGTGCGCTGCACCGCGTCGTCGACCGTCAGCGCGCTCCGGATCTCGTCCGCGACCTGGCGCGTCAGGCGCTCGCGGGCCTCACGACGCTGCGCGTCGTCCAGCAGGCGCAGGTTCTCGGCGGCCTGCCCCATGCGGTCGACCACCGCCTGCACCAGGGCTACCTCTTGCTCCGTCCACTGCCGGCCGCCATCCTCGTCGTGCACGCCCAGCGCGCCGATCACCTGGCCGCGGAAGGCGACGGGGGCGACCAACGCCG
>JAFGJF010000168.1 GCA_016929205.1 Anaerolineae bacterium
GCTCCGAGGTAGCAGCTTCACTGGCGCAGCTCGGCGCGCAGGTGACGATGGTTTTTCCCGAATCGCGGCTGCTCGAGCGGGTGGTTCCGGAGGCATTGAGCCACCATTTGCACCTCAAATATGGCGCGCACGGGGTGCACATCCTGAACGGCACCAAGCCGGTGCGCTTTGAGAGAGATAAGCGAGTTGAGCGAGTTCTACTCGACAATGGCGAAATGCCGCCGGTCGATCTGGTGGTGATGGGGGTTGGCATCCGGCTCAATACCGATATGGCTCGTGCTGCGGGTCTGAATATGGACGAAAGCGATGCCGTAATCGTCAATGAGCTGTTACAGACAAGCGATCCCGATATCTATGCAGCGGGCGACATTGCTGCCTGGCCCGATCCGACCTTTGGCAGGCGCCTGCGGGTCGAACACTGGGACGTCGCCTGGCATCAGGGGTTCCGGGCCGGGCGTAACATGGCCGGTGAGAGCAAGCCCTATCGCACGCTGCCCTACTTTTTCTCCGATCTATTCGATCTAAGTTTTGAGGCGTGGGGCGGTCTGACCAACTGGGATCGTACGATCTTGCGAGGCACGCTCGAAAGCGGCAGTTTTGCCTATTACTACTTTGACCGGGGCAAAATCACAGGTGTCCTTGCGGTCAACAGACCGGATCATGAGCGCAAACCGATGCAAGCGCTGGTCAAGGCTGGTGTGTTGGCCGACGACGTCAAGACCAAACTGGTCGACGAATCGACTGACTTGGGCACGTTAATAGAATGAAAAACGATATACTCAATCTAAAGGAGAGCAGTTCAATGACGACAGAAACTGATTTGGCACTGGCCACAGAAAAAAAGTTTAGAGGACTACGCCGCTTCAACGCTATTATGGGTGTGTTGCATCTTGTACAGGGCATCTTGATGATTGTCCTCAGCAATGATACAACCTATCCCGTGTACACCAACTATCTTCGCTTTGACCTGGACACCTTTTCGCTGACCCCAGACCCCAAGCTCGTGTATGAGCTCCTATTCGGTCCGGCTGTAGCCGTCTTTTTGTTGCTCTCGGCCATCGCGCACGGCATATTGTCCACATTCGGCTACAAGCGCTACGTCAAGAATCTAAAGCGGGGGATGAACCCGGTGCGCTTTTACGAGTACGCCCTAAGTTCGTCGTGGATGATCGTGCTGATCGGGATGCTCATCGGCCTGTGGGACCTGGGAAGCCTGATCCTGCTTTTCGGGCTGAACGCGATGATGAACCTCTTTGGGATCATGATGGAACTGCACAATCAGACCACCGAAAGAACGGATTGGACATCCTTTGTCTATGGCTGTGTCGCCGGGATCATTCCCTGGATGGTGATTGTCCTGTACTTTTTAGGGGCCATCTCTTCCTCTGGCGCTGAGCCGCCAGGGTTTGTCTACGCCATCATTCCGACCATCTTTGTCTTCTTTAACATCTTTGCGGTAAATATGGTGCTGCAATATAAAAAGGTCGGGCCATGGAAGGACTATTTGTTTGGCGAGCGCGTGTACATTGTGCTCAGCCTCGTCGCCAAGACGGCATTGGCGTGGCAGATTTGGGTCGGCACATTGGCCCCGGTATAGAACAAAAAAGGCAGCAATCGCAATTGAGAGAGGAGAATCGATGAAATGGGTTAAAGCACTTGATTCACACGACCTGGCTACAGGCGAGCGCCAGGTCGTCAAACTGGAAGGGCATAGTGTGCTGCTTTTTCGTCACGGCGATCAGATCTATGCCATCGCCAACGCCTGCCCGCATATGCGGCTGCCGCTCAAAGGAGCCAAGGTACACGACCACACGATCACCTGTCCCTGGCATCACAGCGCCTTCGATCTTGAGACCGGGGATGTAAAGGAATGGAGTCCTTGGCCTCCTGCGGTGGGGCGCATGCTTGGCGCGCTGTCACGCGAAAAGGCGCTGACCGTGTTCCAAACCAAGGTCGAGGATGGGCATATCTGGGTAAACCTTGAACAATCCGAATAAGACACACATGACAACAACCAACAACTGGGCACAAATGCCTTTGTACAAAGGTCTTTTCGACGGCATCCCACCATTCCACCAAAAATAGAGAGCGAGGCGCAATCGAGATGATTCCTAATCAATGGTACGTCGTGCTGGATTCCAACCAGGTCAAACAAAAGCCGGTTGGCGTGACGCGTATGGGCGAAAAGCTCGTCTTTTGGCGAGACAACCAAGGGGAACTGAGCTGCCTGCGCGATCGCTGCGTGCATCGAGGCGTACAACTGTGCAAAGGACGCGTGGTCAGCAATGGACGGCTGCAATGTCCTTTTCACGGTTTCGAGTACGACACTGCCGGACAGGTGCAAAAAATCCCGGCCAACGGCCAGAACGCTCCCGTGCCCGAACGGTTCAAGGTGCACAGCTATCCGACCCACGAAGCACATGGCTTTACTTGGATCTGGTGGGGTGATAATCCACCTGCCGGCCTGGAACCACCCGAGTTTTTCGACGACCTGGAGGGCATGGTGTATGGCCAGGCCATCGATCCGTGGGATACACACTATTCTCGGGTGATCGAAAACCAACTGGATACCGTACACCTGCCTTTTGTGCATTACAATACCATCGGTCGAGGCTGCCGCACCCTGATCGAGGGGCCAGGCTTTGAGTGGATTCACCCCAACAAGTTCCACGTCTATGCCTACAACAAGGTTGATGACGGCAGCACGCCGCGCAAGCCAGATCAGGTTCCCGTGCCGCCTACCGACCGCGAATTCAAACTGGAATTTCTCTTCCCCAACCTGTGGGAAAACTATATCTCGAAAGACGTGCGCGTACTGGGGGCGTTTGTACCGGTCGACCAAGAGCACACGCTGCTCTACCTGAGATTTTACCAGCGCTTTATGACCGTGCCTATCCTCGGTAAATGGATCGCCCAACTGGCCATGCCCTTTAACCTCAAGGTCGCACACCAGGACCGGTGGGTGGTCAACACCCAGCAGCCCAAGGCATCGTCCCTGCGCAGCGGTGAAAAACTGATCCAGGGCGACCATCCGATCCTCGAATATCGCAAGCGACGGCAGACCTTGATCGACACGGCAGCATCGTCTCAGGATACGACGCGATGAAGAAAAGCTTGTTCCTCATTTTTGCCTTTGTCTTTATCGACGTCTTGGGTTTTAGCCTGATTTTACCGCTACTGCCTTTTTACGCCCAAAGCTTTGAGGCCTCTGAGACGGTTGTTGGCCTGCTTCTCGCCGCCAACGCGGTCACGCAGATGGTCGGCGCGCCAACGATGGGCCGGCTATCCGATCGCTACGGGCGCAAGCCGCTGCTCTTGGTCAGTTTGATCGGTACGGTGGTCGGATTTGTGCTGCTCGGCAGTGCCAGCGCGCTGTGGATGCTCTTTCTCAGCCGGATCATCGATGGCTTGTTCGGTGGCAACATCTCGTTGGCCCAGGCCTATATTACCGACGTGACCGACGAAAAGAATCGATCCAAGGGACTGGGCCTGATCGGTGCGTCATTTGGGCTGGGATTCATCTTTGGCCCGGCACTGGGCGGCACACTGAGTGCCGGGAGCAACTATGCCTTGCCCGCTTTTGTCGCCGCCGGATTGGCAGCACTCAACCTGATCGCTGTTCAGGTCTGGCTGCCCGAGTCGTTGACAGAGGAAAGGCGGCAGAATCAAGCTGACAGCCCGCGCAGCGCTTTCTCACTGCGCCAATTATGGGAAGCCCTGCGCTTGCCATGCGTCGGCCCACTGCTGAACATTCGTTTGTGGTACGGCCTGGCCTTTACCATGTTTCAAACTATTTTCTCGCTGTACGCCGCCAAGCGCCTCGGGCTCGACGCGAGGGCGACCAGTTATGTGTTGACCTATGTCGGCATCCTGATCGTCCTGATCCAGGGCGGCGGCATTGGCCAGTTGACCAAGCGCTTTACCGATAAGCAGCTTCTTTTTGGATCCAGCGTCTTGCTCGCATTTTCGCTGCTCGCCTGGGCGGTGGCCCCAAACCTCGTCGTGCTGTTGATCGTCCTGGCTCCGCTGGCGCTGGCAAGCAGCGTTATGAACGTGACCAGCAACAGTGCGCTGACCAAATCGGTGTATCCCGAACAGGTCGGTGGCACGCTTGGTCTGTCTGCTTCGTTGGACAGTTTGACGCGCATCATCTCGCCCATTGTGGCCGGATTCCTGATACAAGCGGCGGGCGCTTATGCCCCCGGATTGCTTGGCGGGGGGATTATGCTTGGGCTGAGCGTGTTTATCTGGCTTCAGGTGCTCTTTGCACCCGATCTGTCTTGCCCTGAGCCGGCCAATGTTTAGGTGACAGGTTCGAGGCCTGTCCTTACACCAGGATATTGAAAAAGACCATTTGATGAGATAGGAGCAAAATTATGCCAAAAGTGATTGTGATCGGCAGTGGGTTCGGCGGTTTGGGCGCGGCGGCGCGCATTGCGTCCCATCCAGGCTATGAGGTTGAGATTTTTGAAAAGCGAGACAAGCCCGGCGGGCGCGGCTATGTCTACGAAATCGACGGGTTCAAGTTCGACGGTGGTCCTACCGTGATCACCGCGCCGTTTATGTTTGATGATATTTTCGAGCAGGCCGGGCGCACCCGCGAGGATTACGTGCAATTTGTGCCCTGCGACCCATTCTACCGTATTTTCGATCATACCGGACGCCAGTTCGACTATAACGGTGACGCACAATTCATCTTGAGCCAAATCGATGAATGGGCGCCGGAGGACAAGGAAGGCTACCAGCGATTCATTGCCACCACCAAACCGATCTTTGAAAAAGGGTTTCTCGAGCTGGCCGACCAACCGTTTCTCAAATTCGGCGATATGCTGCGCATCGCGCCTGACCTGATCAAGCTGCAATCGTACAAGACTGTCTACCAGTACGTGTCCGGCTTTGTCAAGAACGATTTTTTGCGGCGCTGCTTTTCTTTTCATCCCTTGTTGGTGGGCGGCAACCCCTACGACACAACGTCGATCTATGCCATGATCCACTATCTGGAGCGTGAATGGGGCGTTTTCTTTGCCATGGGCGGCACGGGAGCGATCGTCAATGCGCTGGTCAAGCTGATCCAGGAACTGGGCGGGCAGATACATCTCAACACCGAGGTCGACGAGATCTTGGTCCAAGGTCGGCACGCCACGGGCGTACGACTAAAGGACGGCAGCGTGCATAAGGCCGACATTGTGATCTCGAATGTCGAAACGGCGTACACCTATCTGAACATGATCAAACCAGAGCACCGCCGCCGCAACTCGGACGCGCGCTACAAGCGGTGGACCAACTATAGTATGTCGCTGTTTGTGATCTATTTTGGCACCAAGCGCCGCTATACCGACAGCCGCCTGGCGCACCACAACATCATTCTATCACAGCGCTACAAGGGCCTGCTGGATGACATTTTTCATCGCAAGGTGCTGGCCGAGGATTTTTCACTCTATTTGCATATGCCGACGATTACCGACCCATCGCTCGCTCCGGAAGGCGGCGAAGCGTTTTACGTCCTCTCGCCGGTGCCACATCTTGGCGCCGGCATCGACTGGACGGTTCAGGCTAAACCCTATCGCGACGCGATCATGCAGTTTCTGGAAGACAATTATTTGCCCGACCTGCAAGCCAATATCGTTGCCGAACACACGATCGACCCGCTGCATTTCCAGGGCACGTTGAGCAGCTATATGGGGTCGGCCTTTTCCGTCGAGCCGATTTTTCGCCAGTCGGCCTGGTTCCGTCCCCACAACCGTTCGGAAGATATTGACAATCTGATCCTGGTCGGCGCAGGCACGCATCCAGGCGCGGGTTTGCCCGGCGTTCTTTCGTCATCCAAAATCGCGGAGGATCTGGTCGTCGGCACGAGATAGGCTATGATCAGAACATTGGAACAACGCGGTTCCTTCTCTCAAGAAGGAGAATCAATGACTACCCCAATTGCATCCTGGGAAAACCGATTGTTTGCCCTAGCACACGAGCCATTGCACCGGCACATTGACTATGGTCCAATCAAAATCGATCGAGAGATATTGGAACGCGCCTATGCACGCTCTGCCGAGATCACCAAGGAGAACAGCAAGACGTTCTATCTTGCCTCGGCCTTGCTGCCGGCCGCTAAACGCCGCGCGATGCGCGCACATTATGCGTTTTGCCGCACCACTGACGACATTGTGGATCGGGCAACCGGCGACCCGACAGCCGAACTTGAGACCTGGCGCGATCGCACGCTGGATACACAGGCCGAGATCGACAATCCGATCGTCCCTGCCTGGCGCGATACGCTGGCTCGGTACCGCATCCCTTCACAGTACGCGCACCAACTGATCGATGGTGTCGCCAAAGACCTGTCTGTCAAACGCTATGCCAGCTTTGATGAGCTGTCCGAGTACGCCTATGGCGTTGCCTCTACGGTAGGTCTGATATCGATGCATATTGTGGGATTTCAGGGCGTGGAGGCGATACCCTATGCCATCAAGCTCGGCGTCGCGCTTCAACTGACCAATATCCTGCGCGACATCAAGGAGGATTGGGACGCGGGACGGCTTTACTTGCCTCAGGACGAACTGTCGGCGTTCGACCTGAGCGAAGCGGACATCGCTAGAGGGCAAGTAGACGATCGCTGGCGGGCATTCATGCGCTTTCAGATCGAACGTAATAGGCGGCTTTACCAGGAGGCCGTGCCCGGGATCGCCTTGCTACATCGTGACGGCCGGTTTGCGATTGCCGCTGCTGCTGAACTGTACCGGGCGATATTGGCGGACATCGAGGCGCGGGACTATAATGTCTTTGCTGGCAGAGCGTTTGTCAGCCGATGGGGCAAGCTGCGCCGGCTGCCCGGCATCTGGTGGCGGGCGCGCACCGCAAAGACCAACAATGGGGCGTGATGTGTGAAATGGAGGCTCAAGTGGGAGACGACCTGAGTGTTTCCGATCGGATTGCTGTCTTGATCGACGGGCAGCCGTTTGCCGTGCTTTGTACTCAGGGAGAAGGGCAGCCTTACGGCTCGGTGGTCGCCTACGCGGCCAGCCCCGATCTCAAGTCGATCGTCTTTAGCACGCCAATGGACACCCACAAATACCGATTGCTGTGTGGGTGCGACCGCGTAGCCCTGGTCATCGACAGCCGCCCTGTTTCATCCGACGCGATTATGGATGGCGAGGCGCTGACGGCAATTGGACGAGCCGTGCAAGTGCCGCCCGGCGAAACGTTCGATCATCTGGCGGCGCTGTTTGCAAGTCGCCACCCCAAGCTCATTAGTTTTGTCACCGATCCATCGAATGCGTTATTTCGCATTGATGTCGATCAATACGTTTATGTGACTCGTTTTCAAGAGGTGCACCGCTGGCGCCCTTGAAGGTGCGTTGATGATCCAGAATGCGAGTTGGTCAATGGGCGAAACCGAACAGAAACTAAAAGATCCGGTGATCCGGTTAGGAATCAGCAGTTGCTTACTCGGCAACGAGGTCCGATATGATGGCGGCCACAAGCGCAACCCATTTCTGGTCCATGATCTCGGTCGCTACGTGGACTGGCTGCCGGTATGTCCCGAAGTCGAGATGGGGCTATCGATCCCCCGCGAGTCGATGCGCCTGGTCGGAGACCCAGAGCAGCCCCGTTTGATTGCGCCCAAATCGGGCACCGACTATACGGAGCAAATGATCGCCTGGGCGCATGCGCGGGTAGAGCGTTTGGCCGGTGAAGGTTTGCACGGATTCATCTTTAAAAAGGACTCTCCCAGCTCCGGCCTCTTCCGGGTCAAGGTATACAACGAATATGGCATAGCTGCGCGCAATGGCGTGGGCATGTTTGCCCGCGAGGTGGCGCGCCGTTTTCCGCTGCTGCCGTTGGAAGAGGAAGGCCGCCTCAACGATATGCCCTTGCGCGAGAACTTTATCGAGCGGGTGTTTGCCCACTATCGTTTGACAGAGATGCTCACCCGGGAGCCGACGCCGGGCGGTCTGGTCAAGTTCCATACAGCGCACAAGATGACGTTGATGGCCCACAGCCCCAAGCGCTATAGGGAGATGGGGCGTCTCGTTGCCGAGGCGGGCAAGCGCAAGTGGGAAGAGCTGGCAGCCGAATATGGTGTCCAATTCATGGCGGGCTTGGGGGTAATGGGCACGCCGGGTAAGCATGTGAACGTGCTCCAGCACCTCATGGGTTTTTTAAAAAATGACTTGTCAAGCGAAGACAAGCAAGAGCTGCTGAGCCTAATCGAGGACTACCGGCTGGGGTTGCTGCCACTGGTCGTGCCCCTGACCCTGCTCAAGCACCATCTGAACCGCCATCCGGTGCCGGAATGGGTCCATCAGCAGGTGTATCTCTATCCGTATCCAAAAGAACTGATGCTGCGCAATCACGTGTAGGAGATCAAGATGGCCAAACGAGTTGAATTGAACGCCTCCGCTCCGGATTTTGTTCTGGATGATTGGACGGGAAAACCGGTTCGGTTGCTGGACTATCGCAACGACAAGCACGTCATCCTGGTCTTTAACCGAGGTTTTGTCTGACCGTTCTGCCGCCGGCACATGGCGCAGTTGCGCCAGGACTACCCCGAGTTTGTCGAACGGGATGCCGAGATCGTCGTCGTCGGCCCCGAGGATGCTTCGTCTTTTGCCGATTATTGGCAAAATGCCGACATGCCCTTTGTCGGTTTGCCCGACCCAATGCACGTCGTCCTCAAGCGCTACGGCCAAGAGGTCAAGCTGTTCAAGTTGGGGCGTATGCCGGCCCAGGTGATCATTGACAAGGCTGGCGTGGCACGATACGTGCACTATGGGCACTCGATGAACGACATTCCATCGAACGCAGAGCTTTTTGAGTTGCTTGACCAGATCAATCAAGAGGAACAGGAGAACAACACCTGACGTGTCCAGATTGAGTATGATGCATCCAGAGTGGTATCACGGTCACAGCAAGCGCCCTCCCTTTTTTGAGGGATGGTATTTCAAGCTGGTAGACGCCAGCCAAGAGCATCGTTACGCGGTCATCCCCGGCATTTTTCTGAGCAAAGACCCGCAGCAACACCACGCTTTTATTCAGGTCCTGAACGGGATTACGGGGCAAGTAGTTTATCACCGCTATCCAGCCGATGAATTCTGGGCCGCTCACGACGCGTTCGACATCCGGATCGGACCCAACCATTTTACCGGCCAATCGATTGACCTGGATCTGAATGCAGATGGACAAAAGCTTTCTGGGCACGCTCAATTTGAAGGCGTTATCCCCTGGCCAGTGACTCTGACCTCACCGGGGATCATGGGCTGGTACGGTTGGGTGCCGTTTATGGAATGCTATCACGGCGTGCTTGGGCTGGATCATGCGCTTCGGGGCCAATTTCAGGTTGACGGACAGCAGATCGACTGGACCGGGGGACGTGGCTATATCGAAAAGGACTGGGGCTCTGCCTTTCCTTCGGCGTGGGTGTGGATGCAAAGCAACCATTTTTCAGCGCCGGGCAGTTCGCTGACCGCATCAGTGGCGATCATTCCCTGGCTTGGCAGCTCGTTTCGCGGCATGATTGCCGGCCTGTGGCACGGGGGACGGCTGTACCGGTTTGCGACCTATACCGGTACCAAGATCGAACAGCTTGAGATCGAGGACGATCGCGTCCTGTGGGTCGTCTACGATCGCAAGCATCGCCTCGAGATCAACGCAGCTCGTGCTCGAAGCGGCCTGCTTGCCGGCCCCAGCAAGATCGATATGGGCGTGCGCGTTGCCGAGACACTGCAGGGCACGATCCATATCCGCCTTTCCAAACGGGAGAGCAACTCGAGGCCTTTGTTCGAGGATACAGGAGGCTGCGCGGGTCTCGAAATCGTTGGACAAGTGGAGCGATTGCGATCATGATCGGGCTATGGAACGCCGCTATGGTGACCTGGCTTGAATTGAGCTTGATGAATAGGATGGCCGTCTGGGCCTGGATCGGGGACCTGGTGTTGTTGCCTGTGCTGGTCTGGATATGGGATGACAAGACCTTGCGCTGGGGCGTAACGACAGGCGTTGTGTTACAGGCGGTCGCCGTATTTATGACTTTAGGATCACTGTGGGGCTGGCAGAGGGCATCAGCCACGGGGCTTGCCATTGCCGGTATGGGCTGGACAGCTGAGTTTGTCGGGTCACGAACAGGGTTTCCTTTTGGGCGTTACCATTATACCGACCGGTTACAGCCACAGCTGGGGCACGTGCCGCTGGTCATTCCTCTGGCCTGGCTGATGATGCTTCCTCCTGCATGGGGGGTGGCAGGCTTGATCACCGGGGGATACGGACTCGCCTTTGTCTTGGTGAGTGCCCTGGCATTCTCGGTCTGGGATCTGTTTCTCGATCCGCAGATGGTTAGTTGGCGTCTCTGGGTTTGGGACAAGCCGGGGAGGTATTTTGGCATTCCTTTGATCAACTACTTGGGTTGGTTTCTTGTTTCTGGTGGGATGACTGCCGTATTGCAGCCACGTGAGCTGCCAGAGATGCCCCTGACCCTGATCTATACGATCACCTGGCTGCTGCAAAGTGTCGGGTTGAGCGTCTTTTGGAAGCAGCCCGGTCCTGCCCTCTTTGGCTTTTTGGGTATGGGAGGTATGTTGACCCTGGCGTGGCTCACCAACCACTGACCAGAATCGATGGAAGCGAAAGAAAGGTTCAGGAAAATGGCCTTCGACGGAAAGGTAGCCATCATCACCGGCGCAGCTGTGCGTTTAGGCAGGGTGCAAGCATTGGCTCTGAGCAAGGCGCGCGGCTGGTGATCCACTATAACAGATCATCTGGCCCCGTGGACGAGGTCTTGCAACGGTCACGAAAGGTGGCTGGTGAGGAGACGCTTGATGAATAGTCGTATTGTCATTGTTGGCGGAGGTCCTGGCGGGCTGAGTGCAGCCATACACCTGGCGGCATCAGGTCAGCAGGTGACAATCATGGAAAAGAACGCCTCTGTGGGTGGCAAGATGAGTGAGGTGCGAGATGCCGGCTATCGCTGGGACACAGGCCCAACCGTGATCACACTCAAGCACATCTTTGTCGATCTGTATGCCACTGCGGATCGACAAGTCGCGGACTATTTCACGTTGGTACCCATCGACCCGCTGACTCGCTACTTTTATCCAGACGGCACAACGCTCGACATCAACGTGAGCCTCGCCAAGACCCTGGGCAACATCGAGGCCCTGGAAACCCAGGATGTTGCAGGCTATCTGCGCTTTCTGGCCTATGCAGCACAAATGTACCAGATCACCGCCCCCATCGCCATCTATGGCGACCCGCCCACGTTTGACGACATCGCCGGTCTGCACTTGAGCGATATCCTGAAGGTGGACTCTACGAGAACGATGTATGGGGCGATCCGATCACAGGTCCGTTCTCCTTACCTGCGCCAGATCTTGAGCCGCTTTGCCACCTATCTCGGTGCCAGTCCATACCGTGCGCGGGCCTTTCTGAACGTCATCGCCCACGTAGAGATCTCTGCCGGACTATGGTACCCACGCGGCGGCACCTACGCCATCGCACGCGCCTACCAGCGCCTGGCTGAGGAGCTTGGCGTCGAAATTCGCACCGACACGTGCGTGACACGTATCTTGACCGAGC
>JAFGJF010000169.1 GCA_016929205.1 Anaerolineae bacterium
TTCAGGGAGGCGGTCAACTCACCGACCGCGTGTTGGACTCACCCTACGCCGTAGTCTTGTTCGATGAAGTCGAAAAAGCACATCCACGCATCGTGGATCTGCTGCTGCAGGTGATGGACGAAGGACGACTAACCGATAGTAAGGGTCGGAAAGCGTCATTCAGTGAAACGGTCATCCTCCTGACCAGCAACCTAGGCGCCGGTTACCTTGGTGATCCCGAGTTGGGCGACCTGGCTCGAAAAAAAGCAATGGCGGAGGTAAAGGCCCACTTTCGACCCGAGTTTTTGAATCGTTTGGACGAGATTATCTTTTTCAACCGCTTGAGTGACGAGAATCTGCTCAAGATTATGGATCTGTTGCTGAAAAAAGAATGTTCGTTGGCTCAGAAGCGTGGAATCAACCTCTTTTTTGACGACGACGTAAAAGAGTGGCTGTTAGCTCGGAATGAACACCCGGAATGGGGTGCGCGCCCGCTGCGGCGGATCATCCAACGCCATGTGCGACACAACCTGGCCGATATCTTGCTCCAAAAAGATATTGGTTCCGGCACGACGATTCGCGTACAGGCGACGCCCTCCGGGCTGAATTTTGTGCCTGACTCTAGTTCGTAAGTGAGTGGAGAACAAGCTGTATGGAGTTGCTGTCTGTCGAATACGGCGATCTTGGAGATTTCTTTGGCGGAGACCCACCATACCAAAGCCAGAACGCGTGCCTGAAAATCAGGCTGGCAGTCGATCCAAAATTGCTCGATCTCCAGGGACGCCCCGACAAGATCGCCGCCGATCTCGGCCGGATCTTTCCTTCTGTGCAAAATATCATCTCGCGTGAAAGAAATCCTAATGAGGGGGATCCTAATAACAAGAACGTTAATTCGGCGAACACGGTCGCATACCTGGTCGGCGGCATCATTGTCGATCTGCAGCGCGATCTGTGCGAATGGCCGGCTGGACATAGTTGCCATTGCCAGAATGAATCAACGGGTCACATATACGAATTGTGTATCGAGAGCATCGACGAACGCGTAGCCAGGTTCTCGGCCCAGTTTGCTGTCGAGTTGGTGCGTATGATGCTTCTTCAAGAACGCTTTGATCCGCGCATGATTTGGGTGATCGACCTTGTCCGACACTTGCGCCGGCAGCCACGATTACGACTATCCCCCAAGCGCATTGCCCACCGGCTCGCATGCTCTGAGAGCAGTGCAAGTTGGGCAATCCAGGCTCTGCAGCGCTATGGTTATTTGTCGGCCGATCAAGTCCGGCGCCCTCGCCGTGCAAAGAGAGGGTGCATCCTCATCGTTGATGACAGTGCACAGATTCGCGATTTGTTGGGACGCATTCTGGAATGGCTCGGGTATGATGTCGTTACGGCCATCGATGGGGAAGAAGGGCTGATTTTGTTGGATTGGGCCAACTATGCAGCCATTTTCGTCGACCTGGTTATGCCGTCACTGGATGGAAAAGCCTTTATCGAACGCGCCAAATCCAACGGTGTAATCAGTCCCATTTTTGTCATTTCGGCCTACAGCCATCGCTGGGAACCGCACGATCTCCAGGCGCTCGGAGCTACAGCGTTTATTCCCAAACCTTTTTCTATTGCCGATATCGAAAAGTTGATCAAATCATACCTTTGAGTCCTCTGCCCCGATAGCCTGTCGTTTGTTTGTTCTTTCAAGTCAGTAAACAAGATGGCACAGGCGTCAGACAGCCGATTTGTCGCCCCAAAACACGTGAAGATTGGATCGACTCTTCGCCAAGAAAGACAAGCCGATGGCGAACAACAGTAAACGTATACGACCCAGAATCGGCGTGTTGGCCGGTTGGCAAGTGTATGGCGGCACACTCGACACATTTTTGAGACATGTGTTTCGCGGCATTCTGGCCGCGGCAGATGATCGCAAATGCGACCTGTTGTTGGCCTGCGGCATAGGCCAGTCGCGCGACATCAGCCTGGGGCGGCCAGCCTGGCCCGTACTCTTGCCCGAGGCTAACTTTGTCCCCGTCGGCCCGTGGAACGCTGATGGGTTGATCGTGGCAACTCCTCTTGCATCCCAAGCCGGATCCGATTATTTGCGCCAACTTGGTGACAATGGATATCCAGTCATCTTTGCCGGCACCGGAGAACCTGGCCCATCCGTTATCGTCGATAATGAGGGAGGCATCCACCAGGCAGTCTCACACCTGGTCGAGCACGGCCATCGCCGTATCGCGTTTATTGCTGGACACGAACAACCCGTGCAGGGAGACAGCAGTCGCCGGCTGGCAGCGTATAGGGCTGCCGTCCAAGAGTGGCGTTTGGCAAGTGAGCCTGATCTGATCGCTTATGGTTCTCACACAAACACAGGTGGCCGGCAGGCAATGCAACAGATCCTCGGTAAAGGCACTCCCTTTACGGCCGTCCTGGCTAGCAATGACGAATCGGCCATTGGTGCAATGGCTGCGCTCAGGGATGCAAACATACTAGTGCCCCAGGACGTGGCTGTTATCGGGTTTGACGACCGGCTTGAAGCCAGCGCGCAGTCACCACCGTTAACCACCGTCCGCCATCCGATGTTTGAACTGGGATATCGGGCGCTGACACTGCTGCTCGAGTATCTTGACGGTACAACAGATGGCCAAAGAATCGTCCGCGTGCCGACTCGGTTCATTGTTCGCGAATCGTGCGGATGCTTGCCAGGCACATCCGACAGGGCCGGATCCCCGACGTTGATCAACCGGGCTGGATTTGACAGAAAGCATCGGCAAAAGACGCCAGAAGGCCGCTTGGTAGAAACAATGGTCCAGGCTGTGTCTGCGGAAATGCATCGGTTGAGCGCAGATGAAGCCTATCACTTGTGTCAACGGATCACACAAGCACTGATCTCCAGCCTCAAGCAAGACGACCTCGATATCTTGCTTGAAGTGATGCAGCAAATCCTTCGCCACACGATATCATTGGGCAGCGATCCGCACGTCTGGCAAGCTCCTATCTCTCTGCTGCGAGAAGGTATATCAATTGTGCTTGAAATGGCTGCCTGCCCTGACGCACGCCAGAAAGCCCAAGATGCTCTCGATCAAGCACGGATAGCTATCGGCGAAAGCGCGCGGGAGCAGCATACGCGCCACTTGATCCGCCAGGCTGATATCGCTTACCGGCTTGGACAAATGACTGCACGGTTTCATGCTGCGCAACAAGAAGCCGAGATATACAGCACCTTGGCCTTGAGCCTGCCGAACGTCGGTATCGCACATGCCATCGTGACTTTCTACGAGCCACAAGGAGAAGATCCTGTGGCGTGGAGCGTGCTTCAGTCCAAGGTTGATCCAGATGATCGGCGTCTTGCGCGCTTTCCAAGCCGCACATTTCCACCGCAAGGGCTGTATCCGGAAGACAAACCTCTGAGCATTGCCTTGCTGCCTCTTTTGATCCAGGGCGAGTTGCGAGGTTTTGTGGCGCTTGACACCGGCAATCTGGAAATATGTAGTGATATCGTCAGGCAGTTGGCATCGGCACTCAGAACGATCTGGCTATACCATGAGGCCGTAAAAGGACAGCGTTTGGCCGAAGAAGCAAACCGGCTCAAAGGGCGATTTCTTTCAGTGGTGAGCCACGAGTTGCGGACGCCTTTGAACCTGATCGCCGGTCTGAGCGATATGCTGCTACAAGAAGGGCACGAAATCGCACCGGGCAAATTTCAGGTAAATCGAGAGGATATAGAGCAAGTCTATATCAACGCGCAGCACCTGGATAGCCTGATCCGGGACGTGCTCGACCTGGCGCAGAGTGAGGCCGGTCAGCTCAAATTGGTGCGCGAACCACTGGACCTGTCCGATGTGCTCCAATCCGTATCAATCATTGGCACGCATCTGGCACGAAATAAGGGACTGACCTGGCAGTATCAAGTCTCACCAGACTTGCCCTATGTGTGGGGAGATCGGACACGCTTGCGGCAGGTCATCCTTAACCTGATCAACAACGCGGTCAAGTTTACAGCACAGGGCGGCGAAATTACACTCACTGCGACGGGAGAAAGAGATCGCGTGACCGTCGCCGTTCAGGATACCGGGCTGGGCATTCCGGTAAAAGAGCAACAGGTGATCTTTGACGAGTTTCGGCAGTCGGAGCGGACGACAGCGCGGGGATATGGTGGTCTCGGTTTGGGATTGGCAATCTGCAAACGGCTGGTGGAAATGCACGGTGGCAAGATCGGCGTACACTCGTTGGGCGGCATCGGGACAGGATCCAGGTTCTATTTCACTTTGCCGGCGATGGAACAGCATCCGGTACATTCTAGATCCGAGATCTCGCCGACACAGGCCGAGCGCATCGTGCTTTTGGTCGACGATGCCGAGGCGGGTGGTCCGTTGAAAGCACACCTCACGCAGCGAGGATTCGATGTCGAGCTGGTTGCCGCAAATGAGACAAACGACTGGTTGTCGTGGCTGTTGGTTGAGCCACCGGACGCGGTGGTATTGGATTTGGGACTGACCTCCACACACGGATGGGAAACGCTCAAGATCCTCAAAGAGAACCCGGCTACCAAAGACATTTCCGTGCTTTTTGCTTCCATAACGGACGAGCCGGACAGCGGAGCCATTCTCGAGATGGATTACCTGACTAAACCCGTGAGCTCGGTAGCGTTGTCCAAGGCTTTGCATCGTCAAGGACTGACAGGAGACACAAAAAACAAACAGATCCGCAAGATTCTGATTGTAGACGATGAGCCCAGCGTTCTCGACATGCATGCACGGATTTTGGCAGCGCAATTGCCAGACTGCCTGGTTCTCTGTGCACATGACGGGCAGGAAGCGCTGCAGATTATTCGGCGAGAACGGCTCGACCTGGTACTTTTGGATCTAATGATGCCAGAACTAGACGGATTCGGTGTGCTAGAGGCTATGCACGAGCACGAGATGAGCCGGAATGTCCCGGTGATCGTATTGACCGGACAAGCATTGACGCGGGAGGATATGTCACGTTTGAACCGGGGTGTGACAAGTGTACTCGAGAAGGGGTTGCTGAGTACTGAGGAGACGCTGGTTCACATCGAAGCAGCGCTCGAACAAAACCGGGAGCTTGGCTCCGATGCCCGACAGATCGCACGCCGGGCGATGGCCTTTATTCACACACACTACACCGAGCCCATCTCGCGCGCCGATGTCGCATTCGATATCGGGGTCAGTGAACGCCACCTGGCACGCTGTTTCAAGGAAGAGGTAGGTCTGACGGTCGGCGTCTACCTCAATCGCTACCGGGTGAGGCAAGCCAAGCACCTGCTCCAGGCGAGCAACAAGAGCATCACCGAGGTAGCCATAGAGATCGGATTCTCCAGCAACAGCTATTTTAGCCAGGTGTTTCGTCAAGAAACCGGTCTATCCCCCAGCACCTTCCGGCGCAAGATGTCCCCAAATCAACAAACCATGTCCGAAAAATAAAAGCCCGGCAAGCCATTAACAGGTATAATAGAGTTAGGCGAACTACGCCCAACACCTATGCCCTTTCGATCGAGGTATCCCTATGCAAGATGCAGCAGATCCTCTTGTGATGATTGTTGGGGATGATTCCAAATTCATTTACCTGATACAACGTTATGTGCTCCAGATGGGATACCGCATCGCTGTCACATATCCAAATCCTCCCATAGTGGACATCGTTCGCCACGAAAAGCCAGCTGCGATCTTGATCGACATCGAATCTACACAGCCGGTTGGTTGGGATGTGGTGCGAATGCTGAGAGCCGATAACAGGACGCAGAACATCCCCATTGTGATCTGTTCCTGGCTGGATGACAAGACACGCTCACTGGAAGAAGGAGCCGACACTCACCTGCGAAAACCGGTTATGTATAGTGACGTTTTTGACGCGTTAGCCGCTGCCGGTGTGCCCTTGGCTCGGGTCGCCGGTTCACCATCGCAGGAGAAAGGAGGCGACAGGAGTATATCATAGCCTACGAGGGTTAAAGAGCTGCGACCGGCTATACCACAAGACTATTTGACAGTTTTCTTGCATTATGATACCATTGTTTGCACCTTGGTATAGTGACGTTGCCATCGAGATGGTCAAGTAATTGATCATCCAGCTACCCTCTGCGCTTTTTAGTACTTTTTCAGCCTGGTTAGATTCGCAATTTTGTTAACAATCCACTTTTCGAGCGAAACAGCTAGCAACCCCAAGCGCCATCCCTGGAGGTGGGCTTGGGGCAAAATGGGGTTTTTTGGCAGTGTCATTTCCCGGCAGTCGTTGCCGGGTGAAAATAAACCGAGTTTGCTCTAAAAAACAAGGAGGAAAATATGAGCAACAGAACAATGAAACGTCGTGAGTTCCTAAAGCTCTCGGCAACAGCCGCCCTGGGTGCAGCCGTAGCGGCTTGCGCACCCACTCCCGAAGTGATCGAGGTGACCAGAGAAGTTGAGGTCGAGAAGGTCGTCAAGGAAACCGTCGTCGTTGAAAAAGAAAAAGAAGTCACCAAAGTTGTCGAAAAACAGGTTGAGGTCGAAAAGCAGGTCACGGTTGAGGTCGAAGTGCCCGAAGGACGTGCCGAGCCCCCTATGCTAGCCAGCAAGACCGCCAACGGGGAGCTACCCGCAGTAGACGCACGGCTGCCACAGCTCCCGATGGTTATCGGCGGGCGCGATGAGATCGGCGTTTACGGCGGCGAGATCCGCCAGATTCACTTTGATACCGTCTGGTCGACCGACACCTACGACTGGATGTCCGACCGGGTGATGCAGTATTCGGATGGGGACTTTCGCACGCTCGTCCCCAACATGTTCGAGAGTTGGGAAGGCTCAGACGACGGCACGACCTATACACTGCATATGCGCAAGGGGATGCGCTGGTCGGATGGGGAGCCGGTAACCACCGAGGATGTGGACTTTTGGTGGAATGAGTGGGCCACGCCCGAGGATTCGGAATCGTGGGGGCCCGCTAATCCGTTCAATGGCATCCAGAACCAATGGTGCGAAATCGAGATCCTTGACGATTACACCTTCCGCTGCACGTTTGACTACACCTTTGGGCTCTTCCCCCACATCCTCACCCGTAATATGGGCGGCTATCCTTCGGAAGGCCCGTTCATGCCCGCGCACTTTCTGAAGAACTACCACATCGACTATGCCGGCAAGGAAGCTTTAGATGCGCTGATGACCGAATGGTCAATGGAGAGATGGCAGCAAGTGCTCAACCGTTTCTGCAACCAGTGGGGCTTGAACACCTGGCAGTTCCCGGATTGGGCCAAGGATTTTCCGACTCTGGCGGGCTGGATCCCGGTGGAGTATCCGGCGGAGGGACTGATCCTCTTTGAGCGCAACCCCTACTACTGGAAAGTCGACCTGGTGGGCAACCAACTGCCCTATATCGATACGCTGCGCCTGGATTATATGGCCGACACCCAGACCATGGAACTGAAGCTGATCGGGGGCGAGTTGGACTGGCTGGGAATGCACGACGTGACCATCGCCAAATACCCCCTATACAAGGAAAACGAGGACAACGGCAAGTACGTGGTCGGCGACTATCTCTCCTGCATGACCGATCGCTACACCCTTTACCCCCGGCGCACGCTTCCCGAAGATCCGGTGCTGGAAGAGATCGCCAACCATCCCAACTGGACCAGGGCGCTCTCGGTTGCCCTTGACCGGGACGAGATCAACCAGAGCCTCTTTTACGGCCAGGCCCGTATGGGACAGATGGCCCCGATGCCCAACTCGGCGTATTTCAAGGAAGCCTACGGCTCAGCCTGGGCGCAGTACGACCCGGATCTGGCCAACCGGTTGCTCGACGAGATGGGGCTCGAGACGGGCAGTGACGGCATCCGCGTGCGACCTGATGGCAAGCCCCTGAGCTATATGATTGAGCAGGCAGGTATCCGCGTGGGCGCCTCGACCGCCGAGTTCTGCGAGATGGTCTGCACCTTCTGGCGCGAGATCGGCATCGATGCGACGACCAA
>JAFGJF010000170.1 GCA_016929205.1 Anaerolineae bacterium
CGTCTTTGCAAACTGTCCCATCTATGCTAAAATAGCGCATCTTCACAACCAAACGAGGGAGGAAAACATCATGAGCAAGATCCTGGTCGCATACGCCACGGCAGCCGGTTCCACGGGCGAGATCGCCGAGGCGGTAGGAAAAGCGTTAGAAAATGAGGGCGAAACCGTAGACGTACGCCGGGCCAAAGAGGTGACCGACGTGAGCGGCTACGATGCCGTCGTGTTTGGCAGCGGCGTGCGCGCGGGCAAGACGTATGCCGAAGCAGCGGCGTTCCTCAAGACCCACCAGATGGCACTGGGCAAACTGCCGGTAGCAGGCTTTGTCGTCTGCTTGACCATGAAAGAAGACACAGAGGACAACTGCACCCAGGCAACAGGCTATCTGGACGCGCTGTTTGAAAGCGCGCCGGGGATACAATTGGTGGGCGATAAAGGGTTATTTGCCGGCCAGGTGGACTATAAAAAACTGCCCTGGCTGCTCAGGTTTATCCTCCAAGTGTTTATCAAGGAACCGGGAGGCGACTATCGAGATTTTGACGCAGTCCGCGACTGGGCCGCTGGCATACACGCAGCACTCGCGAGTGCCTAGCTGCCAACACGGTCAAGCCAGAAGAAAGCCTTGCCATGCCGGCAGGGCTTTTCTTCAAGATATGCCCAAATCAAGACCGCATCCGCTGAACGGTCAAGCACAGGAGAACACAACTATGAAAGCCATCCTCTTTAACGCGCCGCGCCAGGTATCGTTGATCGACGACGCGCCTATGCCCTCACTCGACGATGGAGAGGTGTTGGTCCAATGCACCCACCTGGGCATCTGTGGCAGCAACAGGGGACCGTATCTCGGCGAGGGACGTTGGGCGCCCGGGCCGTGGCCCCGCCCACCCGGCTGGATGGGACACGAAAACGTCGGGGTGATCGTCGAATCGCGCAACGCGGCCTGGCCGGTGGGCAAGCGCGTGCTGGGCCAATCCAAAGACTATAACGGGTTCGTCGAGTTTATGGCCTGCCGCCCACCGATCCTGACCGCCCTGCCGGACGGCGCCAGCGACGGCGAGACAAGCGACGCGGGCCAATTTGTACTCGCCCAACCGCTGGCCACCGTGCTGCACGCGATGGACCGCATCGGATCGGTGGTCGGCCAGCGCTGCGCCGTGCTCGGGCAGGGGCCGATCGGCTTGATGTTTACCTATTTGTCGAGACGGCTGGGCGCCAAACAGGTGATCGGGATCGATCGCGTGCCCTGGCGGCTGGAATGGGCGCGGCGGCTGGGCGCGACGGACGTGATCGATGCTTCGCGGGAGGATACCGTCGAGGCGGTACGCGCGCTGACCGGCGGAGCGATGCTCGACGTGTGCGTGGAAGCAGTCGGCGAGGCAGAGACGTACCACACCGCGGCCTATCTGCCGCGCCATCGAGGACGGCTGTGCCTGTTTGGCGTGCCCGACCACGATATCCTGCCCTTTCCCTGGTATGACACCACCAACAATGAAACTGAGATCATCCTTGCCCGTGGCAGCGGCTGGCAAGCCCTGGCCCAGACGGCGATGGATATGATTGACGGTGACGGGGCTGTTTTGGCACACATTGTCACGCCGCGTCTGCCGTGGGCAAAAGCGGCTGAAGCGTTCGAGATGTACGCCTGCCCGGAGGAACACCCCGATTCGCTCAAGATCGTGCTCGAGATGTGACCTATCTCCTGCGGGGAAAGGATTAGGCTGGCGTGCTGGATATCTATGTCGATGCCGACGGCTGCCCGGTCAAAGATGAAATCTATCGCGTCGCCGCGCGCTACGATCTCGACGTGATCCTGGTTGCGAACGCATGGATGCGGGTCCCGGAGCGCGATTCGATCGGCCTAATCGTGGTCGATCAAGCGTTTGACGCGGCCGACGATTGGATCGTCGAACATGCCACAGAAAACGACATCGTGATCACCGATGACATTCCGCTCGCCGCCCGCTGTCTGAAAACCGGGGCACAGGCGCTGAGCCCGCGCGGCCGCGTCTTTACGGGCAGCAACATCGGCAGCGCCCTGGCGACCCGGGATTTCCTGGCCCACCTGCGTGAACTGGGCACGATGGGCGGCGGCCCGGCGCCCTTTGCCAAACAAGATCGGTCCCAGTTCCTGCAACGGCTCGACGAGATCATTCAGACCATAAAAAGGCTATAACATCTTGGCGCGCGTTTTCTGCCACAGAGGTTTTTGCCACAGAGGACACACCGAGCACACCGAGCAAAACACGAATTTCTGCGATCTCGGCGCTCTCTGCGGCAGAACAAGTACGGACACGCCAGAGAGCCTGGTCGTTTTTTCGCGAGGTAAAAAAATGGTATCTTGTCAATATCTTGGAGAAACGCCGTCATCTTGACGGCCTGAGAGCCAGCAAGATGCTGGCGTTCCCCTCTTTTTTGAGATGCTACAAAAAATGAACAACAATGTGCAACTGGAAAATCGTGTCATCTTGTTTATGGACGTTCACAACTTTTCGATCGCCGTCCAAGTGCTTGACGACTCGAGCTGGCCCTTTTTACATGAGATGTACGAGGTGCTGGGCGAGATCGTTGTCACCCACAGCGGCGAGATCATCAAGTACCTGGGCGATGGCATGTTGTGTGTTTTTCCCGGCGGTGCACAAAACGATGCTGTGGCGTGCGCGCTCGAGCTGCGCGCCACATTCCCTGATCTCGTCGCGCCCTATGCGCTGCCGCCCGAGACTGAACTCGAGATCGGCATCGGCTCGGGCTGTGTGGCGATCGGGACAATTGGCCACCCATCGCTGCGACAAAAGGATGTCTCGGGCGAAGCGGTCTTGCACGCGGCAGCAATTGGCCACCATCGTGGTGTGGCAATCACCGAGGCGGTCTATGAACGCGTCAAGGCAAGCCACAAAACACGCCCACTGCCTGCGCGCACAGTCAAGTGGCAGGCAGAACCGCTGCAAGTATGGGAAGTCATTGGCCAGGCTGTTTTTCGAGAGCAGATCGGGTCAATTCAAGTGAAAGCAGTATCAGGGCCTGGTAGAACGGGAGCAGGACGCGTCGCGCTGCATCGTCTGCGGCACCTGCCTGGACCGCTGCCCGCAGCACATCCAAATTTCCGACCAGCTTGAAGAGGCCGTGGCGTTGTTCTCTGAGAAACCCCAATGAGATGCATCGACATCCACACCCATTTTCGCAAGCGCGCGGATTGGGTAGACTGGGATCGAACAACCGATACAAAGGAGAGTCATTTGGATACAATCACATTAGGACGAACGGGCCTGACAGTGACGGCGATGGGGCTGGGCTGCGGCGGCCCCAGCCGCGTCGGGCAGAGCACCGGCAAGAGCACGGCCGAGTCGATCGCCGTGGTGCGGCAGGCACTGGACACCGGAGTCAATTTTATCGACACCGCCGAGGCCTACAATACCGAAGAGATCGTCGGCAAGGCGATCGCCGGCCTGGATCGCGACAGGCTGGTCCTGTCGACCAAAAAGCGCACCCGGCCACGGCCCACGCCGCAGGACGTCGTCCACAGCCTGGAGGCCAGCCTAAAACGCCTGGGCACCGACACGATCGATGTCTACCACCTCCACGGGGTGACACTCGAAGATTATGACTATTTCGCCTCCGAAATCGTGTCCACGATGCAAAAGCTGCGCGACCAGGGCAAGCTGCGTTTTATCGGGATCACCGAGCTGTTTGGCCCCGATCCGCAGCACGCTATGCTGCAGCGCGCCCTGCGCGACGACGTATGGGACGTGATTATGACCGGCTTTAACCTGCTCAACCAGTCGGCCCGCAGCAGGGTCTTTCCGGTGACGATCGAAAAGGATATCGGCGTGTTGGTCATGTTCGCCGTGCGGCGTGCCTTGAGCAGGCCGGAGCGCCTGGCAGAGGTGGTCGAGGAGTTGATCGCAAACGGGCAGCTCGATCCGGCCGAGATCGATCGGGACGACCCGCTGGGCTTTCTCGTCCACGAGGGCGGCGCGATCAGCGTGCCCGATGCCGCCTACCGCTTTTGCCGCGACGAACCGGGCACACACGTGATCCTCTCCGGGACCGGTAACCCCGCTCACCTGCAGGCCAATCGCGCTTCGTTTGATCGCCCACCGCTGCCCGCCGCCGACCGTCGTCGCGTCGAGCACATCTTCCGGCACGTCGATTCCGTGTCGGGAGGATAACGCTTAACTTGGAGGATCGTTTATGCTCGCCATGCTGAGCAACCTGTTTTATCGCCTGCCGCACAAGCTGCAACAGCCGCTCGAGCGGAGCTGGTACGAACACATATCCAGGCTGGACCGCGACGCGGATATGATCTTTATGAATTATGGCTGGGCCGACCTCGACCCGGCAGCGCCGGCGCTGCCGCTGCAGCCCCA
>JAFGJF010000171.1 GCA_016929205.1 Anaerolineae bacterium
GGAGGCCAGCCGCTCATGATGTTCAATCTCAACGAAGATCCTTACGAACTGGCCAACCTGGCCTTTCTCGATACGTACAATGACCAACGCGCCGAACTACAGGCTGAATTGGAGGAATGGATCGTCAAAACCGGCGACTCGTTTACTTTGCCCGAACTTTAGCTCCAGTACACGACATTCTACAGACCATGCTTTAATCTTGTAAATCATAAAAATCCTGTTCATCCTGTATATCTTTTTATGCTTTATCCACCCCTTGAACACCTATCCAAGATTCGACAGAAAGGAAGCAGTAAAATGGGAAACAAACTTGAACTGCCCAAAATCGCACTAGGCGCAACCGGGATGACCGCCAGCCGTTTTGGTCTGGGCGGATTTCACCAGGTCGAGATCTCGTCCGAGATCGTTACCCAGGTCGTGGACGCCTTTCTCGACGTCGGCGGCAATTACATCGAAACCGCGCGTTCCTACGGCAATGGCGCCTCGGAAGAAAAACTGGGCCGCGCGCTTAAAGGCCGCCGTGACCGGGTCATCCTGGCCAGCAAGAGCGGCCGCCGCGACGGCAACGGCATCCGCCAGGAACTGGAAGCATCACTCAAGGCACTGCGAACCGATCACATCGAGTTCTACTTTTTCCACGGCGTGAATACGATGGAAGAGCTGGATACGATCACCGCTCCCGATGGCGCGCTCGCGGCGCTGCTCAAGGCCAAGGAAGAAGGGCTGATCACCGGCCTGGGTTTTAGCAGCCACCGCCCACCCCAAATGTACCTGCAAGGGATCGAGCGCCTGCCGCTGTCGGTGATCCTGATCTGGGACAATTATCTTGAAGAGCAGTTTGTGCCGGAAATCCAGGGCGAGGTCTACCCGCTGGCGCGGGAACGCGGCGTGGCGATCACGGCCATGAAGCCGCTGGCCGACGGTTTCCTGTACCGCTCCCCGGAAAGCGCGATCCGCTATGCCCTGGGATCGGGCTCGGAAGTGCTGATCTGCGGCACGAATACCGTCGAACACGTCTACCAGGTTGCCCGTGCGGTCTGTGCAGGTGCGGCAGACGACGAGGAACGAAAAGCGATCCTGTGCGACGCCCCCGAACTGGGAGCATACGTCTGCCGGCAGTGCGGTGGCTGCTCCGCCGATCTGATGAAGCTGTTCCGGCTGGAGGGATATGTCGACCGGCAGATGATCGACTATTTGGAACACGATCCCGCCGACTATGCCCTGCGGCGGCGCTTGAGCGGCTGGTTCGACCTGGCGGGAATCGCCCAGGAACGGTTCGCCAGCGAATTTGAGGCCCCGGACGCGCTGCTGGTCGAAGCGGGAACGGTGGACTGCCCCTACAGCATCGACGTGGCGCGTAAAACCCGCCTGGCGTTGGCCAAACTGCGCCAGGAACGCACAGATGTCCTTTAGAGGAGGCCCTCGCCCATGTCATCTCGTGTTGCCATTCAACTGGACGGTTTGAGTAAAACGTACCGACGACGCGGTGGCGAGCCGATCCAGGCGGTCAAAAACGTCGACTTGAGCGTACCGCAGGGACAGGTGTTCGGCTTTTTGGGGCCCAACGGCGCGGGCAAAACGACGACGATCAAGATGTTGTGCGCCCTGGTCAAACCAACCTCGGGCCGAGCCAGGATCAACGGCTACGACGTCTGGCGCAAACGCGGCACGGCAGTGCGCCAGGTTGGTGCGGTGTTGGAGGGCACGCGCAACGTCCACTGGACGCTGTCGCCGTGGGACAACCTGATCTATTTCGGCAACCTCAAAGGCCTGGCCGGCAAAGCGCTGCGCACTCGGGCCGAAGCGCTGCTGCGCGAACTCGAACTGTGGGAGCGGCGCAAGGACCTGGTGCGCACCTTTTCGCGCGGGATGCAGCAAAAGGTGGCTATCGCCTGCGCCCTGATCGCCGATCCGCCGGTTCTGCTGCTCGACGAGCCGACGTTGGGGCTCGACGTGCAGGCTGCGCGCACGGTCAAAGAGCTGATCAAACGGTTGGTAAAAGAATATCACAAGACAGTGGTGCTGACCACACACCAGCTCGACATGGCCGAAGAGTTGTGCGAGCGGGTGGCGATCATCAGCAAGGGGCGGATCATCGCCGACCAGCCCGTCGACGAATTGATCGACCTGTTTAGCAGCGAATACTATCAAATCAGGGTGCAGGGCCACTTGCCTGAGCGTGCGGAACCGGCGATTGCTGGGTTTGCGATCAGCGTGGAAAACGAGGAGACGCTGCTCTCGGGGCCGATTGCCGATCAGGATGCGCTGTATGGCGTGCTCAACCGGCTGCACGACCTGGGCCTGCACCTGCTTTCGGCCAGGCTGGCCGAACCGGACCTGGAAGAGGTGTTCGTGCGGATGCTCGACACAGACGACCAAGGAGGGGGGCGATGAAAAGTGCAATCATTACCTTTTTGGGCGAGGTCCGCAAAGGGCTGCTCATTTCGTGGACCTACCGGGCCAATACCTTTGTCTCGCTGTTTACGATCGGCTTTGTGTTCCTGGGCATCGCCTTTATGATGGGCGGCGGGCAAATCGATCCCACCGACCTCAACACGATGTTCCTGGGTTATCTGGCATGGTTTTACGCCCTCGGCGCGATCAACGATCTTTCCTGGGGCATTCGCGGCGAGATCAGCGCCGGGACGTTGGAACAGATGTCGATGAGCCCTTCGCCAATTGGCGTGGTTCTGCTGGGGCGCTCTTTTGCCAACCTGGTGATCACCACAGCGCAAATCGTCGTCCAAAGCCTGGCCATGTCGTGGCTGCTTGGCACGCGTTTGCCGATGACCTGGACGGGCGTGCCGGTTCTTCTGATTACCCTGATTGGCGTGTACGGTTTTGGCTTTATCCTGGCCGGAGCGACGTTAATTTTCAAGCAGGTGGAGTCCTTTTCAAACCTGTTTCAGAATATCTTGCTCTTTTTGAACGGCACCATGCTGCCGATAGCGGCCATGCCTGGCTGGCTGGCAACCATCTCGTATACCTTGCCCAGCACGCAGGGGGTAGTGGTGCTGCGTCGCGTGGTGCTTGACGGGCAATCGCTGCTGGCGGTGTGGCGGGAGGGCAGCCTGGTCTGGCTGATCGTCCACTCGACACTTTATTTTGCCACCGGTTGGATCGTGTTTGCCTGGTGCGAACGCATCGCCAAGGATCGGGGATCGTTGGGCCAATATTAATTCTAACCGGGTGCGACGCACGTGTTTTACACATGCGTCGCACCTCAACGACCTGTCTAGTCGCCCTGATCGCGAATCTCTACAACCAGCAAACCCCCTCCCTCATCTGCGACAAACAATTCGTCGCCGGCGACAAAGACGCGCCGGGCCGATCCTGCGGTATCGATGTGACCGAGCAACGACATCTCAATCGCATCCAGACCGCCGGACACTTGGGCCACATAAACCCCTGCCCCGCCGCCGGCAACAAACACGTGCTGCCCGGCAACCTGCACGTCAAATGCACCGCCGGGCAGCCGGAGAAAACCGGCGGTTTGCGGCTGTACCGGATCGGACACGTCCAGCACCTGCACGCCACCCTTGGACGTCGCCGAAGACCAGTCAAGCACGGCCACGTAGGCCAGGGGACCGTCGATGGCTATCCGGAGGCCGCGTCCCGCTATCCCCACCGCGCCGACGTGCTGAGGAGCGGATGGATCGCGTACGTCAACGACGTAGAGCGTGCCTTTTTCGCCATCCTGCTCGACCGCCACGTAGGCCAGGCCGTCACGTATGGCCAATCCCATCGCCTGACCATCGCCCAACGCCATCAGACCCAGCTGCTGCGGTGACGACGGATCGGCGACATCGATGACGACCAACCCGCCGTAGATGGTCACATAAGCGCGATCGCCAACAACGACGGCCTGGGATGCTATGCCCAAATCCAGGGCCGATAGCTCGACCGGCACGTCGGGGTCGCGCACGTCCACGATGCGCATACCCTCCCCCCATACCGGCACGTAGGCCAGGCCATCGACGACGGTATAGCCGCTGGCCCAGCGCATCTCGGCCGTTCCACGCAGCCTGGGCCAGATCCGTCTTCGCGGCGATTTGGCCAGGTCGAGCACCTGCAACCCTGCCTCCGCGCCATCGCTGGCGTAAGCAAAACCGCCGTCCACAACCACATCCACCACCTCGCCCAGCGTGCCATAAGCGCTCGAGAAGCGGAGATCGGCCGGGTCGCCCGGGTCGAGGTCTCCTGACACATCGACGGCTTCCACTCCCTTTTGCCACGAGGCCAGGTAGACGATGTCGTTGAATACGGCCAAATCCTCGACGGCAGATTTGGTGAACCACGTCCCTATCTCTTGCAGGTCTTTCGGATTCGCCACATCCACCACATGCAGCGTCGAGCCACAACCACCCTGCTCGCAGAATACGTCGGCGAAATAAGCACGGCCCTCCCGCACGGCTACAGCAAAAGGACAGAAAATCGTCTGGAAATGGCCGACCTGGGCGGGCTGCGCCGGCTCGGACAGGTCAAAAACGCGCAGTCCATCGGCCGTAACGTAGGCATACCCTTGATCGATCGCGACATCACTCCCACACTGCGGCAAAGACACGCGCGCCGTCTCGACCGGCTCTTGCCGGTCGGACAGATCGAGCGCACTCAGCCCACCCTCATAGGCCAGATACGCGTACCCATCTGCCAGGGCTGCACCGCGCGCCGGGCCGGGCAACGTGTGATAGGCGACCAGCCACGGCATGTCGGGCAAGGAGACGTCCATGATCGACACACCGCCCTTGCCACCCGGATCCCCCTCGGCAACCGCTGCCAGACCGTCGTGTACAGCCACTGCCTGCGCTGCGTAGCGCGTCTCCACCTGCCCAACGATGCGCGCAATGGACAGCGTCGACACGTCCACGATCAACAATCCCGCCTCCCCAGCGGCGACGTAGGCGAGCTCTTGCGCCTCATCCAGCACCATATCGTTGACCATTCCCGGCAGCGGCGGCGTAAAACCAAAATCCCCCAGGGCGGCCAGGCGGCTGTTCACTAACCCGGCAATGCGCGGCCCGATGCCCAAATAGACCGCGCCTGATGTCACCGCCACGGCGCGCGAGTGCCCGCCCAACTGCTCGACCAGCTCTAGCTGCACCTCGTTCGAAATCTCTTCGCGAGAGATCATGGGCGTCGACACCGTGTGCACGTGCAAGCCGGTGTCGGACCAAAAGATCAATTCGGTCTCTTCTCCCGATCGCACGGCGATGCGGTACACCTCGCCGATCGGACCGCTGTCAGGTCCACCGCCCAGGTTGACCGGCGCCCAACTTATGCCGCTGTCCTGGCTGTGCCACAGGCCCTGCACGCTGCCCAGGTAGAGCCGGTCCGGTTGATCGGGATCGACGGCCAGGGTGTGTGCCCCCAAAAAGCCGCGTCCGGCCCGAGACAGCATGCCAAGCACGTCCGCTCCGACCATGGTCCAATGGTCTTCGCTCGGGCTGACCCGGCCGCGGTCCAGGCGGGCCAGAACGGCCTGTCTGCCAGCGCCACTCTCTTGCAAAACAGCTTCGGTAAGGGCGTAAACCGGACCGCTGCCCGACCCGCCGGCCAGCAGTGCCACCCGGCGGTAGGTGGCAGGTGCGGTCCCGGGCAGCCCATCCTCGAAAAACGCCCAGGTGCGTCCGCTGTCAAGCGAGCGATACAGCCCCCAATCCGTTCCGGCATAAAGGATGTCCGGCATAACCGGATCGATGACCAGCGAGGATAGTCCATCCTCATTGCCGGGCGGGTTATGCCCTGTGAGCCGGGGTGGAAAGATGTCCCGGTAAACGTGCGCCCAGGTCGTGCCCCCATCGCTGCTTTTGTACAGCCCGCCTATCTTCCTGCCGCCCCGTTCGCTCTCGGGGCGATCATCAACGCGCCAGGCATAGATCAGATCGCCCTCGCTCTCATCAACCGCCCAGGCCCCCACCTGGTCAAGAAGCGGCGTCCACGCTGTGTCCTCTTGGCTGCGGCGGTACAAAACTTGACCGGCCTTCACCAAGATCCGGCTGGGCCACACGCGGGTCACGACC
>JAFGJF010000172.1 GCA_016929205.1 Anaerolineae bacterium
CGCCATTTGCAGCTCGCCCTCAAGTGGGATCCAGGAAACACCGATGCGCAGCGTTTGCTGGCAAAAGCCTACATGGCTCAGGGCCAACCGGCCCAATCGGCTCAAATTCTTGCAGAATTTGCCCGCCTGCGTCCCGAACACCGATTGGGCCGCCGGGAACTGGCGGAGGCTGTCCACGCGGTCGAAGCAGCTCTGCCCAAAATGATCTATGCGGACCTGCTCCTCCGGGTAGAACAAGCCACGGTAAGTGAACCCTCATCACCGACACCCCACCCTTTCCAGCCTAGCGATTACGTACACACAACGAATCCCGACTTGTTTTCAGATGGACACCCTATCCCTGCGCTCTTTTTGCACCCGGTCTCGTCCATTACCTACACGCTTTCGCTCACCCAACCGGCCGTTTTGCGTTTTGGACTGGGCAACGTTTTACGCGCACCAGCGTCGGGAAGCGATGGGGTTACTTTTGTCGTTTTCGTGAACGGTCAGCGATTGTTTCTGGAACACCTGACGCCAGATATGGCGCGTCAGGACTGGCAAGAGCGTGAGGTGGATTTGAGCGAATTTGCACAGCAAACAATTGCCCTCAGGTTGACGACGATGCCCGGGCCCGCAGGCGACTTGACGGCCGATTGGGCAGTATGGGGCAGACCACGGGTAGAAGCGCCTGAAGCCGAGACCTACTGGAACGCCCTGAAAAACGCACATTAACCCCACACTTCCCCACTTGACCAGAAAAGTCGGTCGGTGTACAATCCAACGATTATATCGTAGTGCGAGCAGCACATCCAATCCAACCATGCTGCTCGTCGCAATGTATAGCGCACAATCGTTATTATTCTTAGGAACGGAATCAAAAAATACGGATGGAGGCATCTATGAAAAGAGCACTAGTGTGTGGCGCAGGCGGTTTCATTGGCGGTCATCTCGTCAAGCGGCTGAAAAAAGAAGGGTATTGGGTGCGCGGTGTGGATATCAAAAACCACGAGTTCGCCCCAACGGCAGCCGACGAGTTTCTGGTCTTGGATTTGCGCGAGGAGGAGAACTGCCAGAGAGCCCTGACTTTGGATGGCGCCAGGTTTGACGAGGTTTACCAATTGGCGGCAGATATGGGCGGCATGGGGTTCATTCATTCTGCCGAGTGTGAGATTATGCACAACAGCGTCTTGATCAACGTCCATATGACCCACACGGCAGCACAAATGGGCATCCCGCGCTACTTTTTCTCTTCCTCGGTTTGTGTCTATCGCGATATGCAGCCCGGTGAACCCGAAATGACGGAAGATGAAGCAGTGCCAGCCAATCCCGATAATGAATACGGTTGGGAAAAGCTTTACTCCGAGCGTATGGCTATGGCATATGGCCGGAACATGGGTATGCAAGTACGAATCGCCCGATTCCAGAATTGTTATGGCCCTGAAGGAACGTGGACCGGTGGGCGTGAAAAAGCTCCCGCAGCAATCTGCCGCAAAGTGGCCGAGATAGAGGATGGTGGGATGATCGAGGTGTGGGGAGATGGCACGGCCGTTCGCTCCTACACATATGTAAGCGACCTGGTGGATGGCATCTATCGTTTGATGCAATCCGACCTTCAAGTTCCGGCCAACATTGGCTGTCCCCAGTATGTAACGGTCAATGAATTGGTCGCTGCCGTGGCAGAAGCGTCAGGCAAAACAGTCAACATCAAGCACGTCGAAGGGCCGGTCGGAGTTCAGTCCAGGAATTTCAGCAACGAACGCATTTATTCTTTGGGATGGCAAGCCCGAGTCTTTCTAGCAGAAGGCATCTCCCTGACCTATCCGTGGGTAGAAGCACAGGTCAAAGCAGCACGAGCAAAGGGATAAGCATTCAGCTACGCTTGCGCAAAGGTTTTGCAGGGGTCGTCAAAATAAAGGAGCCCAACGCGTGACCACAAGTGGCACCACGGCGTTTCTAAGGCAAGCCTACCGCAACAATTGGCAGCGGTACCTGACCTTGCTGGAATCCGCTTCTGCAGGCGGCTGGGACGTGTGTGTTCTCACGGCCAGCAACGAGCGGCAAGCAGAGATGTATCGCCGTCAACTGGCTTTGCGCAGCGAGGCGGGGCTCTTGCCACGACATACCGTTTTCGAGGTCATTTCTGATCCCGATGGACAGCGTATCGGCTCCGGCGGGGCAACGTTACGTGTGCTGGGCATGCTCTCTGCGGCCGACAAACTGCAAAACCGGCGCGTGTTGATCATCCACTCTGGCGGTGACTCGCGCCGGCTGCCCCATTGCTCGGCAACGGGCAAGCTCTTTGCTCGCATCCCACGCGCGCTGCCGGATGGACGGGCATCGACGCTGTTTGACGAATTGCTGATCAGCTTGAGCGGCGCGGCGGCACAGGCGCCGTCCGGCGTGTTGATTGCCTCGGGTGACGTACTGCTGATCTTTGACCATGTACAGCTCAACCTGCACCGGCCGGGCGTGACCGGCGTCGCGATTGCCTCACCGGCCGAAATGGGAACGCATCATGGCGTATACGTTCTGAATAACGACGAACGTCGTCTGCAGCCACCACATCTCAACGCTTTTCTGCACAAGCCCTCGCTCACACTATTGCAACAATGGCAAGCCATTGCCAACGATGGAACGGTGCCTGTTGACACCGGGTTGGTATGGCTAGACAGGCCGACAGCGGACAAATTCACCGCACTGGCTGAAGAACCGGCAGTAGGACGATTCTGCGGCTCCTGTTCGGCCCCATCGCTGCTCAAAACGGGCCTCAACCTGTACGGAGACTTGATGATGCCGTTGGTTGTCACGACCACGCATGACACCTACCTGGCAGACGCCAGCGACGGGCCGGCAACGCCTGCCCTGCAAGCAGCACGCCAGATCGTCTGGGAGCAACTGCGTGGCACGTCCTTGGCCGTAGAACGACTGCAACCAGCGATATTTGCTCACTTTGGCACATCGCGAGAGTATTGGAAGCTGGTAGCCGCTTCCCCCGAATGGGCAGATAACTGGGGCTGGACACACAGTACATCTTCGTGGCAAGGTGCACCAATGGACACATCCAACACGGGCGCGACATTGATGAACGCTATTGTCGACCAAAGCATATACGGTACGCCTGAATTGGGTCTCATTGTCGATTCACACATCACTTCACCACTTGTATTGCACGGCCCCGCACTGATCGCTGGCCTGAAAACATCAGCGCCGCTGACCTTGAATGCAGATGTCGTCGTCCACCAATTGCCCGTTGGCGGCAACTATGTCACCCGGATCTTGGGTCTAGATGACGATCCCAAACAACCACTAGATAGCGCTTCCGCCACGTTTATGAACCGCCCATGGGCAGATTGGCTGAACGAATCGGGGATCAGCCCCGAGATCATCTGGCCCCAGATGGAACGCACCGAACAAACGCTTTGGAACGCACAACTGTACCCCCTGGCTACGGACCGGGAAACAAGCCTCAAGATGGCCATTGGCCTGCAAGATCCACCAGATGCGCCTGCTGGCTGGCAGGAGCAATGGGAGAACAGCAAACGGCTTTCGTTGGCTGAAAGCTTTAACCAGGCCAACAGCAAAGAGATTCTTGATGGATCGGTTGCTATCGGGGATCAAGTTGCAATCAGCCATTTTTTCGATGCTGTCAAAAGCGAACGCCCGGCAGCCACGAGCAAGACCCTACTGGGTTCCGCTTTTCAGGTCCTGGATCGCCGCGCCAAGTATGTTTCCCGACAAATTGAACGCCAGGATACGATTACCCAAATCCGAATGTACAAAGCGTTGGCCGTAGCTACAGGTGACAATGACTGGGAAGATCGGGCATTTGCCGTATTGGCAGGAATGATTGAAAAGTCGGTAAATAGCCAACGCTCAGTACCAGGCAGACGGTGGCCAATTGCCCGCCACAAGACAGCACGTGTGGAGGCCGCAGCGCGTATCGACTTTGGAGGCGGGTGGACCGATACACCGCCATACAGCATCGAACGTGGTGGGACGGTGCTAAACGCAGCCATCATTTTCAACAACCATTATCCCATCGTCGCCGAGGTCGAACGGCTGCCAGAGCCCAGACTCATTCTCGAAAGCACCGATATCGATGCTGTGATTGAGCCAACACTTGCCCAGGTACAAGCCTATGCCAACCCAACCGATCCATTCGCCCTGCTCAAAGCTGCAATCGTGCTCCGAGGGATCATACCGGCCGATGTCGAACCCAAGACACCTATCGCACAAATCCTGCAAGAGCTCGGCGGACTCCGGCTGCGCACACAAACCACGATCCCCCGTGGCTCGGGTCTAGGCACGTCTTCGATTTTGGCAGGAGCCGTGCTTTCTTGCCTGTCGCACTGGCTAAGAATTGAGCAAACACAGACCCAGTTGTTTGATGACGTGCTGTGTCTGGAGCAAATGCTCACCACAGGAGGCGGCTGGCAAGACCAGGTGGGAGGTCTGACCGACGGGATCAAGCTGGTTACGACCAGGCCCGGACTGCCGCAGGAAATCCAGGTCGAACCGTTAAAGTTGCCACCAGATATACAAGCCGGATTAAGCGAACGCCTGGTTTTAGTCTATACTGGCCAACAACGCCTGGCCAAGAATCTGCTCCAGGCAGTGATGGGGCGCTGGATGGCCCGCGATCCCGAAATGATATGGATCCAGAGCGAGATCGCCCGCCTGGCCGTGGCGATGCAAAGGGCGCTCGAAGCAGGAGACCTGGACACGTTTGGCGCTTTGCTGGGAGAACACTGGGTACTAAACAAGCGAATGGATCCCGGTTGTACAAATCCGTTTATCGATCAATTGTTTGAGATAATGACCCCATACATCAACGGCGGAAAGCTGGCCGGTGCCGGTGGGGGGGGGTTTGCCATCGTGGTAGCGCGAAACAGGGCTATGGCGCAAAGGCTTTATGACGTGCTGGACCGCCAATATCCTGGTACACAGGTAGGTGTTTGGCCCTGCGCAATACCAGACCAAGGCACAAAAAGTATCCTGGCATAGAGTCGTGCTGGCGCAAGTTATTTGACCTGAAAAGCCAGTTGGTGTACAATCTATCGTCTTGCCCCAGAACGCTCGGGCTTGCGACAACACATGTTTCCATTGGGATTTCTCTCAAATGAAAGTTCTCTCTATTTTCGGCACACGCCCTGAGGCAATCAAGATGGCCCCAGTGGTCAAAGAATTGGCCAAGCACCCTGACAGAATCGTTTCGCGGGTGTGCGTAACGGCGCAGCACCGTGAGATGCTGGACCAGGTTTTGAGCTTGTTCAAGATTGTGCCGGACTATGATCTCGATTTGATGCGGTCTGGACAAACACTTTCAGGATTAACGTCGCGCGTATTTATCGAGCTTGATCCGATTATTGCAAAAGAAAAGCCAGATTGGGTGCTTGTACAAGGCGACACGACAACTGTTATGGCTGCAAGTTTGGTGGCATTCTACCACCGAGTCCAAGTAGGACACGTGGAAGCTGGACTGCGCACTCGTAATAAATGGCAACCCTTCCCAGAAGAGATCAACCGCAAGGTCGCGGGGGCCGTGGCCGATTTACACTTTGCAGCTACAGCGTGCTCTAGAGAAAATCTGCTGCAAGAGGGCATCAGCCCGGATAGTATTTTTGTAACCGGCAATCCGGTGATTGATGCACTGCACATGGCGGCCGAGATGCCCTACGATCTAGCAAGCGGTCCACTGGCAAAAATCCCTTGGGATAAGCGCATTATCCTGGTGACAGCACATCGTCGCGAGAATTTTGGGCAGCCTATGCAGGATATCTGCACAGCGTTGAGACAGATCGCACAACAATATGCCGATGACGTGCACCTGGTCTATCCGGTACACCTAAACCCCAACGTACAAGAGCCAGTCTATCGATTGCTCGGCAATATCGCCAATCTCACCTTGCTTCCGCCACTGGACTATTTGCCTTTGGTCCAGTTGATGAAACGATCCTATTTGGTGTTGACCGATTCAGGGGGCATCCAGGAGGAAGCACCGGGGCTGGGCAAGCCAGTGTTGGTGTTGCGCGAGGTGACGGAACGGCCAGAGGGAGTGACCGCGGGAACGGTCAAGCTAGTCGGCACCGATCGCAGCAAAATCGTGGCATGGACCACTCATCTGCTCGACGATTCCGTGGTATACAGGTCTATGGCGCAAGCGGTGAACCCTTATGGAGATGGCCAGGCAGCGCGGCGAATTGTGGATGAGATGACAAGATATGCCAAGCCCCGCATGTGAATGGGCAGTTTCACCAACACACAATCTATGTGTTCGGCAATCGTCGTGGTGACGATCGTGAACAAGAGGAGTTTATCGTGTCACGTGAGATGAAGACAATCGTGATTGGCCTCGATGGGGCCACATTTGATTTGATTTTGCCCTGGGTAGAGGAAGGCAAACTGCCCAATCTGGCCAAGATAATGAGACACGGTGCGTGGGGTAATTTGGCGTCTGTACCAAACATGATTAGCCCGGCGGCTTGGGGCAGCTTCCTAACAGGAAAGAACCCTGCCAAACACGGGATCTTTTATTTCCGTCAACGTGCACCAGGGAGTTATCAGAGACACCTGATTAACGGGTCCTATCGACACGGCAAGACGTTTATGGAGCTATTGAGTGAGGCTGGCAAACAGGTTGGTATGATGCACGTACTCACAACGTATCCCGTTCAGCCGGTGAATGGTTTCTGGATTGGCGGAATCGGTGCCCCGAGCCCTGAGAGCGAGGGTTTCGCGTATCCGGTATCTGTGCTTCAGGACATTGTTCGGAATGTTGGTGAATACATCCTATTGCCACAATTTCGCAAAGAACTGCAAGCCGGCAGATTCGATGTTGTTCTGGAAAGAATCAGGGAGACGTTGGACTATAGAGCTAAAGCGGCTCTATATGCTATGGATAACTATGACTGGGAACACTTTACAGTTGTGTTTGATGCGACAGACACGGTTCAGCACCACTTTTGGAAATATTTGCAAGATCCTGAACTCGATCCATCACTAAGTGAAGCCATATACAGCATCTATCATCAGTCCGACACAATAATCGGCGAAATCCTGAGTCGTGTAGATCAAGATACCGTCGTGATTATCATGTCGGACCATGGCGCGGGCTTTGCGCAACATGGTCCAGATTACCTCAATCGTTTCCTAGCGGAATTGGGAATGCTTTATTTTGTCCATCACTCACACAAGCGTTCGTGGCTTGAAAGGCTTGTCTACAAGGGTTATAATCTCTTTCACAACAACGCAGGTCGTAATTTGAAAGGAAAAATGCTAAGCCTGTTCCCTCAATTGTACAATAGGTTACAGAGCAGATTGGCCTTCAGTGGCATAGATTGGGCTGCAACTCGGGCATTCGCCGATCGTGACAGCAAGATTTGGCGTTCAGAGGTATGGATTAACGTTAAAGGTAGAGAACCGTCGGGTACTGTTGAGCCGGGAGAAGAATACGAGACGTTGCGCAACAAGATAATTGATGTGCTGATGCAAGCCACAGATCCCATTACTGGTCTTCCAGTTGTGACAAAAGTAGAGAAAAAAGAAGATATCTACAATGGCCCTTTCATTGATAGCGCTGCCGACCTGTTGATACACTGGACCTACGAGTTTCCCGTTTCCGGGTTATGCTATACAACGCCCGAAGGACATCGCATCTGCGTAGTTGACGAGGGGGAAAGAGAAACTACAGTGGAGAGTGGCAGCCACCGCCAAAACGGTATTCTCTTTATGTATGGAAATCCTATCAAAGAAGGATATCATCTTGTTGGCGCAGCCAACATCGTTGACGTGGCACCTACGATTCTTTACCTTATGGGACAGCCAATCCCGACAGATATGGATGGTCATGTGGTGTTTGACGCTTTCCACGACAGCTATAGACAAGAGATGCCATTGAGAACAGTTGATACTGGCACAGAGCCAGTCACCGACCATGCTTCCCTCCCCCCTGCTGCGTATGATGAAAAGGAACAGTCGGAAGTAGAAGATCGCTTGCGTGCACTGGGCTATATTGAATAGAGACATTTTCAAGGACTAACGTGCATGTCACTTTTGACCGGCCGCAAAATTGTAAGAAATTTTTTCTCCCTGGCGGCGTCCTCAACACTCGACAGGGCACTCAGGTTTGTCGCCTACAGCTACCTGGCTCGCGTATTAGGGGTTGAGGCTTTTGGGGTGAATAGTTTTGCCTACACGGCATTTATGTTCTTCTCCGGCGTTGGCGATTTTGGGATCAGGACGCTTGGAAGCAGAGAGATTGCCACGCACAAAGAAGATGTGAAAACATATGCCAGTAACCTCTGGACCATGAGTCTCGTGCTCTCTGTGATTGCGTTTGTGGCGATGCAAATCTTTGCGGGAGTGACAGAGCCACGAATAGAAGTCAAGTTGTTGTTCCTGATCTATGGCATATCTGTGCTTGCCAACCCCAGGATAATAGATTGGGTCCTTTTGGGAATGGAAGAGATGCAGTTCGTTGGTGGGATCATTGCCTTGAACGGCATCCTGAACTGCGGTTTGCTCCTGTTCTTTATTTCAAAACCAGAGCATCTTTTGCGCGTCGCGGTCATAGAGAGTGGCGTGAACGTCACGACGGCTGTGGTATTGTTCTTTATCGCCCGACGCACTATTGGCGGCATCCGGCTTTCATTTGACACAAAGCTGTGGCGATATCTCTGGAAGAGTCAGGTGCCTTTGGGTTTTTCCCTTTTGCTCCTTCGGCTATTTGCGACGGCACCGACTTTGATCCTGGGTACGCTGAGGCCAGATAGTGAAGCAGGTGTGTTTCGTGCGGGAAACATGATCCCGAATTTCCTGCTCCAGATAGCCCTGCATTTTGCCGATACCCTGCTTCCTGTGCTCTCTCGATCCTTTGTCACGGATCAGAAAAAGCTGCGTAGAATCATCTCCATTGCCTTTAGGGCGATGGCTACGCTTGGCGCGCCGATAGCCATTGGTGGCACCTTTCTTGCGCGTCCTATCATAACGCTGGTCTTTGGAGAGGCCTATACTGCAAGTGTCGGGGTATTTCAGTTGATGGTTTTGTCCTCCATTTTTGTCTACCCTGGTATGGTCCTTCGTCATGCGCTGCCTGCGTGTCACAAGCAGCGTCCCTACCTGAAGGTGATGATCCTTCGAACCAGCATACTCGTCGTTCTATGTGCGGTCTTGATCCCTTTGATCGGTGTGCTCGGGGCCGGGGTGGCATTTCTCCTGGCTGAATTGGGCGGATTTTTGCTGAGCACCTTTTTCTTCCAACGTCACATATTGCACATCCCTATGCTTCACTACACCTGGAAAGCGCTTCTATCCGGTGCAATCATGGCGGTCGTCTTTGGCCTCTTGGGTACGCCTACCACGGTGAGGTCTCTCTTGCTGACAGGTGGTTTAGGCGTGCTCGGCTATGGCCTGTTTTTCACATTCGTGCTAAAGGGCATCTCGACAGATGAGATGCGATTCTTGCGTAATATGCTGCTTGCCAAAGGACACGTGCCAGGTTAATAGAGCAATTCTTCCGTGTTGTGCCTGACTTGTTAGCTGGTCCGAGACTGCGGTGTGAGGAAACTATGAAAGAGAGGAGTGCTACATTTTGGCGGGCTGATTTTAGCCCAATATGGTTCGTGCTGAGTCTCGGTGTGCTGGCGGGATTGTTTGCAGTCATTCTGCCTACCTATGCCTTGATCCTGACGACCATTGCCTTTCTGGTCAGTGTCACGCTGCTGGTCTATCTAGGTCTGACGCCAGGACTGCTTGAAGCATGTATGCTTCTTGTGATCGTCTGGTTCTTTGTAACCGAGAGCATCGTTGGCTCGCGATATTTCCATCTGGATTGGGCTTTCTCTCAGTTGATCGTCCGTCTACAGGGTGTCATTCCGGGTGCGATATTTGGTTTGGTGATTGTGTATCTCGTATTGTCTCACCGCAAGTGGTACAGAGGGCTGGTAACGTATGAACTGTGGTTAACGGTATTCCTGGTTCTTGGCTTTGGCTCCGGTCTTGTCGGTTTGATCAGGGGTAACAATGTGGTGTATTTGCTCGGGGACACCTTTAAATACGTTTTTTTCCCCCTGGCCTATTTTGCTGTTGCGGTTGTATCCCGAACGATGCAGTCCAGAAAGTGGGTGTTTGGAAAATTGGTGGTAGCAGGGCTGGTGTATAATGTTGTGGCCTTGTTGATGCAATCTTGGAATTTTCTGGTGTTGTCCAAGGCAACGTTGGGCAGGGGGATGGATTATCTTTCTTGGATCTATCTATTGCTCGTCCTGGGACACTGGAGGGAACACCAGCATGGCAAAGTGAGATACTGGTGGGCTATCCTGCTGGCTGTACTCGTCCTGCTCGCCGGCATTCTATCGCTGGAGAGGCGCGATTGGGTGTTTATCATATGCGCCATCTTGGGCGTCGTATGGGTTGCACGCCGCAGAGTATCTACAGTGCGCACCATAGTCGCAGTGACATCCGTTCTCGTCCTGATGTCGGCAATTCTTGCCGTTGTGTTCATTGAACAATTCGGCGCACTCATCGACGTCGTTGTCAACCGGATCGAGTTCACCTTTGAGGCACAGTCGGGGTTGGATCGATCATCCCTCCAACGGTTTGTCGAGATTCGGGTCGCCAGTGAGTATGCTCTGCAATCCGGCGGCATAGCAAACTTTTTGTGGGGGATGGGAAGTGGTGCAGTGTACTATTCGCCTGTGCCCGTGCCTTCACATAGCATCCGTGAAGGCGCGCCTCAGACCGGTTTCTATCACCAGATTCACAATACGTACTTTAGTGTACTGTTTCGGATGGGAATCATCGGGCTGACCATCTTTATGTTGTTCCTTATCAGTTTGCTCTTTCGAACTTGGCGTCATCTTTGTGTTGTCAGACGTAACATAAGGACTGATCCTCGCCAGATGGATCGCTTTTTGCTGACGGCAACGCTGTTGCTCTTTTTGGTCATCACAGTCGCGGTTGCGTGGAATGTCGGTTACGGCATCGGCCATATCCAGGCCGGCATCGTGTTGGGCCTCTTGGGCGCCGAACTTCGCGACAAGGAACCTGTGAAAGAGAGCGTCAAAGGGCAATGACACTACCAGGCTTTCTGGGCATTGGAGAAGAAAAATGCGGAACAACGTGGCTTGACGCATTATTGGCCAGTCATCCAGACATATTCATTCCCACACTCGCTACAGAGATACATTTCTTTGACCGATACTATGCGCGTGGCCTCCAGTGGTACGAAAAATTTTTCCCTTCCGAGACACAAGCCAGCCGATACCAGGCTATAGGCGAGATTACGCCGAGCTACCTTCACTGCGCTTTGTGTCCACAGCGGATTGTTAGCACGCCACAAATCGCCAAGTTCATTGTGATGCTGCGCAACCCGATTGACAGAGCATATTCACACTACTGGCACAGAGTAAGGATTGATCGTTATCCCGGGTCGTTTAGAAACTTTTTAGCGGATCGGCCGGAAGCAATCCAATGGGGCTTTTACAGCAAATCTCTCAAAAACTATCTTGGTTCCTTTCCAAGAGAGCAGATTCTGGTGCTCATCTTTGAGCAAGCAACAGCCAATGTCAGTGAAACCAAACAAAGCCTTGCTCAGTTCTTGAACGTCTCTGTGGATCGATTTCCTCAAATGGCTGGGGCAAAAAAGGTCAACAAGGGACATATTCCGAGATTCCCGTCTGTTTACACCGGGGCCGTGTATGGAGCGCGCAGGCTTCGTGATCTAAATCTCGATTGGCTTGTCAGGTTGGTCAAACGAATTGGTTTTCAGCGGATATTCGACAACAGCGCTTCCTCACTACCTCCGATGGAAAAAGAGACCAGACAGTACCTGGTAGGAGTATACAAAGATGAAATGAAAGAACTTGAGAGACTCCTACAGCAAAATCTAGCATCGTATTGGGGATAATCAGAAAAAGATAAAATGAGAAGGACTGCTTGGTTTGTTTTATGAGGAGAAAACAAGAGGAAAGTGGCCATAGATGAAGAATAATCATCCAGCTACATTCGTTATACCTATTGGCTGGTCACCAAATATCGGGAATGCTTTCTTTGCTTTGGGTATTCAGTGGCTTCTGGAACGGGCAATTCCTGGCGCACGAGTCGAGTTATTTAGCGATCAAGCAGCCTATCTGAACGTTGTTCCGGGTCCTTATTATCGCCATGAACCAAGAAACAGTATTCGCTACCTGGATTATATCAGGCCAGATTATATTGTCCTAGCCGGCAGTTTGTTGACAGATCAATTTCCTCGTATTTGGGAAGACTCATTAAAGGTTTTGTATGAGGCTGGCACCAAAATCCTGCTCATCGGAGTAGGACATTACGATTACAGTCCTACAGAGATCAAGCGTTGTCGAGAGATCTTGACCCGATATCGTCCTTTTGTATTTATTTCTCGCGATCATCGAACTTTTGAAAACTTGCACGATATAGCCGATTATACCTACGATGGTATAGATGGTGCCTATTTCATGCCGGACGTTTTTCAGCCTATGGAAACTGCACTATCCCCCTATATTGTTCTGAATTTTGACAAGACCCCTGAGCCTTGGGTTGAGATTCTCGCTTGTGATTCTCTCCAGCCAAAAACCTCGTTTTCCCAAATCGTCGATTTTCATTTCGAGGAACGGGAATGGCTAGTTCAGTTTTCCAAGCTGCGACTTCAAGTAGCGCGCCTGCTTGGAAAGGGAGCCAGTTTTATCATGGGACCACTTGGCTTATATGGAACTCACCAGGCCCAAGTCGACGAGTTTAGGATCGTCAGAACTGACCATCAACTCAATCCTATTATGCCTCGTAGGATATTCAGAGGCCCCAATGCATTTGCAGGAGATATACCTTACACCTACCTCAACATATATGCCCAAACTGAATTGACTTTGACTGATCGAGTTCATGCCGCGTTGGTGACAATGGCTTACGGGTGTCCTGCTATGTTGATCTCGCAAAGCGGCAGAGCCTCAATTATTGAGAGAGTCGGTGGAGGTGACGTCACACGCCAACCAACCCGCCTTGATATGGGTGTACTTGACAGGGAAAAGCAATCTCTGATTGACTTTTTGCAATCCATTCCCTGGTAAACAGTGATACAATTTGACGCTAATAAAGGGGATTATGTGAAAATACTGCTACAAAGTTATCGCTCTGGCAAGCTCGAGTTGGTAAATGTCGCTAACATAGATCGAGCAAAAAATGGTCATGTTTTGGTCAAGAACCTGGCTTCTCTTGTCAGCGTGGGCACCGAAAAGACAATGATCGATGTGGCCAAGAAAAGCTTGCTGGGCAAGGCGTTGGCCCGGCCCGACTGGGTCAAGCAGGTCATAGACAAGGTGAAAACCGAAGGCGTTTTGGAAGCCTACCGCCAATCGATGGCCCGCCTGGAATCGCCCATGCCCCTGGGGTACAGCTCTGCAGGTATCGTCATTGGTGTGGGCAAAGGCGTGACCGAATTTAATATCGGTGACCGCGTGGCCTGCTCCGGCTCTGGTTACGCCAGCCACGCCGAAATAGTCAGTGTCCCGATCAACTTGTGTGCCAGGATGCCGGAAAATCTCCCCTTTGAAGAGGCTGCCTTTGTCGCCTTGGGCGGCATTGCCTTGCAGGCGGTGCGAATGGCACAGCCGGAAGTCGGTCATCGTGTGGCCGTCATCGGTCTGGGGTTACTGGGCCAACTGGCGATTCAAATCCTCAAAGCCAGTGGATGCCAGGTGCTGGGCGTTGACCTGGCGACGGACAAATTGGATCTGGCACGATCGCTTGGAATCAACCTGACGGTCAATGGGGCTACAGACGATGTTATCGCTGCTGCGCGCGAGTTTAGCGCTGGATGCGGTATGGATAGCATCATCATTATGGCCAGCACCGAAAGCAATCAACCTTTGGAGCAGGCGGCGGAGCTGTGCCGTGAAAAAGGCCGCGTGGTAGCGACCGGGCTGGTCGGGCTCGACATTCCTCGCAAGCCATTTTACGAAAAAGAGATCGAGTTCGTTGTTTCCCGTGGCTGGGGGCCAGGGATGTACGATGTGGATTACGAAGAACGAAATATAAAGTACCCGCTGCCCTACGCCCGATGGACGGCACAGCGAAATATGGCGGCGTTCCTCAACCTCGCAGACGCGGGACAAGTCCAGCTCAAGCCGCTGATTACGCATCGATTCTCCTTTGAGCATGCTCTCGATGCTTACGAGATGATCCTGGGCGGCAAAGAACCTTACATTGGCGTGGTGTTAGCGTATGGAGAGCGCGAACTAGAGCCGGTGAGACGCATCGATTTGAGGCCGCGGTCCGAGTTGGTGCCCCCATCCGCTGGTCAAGTCGGGGTTGGCTTGATCGGCGCCGGGCTGTTTGCCAGGGGAACGCTGCTACCGGCCCTGCAAAAGGTCAGTGGCGTGAGCTACGTGGGCGTTGCTACTGCCTCGGGAATGAGCGGCCGGCATATTGCGGACAAGTTTGGCTTTACATACTGCACCACCGATTATCGCCAGTTGCTGGAAGACGAGAGCGTACGAGCGATTTTGGTCCTCACCCGGCATGGCTCCCACGCTCGTTTTGTCTCCGAAGCGCTGCGGGCAGGAAAGGCCGTATTTGTGGAAAAGCCCCTGTCTCTGGACAAAGAAAGCCTCGAACAAGTCGTCAAAGCCTGGCAAGAGGGTTCCGGTTTCCTGATGGTGGGTTTTAACCGTCGCTTTGCCCCGATCACGCAGTACGTTCAAGCGCGGCTGCAAGGTGGCACGGGGCCGCTGGTGGCTCATTGCCGTTGTAATGCCGGGTATATTCCACCTGATAGTTGGGTCCATCATCCGGAAGAAGGCGGGGGCCGCATCATAGGTGAGGTGTGTCACTTTGTGGATCTGATCCAGACGCTCACCGATGGGCTGCCAATCGAGGTATATGTCGCGTCGGCCAACGGCAGCGAAGCTGCCCTGCAGGATAATATTACCGTTAGCTTGAAATTGGACAATGGTTCGGTGGGTTCCATTGTCTATGCCGCGGGAGGGGACAAGTCGTTTCCTAGAGAGTATGTAGAAGTTCTGGGTCGGGGAACCGTGGCAACAATTCAGAATTTCAAGTCGGCCAGCATAACCCGGGCAGGGCGAACGCTCAAGAAGAGCAGGCAGGGCATGGACCGAGGACACCTGGGAGAACTCGATATGTTCTTCCGGCACCTGCGAGAAAGAAGCCCTCAGCCAGTTCCCATACGCGACTATGTTGCGACGACGTTGGCGACGCTTGCAATGCAAGAGTCTATCACTACGGGAAAGGCAGTGGGAGTAGATACCGATAGGTTCTTGAAACACTGTATGGAGGGTGGATAATGCACATCGTGCTGGTGACCGCCTATTTTCCCCCTGATACAGGCTCGGCGGCCCATCTCTTTTACGAACTGGGAACAGTCTTGATCACTCAGGGACACCAGGTCACGGTTGTGACCGGCTTTCCAGGATATCATGCTCAGGGCGATCTCTCACGTTACCGGCGACGTCTCTGGCTCACCGAAGACATGAATGGTATCCGTGTGGCCCGCATCCAGGTTCCCGCATTCTTGCGCAATACGCCAATCGGCCGAGGGATGTGGCAGTTTAACTGTGCGGCAAGCTTTGTACTGCGTGGATTGATGCTGCCCAGGCCTGATTTGTTGCTTCTATACTCGCCTCCTTTGCCATTGGGGTTGACAGGCTGGATATTACGTTTGTTCAAGCATATTCCTTTTGTGGTCAACGTTCAGGACTTGTTTCCTCAGAGCGCGATAGACCTGGGCGTGCTCAAGAACGGTTTGCTGATTCGCTTCTTTCAGCGACTAGAGCGATTTGTGTATCGGCAGGCAAATCATCTCACCGTACACTCTTCCGGCAATAGAGACCACGTCGTCAACTGCGGTGCGGATCCAGAGCGGGTAACGATTATGCACAATTGGGTAGACGTCAATTTTATCCGGCCTGGTGAACGATACAACGGTTTTTCCCAAGAGTATGGCCTGGATGATAAATTCGTGATTTCTTTTGCCGGTGTTATTGGATATTCTCAGGACATTGATACCATACTGGAGGCGGCCAAACGCTTGCAAGATTATCCCGAGATGCGTTTTCTTATTGTGGGCAATGGAGTGGAAAAAACCAGGTTGGAACAAAAAGCGCAGAATATGGGGCTTGCTAACGTTCAGTTTCTGCCCATGCAGCCTCGTCACCTTTACCCTGCCGTTCTGCATGCCTCTGACATTTCACTCGCCACGCTGCACGCCGAGGTTGTCACGCCAGTTGTGCCTTCCAAGATTCTCAGCATCATGGCTGCAGGGCGTCCGGTTGTTGCCAGTATGAGCCTGGCTGGGGACGCGCCACGCCTGATTGAAGAGGCTCAATGTGGGTATGCACTGCCGCCAGAAGATGCTCAGGCACTGGCCGATCATATCTTGGCCTTATATCCAGATGCTGATTTACGTGGGCGGCTGGGACAAAACGGTCGTCGCTACGCAGAGGAGCATCTATCGCTAGAGGCAGGAACAAAGCGATATATGCATTTATTTACAAGTCTCTTAGCCCGAGATCGTTGAGTCGTTTTTGAGACAAGAAATAGGAGTTTGACCATGACAGATTATTTGCAGTCTTATCGGAATAAAACAGTCTTGATTACTGGGGGAGCCGGCGCCATCGGTTCAAACTTGAGCCGATCCTTGGCAGAGTTGGGAGCGCAGGTTTTTATCCTGGACAATCTTTCCTCAGCAGAAAGGTGGAACGTCCCCTCGCTGCCGGGTATTCTTTTTGTTGAGGGCGATATCCGCGACGAGGTAAAACTCAAACGCGTTTTCTTTGAGCGTCCAACCATCGTTTTTCACCTGGCGGCGTTTTTTGCGAACCAGAACAGCGTCGATCACCCTGAAACAGATCTAGAAGTAAATGGTTTGGGTACGCTGCGTTTGTTAGAATACTCGGTGTTTACCAACGTCGAACGATTTGTTTACGCTTCATCGGGCTGTTCTATTTATGGCAGCAGTGCGCCGTTGCCACTTAAAGAAGAGTTTATGTCTATGCATCTGAGTACACCCTACCAGATCACCAAAATGCTGGGTGAACTCTACTGCAATTTTTTCTACAATCACTACGGCCTCAATATCGTCAAACCGCGTTTCTTCAACTCGTATGGTCCAGGTGAAGTGCCAGGACAGTATCGAAACGTGATTCCTAACTTTATCTATTGGGCGATGAAAGGATTGCCTCTGCCCATTACGGGCACAGGTGAGGAGACCCGCGACTTTACCTATGTAGGCGATATTGTGGATGGGTTGCTGCGAGCGGGTGTTTTGGAAAGTGCGATTGGGCAGGAATTCAATCTGGCGTCTGGCAAGGAAACCCAAATCGGCGATCTGGCGAGAATGATTAACGATATCACCGGAAACACTGCAGGCATTAATTTTGCGGCCCGTCGCAAGTGGGATACCAAGAGAAGGCTGTTGGCCTCGATAGATCACGCTCGCGAGTTGATCGGTTACGAACCAAAAGCCGATTTTCAAGAAGGCTTGCAGAATGCAATCCAGTGGTTCCGTGACAACTGGGACAGAATAGATCAAGCTGCTCGTTTCGGCCCTGGTGCATCTTCAGCCGTTCGCGAGATGACGGTAATCAAGCAGCCATAAGCTGTACGATGCACGGGCGTTCCCCGATCACCCCTTGTTGAAACCAAGACACAAAAAGCGGCTTTGGTCCCAAGCGGAACCAAAGCCGCTTTCTTTTTGCTTCAGTCCGTATTGTGTGATATAATAATCTGCTATATAATAGTTCCATCCTCATAGCTGAAACGCGCGTGCCCAAAACCCGCATACCGGTTAAGCAAATTGCCAGGGGAGAAGATATGGAACAAAACGCCCACATCGCCGATACATGTTTCAACACACCAGAACGGGGAATCCATCTCCCGCTGCGGATTCCATTGCCTTTTTCGGAAAGACGGCTGCTGCTTGTGCTGATCGACGCACTGGTCATCAATCTAGCCGTGCTGGCTGCGATGTGGCTGTGGGCGTGGGTGGGTGTTCCTTCATTTTCATCAGAATTCGTCCGCCCGCGCTGGTTCTGGTTTCCGCTGTTTACCGTTTCCTGGTGGGGCCTGGCCTGGCTGAGCGATCTGTACTCTGTACCGGTCGCATCACGCCACATCGAGATATTGGGACGAATTGCCGGCGTACTGGCAGGGTTAGGGATTTGTTACCTGGTTGGCTATTTTGTGCTGCCGCGCGACGCACTGCCACGCCTCTTTTTCCTCTTTTTCTCTGCTTCTGCACTGCTTGGTATGGTGTTATGGCGTTGGAGCTATGCCACGTTGTTCAGGCTGCCTCAACTCTGCCGCCGCATCTTGATCGTGGGGGCGGGCTGGGCCGGGCGTACACTGGTCCAAGCCCTGGAAAGCCAGGACTTTGCCCATTATCAAGCCATTGGCTTTGTCGACGATGACCTCGACAAGCAAGGCACGACGATTGCCAGCTTGCCCGTACTGGGTAATAGCCAAGACATCACTTCGCTTGTACGTCGATATGACGTAGATGAAATTGTCCTTGCGGTAACGCATCATTTGAGTGGTGACCTGTTTCAAGCGCTGATGGACTGTCGCGCGCTCAAAGCCCACGTCGTCCGGATGCCTGATTTGTACGAGCAACTCACCCTGCGAGTGCCGGTCGAACACATCAACGAGGCCTGGGTATTGGACGCCCTCAATGGCTCTTCGCCAACCGGATACCTTGAGCGCGCGGCCAGACGATGCCTGGACCTGGTCTTTGGCCTGGTTGGCCTCTTGGCATTGATCTCGATTCTGCCCTTTGTCGCATTGGCGATCTATTTGAGTGACAGAGGGCCTGTGTTCTATACCCAGGTGCGCTCGGGACAGGGAGGTCATCCTTTTCGGGTGATCAAGTTCCGCACCATGCGCTGCGACGCGGAAAAAGATGGCAATCCGCAGTGGGCTCAAGAAAACGACGAACGCATTACCCCGATTGGCCGGTTTTTACGCAAAGTCCGTCTTGACGAACTGCCGCAGGTGATCAATGTGCTCAGAGGCGAGATGAGCATCGTCGGGCCGCGTCCCGAACGGCCCGAGTTTATTGTCAAGTTGGAACGGCAGATCCCTTTCTACCGCACGCGGCTGGTGGTCAAACCGGGCCTGACAGGCTGGGCACAGACACATCACGAATACGGCAACACCGTCAAAGACGCATTGATCAAGCTTCAGTACGATCTGTATTATATCCGTCACCGTTCCATCTGGCTCGATCTGTACACCATCTCACGGACAGTGGGAGTGGTATTGCGTGGTGAAGGGATGTAGCCGAGTTGTCTGCCGCGCATCGGGCATGGTTGGTCGTATTGTTAGGACTGACACTGGTTCACGGCCTGATCTATGCCATCACCATTCCTCCCTGGCAGGCGCCAGACGAAACCGGGCATTTCGAATATGCCTGGCTGCTTGCGCGGTTGGGCCGGATTCCAACTGCAAACGATGTTTCTATAGACTTTGAGCGCGAGCTGTTGGCCTCTTTATACGAATGGCACTACGGTGAGTTTATTGACCGTCCTTTGCCCGAGGATATGCCTTCTCGTATGAACGATTTGCCAACACAAATTCTCGCTCGCCGTCCACGAACAGTTCTGACAAAACGTTTTTCGCTGTCTTATCTGTGGCAGGCGTTGTTTCTTCGGCCTTTTCGCGGCCAATCGCTGCTCGTCCAACTTTATGCCGCGCGTTTTTCTTCCGTCGTGCTCAATGTGCTGATCGTCCTGGTGGCTTTTCTGACTTTTGCCACGATTTTACCCTCAAGCCTGCCCCTCGCCGCCACGATAACGGCCGCCCTCGTCTTTTGGCCGCAGCACACATTTATCAACAGCGCCGTGGGCGAAGGCCCCCTGGCCGAACTGATGGCCTGCCTGGTGATCTATTGCTGGATCACATTATTTTACAGGTCGGCAAAACGCTGGGCGTTTATAGGTATTGTCCTTGGAACAGTCTGCGGCATTTGGACCAAGGCAACAGCCGCTTTCCTCGTGCTCTTGAATGCCGGCTTGATAACCTGGTGGGGGCTGCGTTCCATCTGGCGCTCCTGGCGACGGCACTACCTCGTATGGATTGCCGTGGCTCTCGTTATCGTGATTTTTGCCGGTATACTGCTGGTACGCGCTCCATCCGGCAAACGCTTGGTCCGAAGCGTCAAACGTGCGATGACTCTATCGGACTGGACCTGGGTAGATGAAACCGGCATGACGTTGGATGAGGGACTTTTGAGAACCTACGACAGCTTTTGGGCGGATTTTGGCTGGATGGTGCTGCCAACAAGCCCGCGCTGGTATGGCGCGATCGCGGCGTGTTCTATTCTGGCACTGGTCGGGTGGTTGACGAAATCAGAGACTGAGCACCGGGTGCCGACTTGGGCACTCATCGTATTGGGCGGCGGCCTGCTGACCGCATTCCTGGCCTTTACGTTCGAAGGTATGCTGCTCAAGGCGCGTTACTGGGTTCAAGGACGTTACCTGTTCCCGGCATCCATCCCATACGCGTTTTTTCTGGTGGCTGGCTTGGATAGAATCCTGACCCGGCGCGCGATCCTGGCGGTATTGTTTTTGTTGATCTGTTTTGACACCTGGTGCCTTGCCGGGTATATTTTTCCCTATTTTTACGCATAGACTCGACTAGAGAGGGATAAACTGATGAGAAAATTGGGCAGACGCTTTTTCGCCTTTTGTGTTATGGCCACGTTTTTTTTGGGAATCGAAAGCGGCATACACCCGATTTCTGTGGTGGGAAATGACCCGAATTTGCAGAATACGCGAACGGCGGACGGTTTTACTGTGTATCTTCCGCTTGTAACCAATTGGCACGATCCCGCTTACGTACTGCCTTTTGGCGTGACGGTTTACAGCGATGTAGGAGAACCTCAGGGGCTGCCGGAAATGCAAGCAGCCGGGAGCAAATGGATCACCACCAGGTTTAACTGGTCAGAAGTCGAGCCAGTAAAAGGGTATTATGACTGGTCCAGTTTCGATGCCAAAGCGCAAAACGCGCAGACGCTGGGCATGGATATTTTTGCCTTGTTTACCGACAACCCCGGCTGGGCGGCCCAATACCCAGGTGGCCCGGTGTACAATATGCAAAATCTGGTCACCATTGCGACCTTGATGGCCGAACGCTACGACTGCGACGGTGTGGACGATGCTCCCGGGTCGCCTTGCGTGCATTATTGGTCCTTCTACGCCGAACCGGACAACGGTGACAGCTATCGTGCCAGCAGAGGTAAAGGCTACTGGGGACATGACGGCAGCGGCTATGCAGCGATGCTGGCCCAGGTTGCCCCCGCGATCCGCCAGGCCGACCCCAATGGGAAAATCATGATCGGCGGGCTCGCCTATGATTGGTTTGAAGATGAAGGCGGGCCTTTTGTGCGCTCCTTTCTCGCCGACACTTTACAGGCCCTGAATACGTATCCCGGTGGTGCCAAAACCTATTTGGATGCCGTAGCCTTTCACTTTTATCCAGTTTCGGCTCAGCGCTGGCCTACCATTCGCGACAAAGCATTGGGCGTAAAACAGGTTATGAATCAATACGGCGCAGGAGACCTGCCATTGACCTGCCCCGAGATGGGATATTGGAGCGATGTAGAATTTGGGAGCAATGAGACCATTCAAGCAAATCGCCTGGCACAGATGTACGTCCGTGGCGCTTCGGCGAGACTCGTGCATATGGCCTGGTACAAGATCTTTGACAAACCTCTTACTGACCAGTACCGCGATCTGTTTGGATTGTTCAAGGAAGGGGATCTGAACAGCCCAAAAAAATCTTATCGAGCCTACCGAACAGCCGCCCGCGAATTGGCCTACGCATACTATCGGCGGCCGCTCGGGATCGCGAACGTTGAAGGGTACGTTTTTGGCGTGGCAGGCAATCGGGAAAAAACGATCCTGTGGGCCACCACGGCGTCGGCATTCGTGTCTTTTCCCGGCTCTTGCTCAAGAGTTGTGCAAACACTTGGATCCGAACAAGAGATTCGCGACGGGCAGACGGGCGACATCGATGGCATCGCCAATGGCCAGGTGCAAATACAGGTTATACAAGACAAGCCGGTCTACGTCGGGGTATGTGACTGATGATCGAGACAATGCGGCGGTACAGAGCCTATCTGGTTGCCCTGTCCGCAATGGCCTTTGTATGCTTTTTGGGTTTTCTCGGCATCAACCAAACCGTATCCAATCTCAGGATGGTCTATCCCAACCAAGGCAAACGCGAATCCATTGGCGAGTTGGTCGCTTCTTCGCGCGCGTGCCAGACCTTTGTGGCGAGATACAACAATCTCGATCGGATCGACGTTCTGCTGGTCGATTACGGCCGTCAAAACAGCGGGCCATTCTATTTTTACTTGCGTGCCTCTTCCGACGACGGTCAGATGATAGCGACGCTGACAAAGGATGCTTCTACGGTCAAGGGAGGCGATTATTATCCGTTCCAGTTTCCACCGATCCCCGATTCGGCGCAACAGTCCTATGCTTTTTGCCTGGAAGCGCCCGAAGCCGAGTTGTTGAACTCAATTACCGCGATGGGGCTCTTGAGCGACACATACCCAGATGGAGAAGCAACCTTTCGCGATATGTGGGCTCAGGATGTTGGAATCAGCGATCTCGATTTTCGCGCGGATTACGCGTTTTCCGCCTGGGACAAATTGGTGGTCTTCGCGGAGCAGATGACCCGCTACAAGCCGCTCATCTGCGGCGACTGGCGGTTGTATTTGTTGCTCGGACTATTCTATCTGGCCCTTCTGTACAGCTTGTTCCAAAAGATGATGCAACAATCCACGAACACACGAGACTAGCATGCGTGCCTCCTATGTCGATCGCAAACGACCGCGCTTTGAGTGGCTCGCAATCACCCTCATCCTGCTGCTCGCCGCGCTATTGCGTTTCCACAATCTGGGCGACGTTCCCAAAGGATTGGAACACGACGAAGTCGCCACCTGGCACATGGTTTCCACCGTCCTGGATGGTCACGCGGATAAAAACCATCCGTATCCCCTCTATTTTGAAGAAGGCTACGGTCACGAACCGCTCTACAATTACCTGACGACGATTCCGATGTCGCTTTTCGGCCACAACTGGCTGGGCGAGCGATTTTGGGCGCCCTGGTTTGGCCTGTTTGCCGTAGCCGCGACATATGCCCTGATGCGCCGCATGTTCAACACCCTGGTTGGTCTCAGCGCTGCGGGATTTCAGGCCACCGTATTGTGGGCGTTCTTTTTTAACCGCTTGGGGTTACGATTGAATTTACTGCCCTTTTTGCTGTGTGCCACAGTCTATTACTTTTGGCGAGGCGCGGAAATCTCGAGCGGTCAGTCGCAAATTGCAAACAGTCAATTGCAGAACGCCGGTAACCGATCGCCGCCAGCCTCCGGTGCGTCCAGCCCAACACGATACGATTTGCGATCTGTGATCCGCTATTTTTCCATTGCCGGCATATTGATGGGCCTGTGCTTTTACACCTACATGTCCTCGATCGTCGTGCTGCCCATGTTTGGCGCGTTTTTCCTGTATCGGGTTGGCCAAGATGCCTGGAAGAACAAGCCGGGTTGGCACGTTTTGCTAAAACGATGGTGGCCTATGGTCGCTTGTTTTGTCATTGCCCTCCTGGTTATGATGCCATTGGTACTATACCGCCTCAACCGTCCCGAGAACGCAGCCACGCCGCAGCGCGAGGGCCAGGTTGATATGCCGCTGAGAGAGCTGCTTCAGGGAAACCTGAACCCGATCCTGCAAAACGCCTGGGCCCTGATCAAGATGTGGAACATCAAGGGTGAACTGTATTGGCAGCTCAATGTCGCCGACCGACCGGTCTTTATCGAACCAATCAGCGGCGCGCTGTTCTGGATCGGCATGCTGGTCGTCCTGTGGCGCTGGCAAGACCCACGCATGGCTTTGCTGCTGCTGTGGATTGGTTTTGGCATGCTGCCCTCCTTGATCACCAGTGAAGCGCCGAGTTGGCCGCGCACGATGCTGGCTTCGCCGGCCGCATTGGCCCTGCCAGGCATCGCGGTTGCGCACGTGAGAGAATGGTCAAATGGGCAAATCGCAGCTCGCACCAGGCCCCTATCCCTTATCTCCCTATTCCTGACTCCCTTGCTGCTTGTGTCCCTCTTGCTCACGGCCGCCCTGACCTATCGCGATTTTCTCGTTCTCTGGCCAAGACATCCGCGCGTGCGCTATGCGTTTCAAAGCAGTATGACCGAGGCCATGCGTTATCTGGACGCACAGGCCGACAAGACGCCGGTGGTCATGGCAGGTCTCTCGCCACACGATATGGATCCCTGGACGGAACAGTGTACGTTGCAGCGCCGCGACCTGAACGTGCGCTGGATCGACACCCGCACAGCGTTGGTGCTGCCACAAGAGGACGGCGCGCGTCTGGTTACGCTGGACATCACCCCCGTCGATCCGGCGCTGGCGGATTGGATCGCCCTCGATACAGCGACGATCCTGGCACAAGGCAAACCGGCACCTCGCAGTGGCAGGGAAAACGAACCCGATGCGCCGGTTTATGTCGATCCCGCGTTTACGGTATACAGTCTGGATGCAGCAGCGCTGCGCCAAAACATCGCTCAGTGCCAAACCTACGTGGGAGAGGATCCATTCACCCCAATGCCCCTGGCGCGAGCGCCTCAGTTCGGCAACCTGGTGCGTTTGGAGGGCTGCGAGTGGCTGACACCCCCTCAGCCCGGCGCACCGGCACAGTTGCTGACCTTCTGGACAGTGCTGGATACAGGGCCAGGTTCAGCCGTCTATGGCGAACCGTCACTCAAGCTGTTTGTACACCTGCTCGATCGTGAACAGCAGGTTGTGGGCGGTGCCGATCTGTTGGGTGCGGCGCCCGATACGTGGCGAGCAGGCGATACCCTCGTTCAACTGCACTCCTTTGGGTTTCCCAATCAGGCCGGACAATATGCGGTCGAATTGGGCTGGTACGCCCCACCGCAAGGGCCGCGCCTGCCCGTCGATAACGCTGGCGCCCCGGGACAGCGCATCCTGCTCGAACCGATCGAGGTCCGGCAATGAGTTCACCGTCGAGTGTCACACGACCTCACCGCTGCCGGGTGGCTGAACGTTATCTCGTCTGCCTTTTGTTGCTTTTGTTCTTTTTTCTCCTCGTTTTCAGCGTTTCCAAGAAATCGCCGACACTGGACGAGCAAAACCACATCGCCCGTGGATTGGCCTACCTCAAGACCGGCGATCTGCGCCTCAGCCAGGAACACCCACCAGGCGTCAATGCCTGGGAGACTTGGCCACTGCTGCTCGACGAGACGATCCGCCTGCCGCTGGACAGCGCAAGCTGGGCCAATGCCGAGTGGTACGGCTTTGCCGACCAACTCTTATGGCAGGCCAACGACGGCGAGGCTGTGTCTCGCCTGGTTTTTGCCACCCGGGTACCGGTCATGTGGCTGACGCTGATCTTGGGCACACTGGTCTACCGTTGGGCGCGCGCCTTGGGAGGCCGTTGGGCCGGGCTGCTGGCATTGTCACTGCTCGTCTTTGACCCCAACATTCTGGCCCATGGCCGGCTGACGACGACCGATATGGGGATCACCTGCCTCGTTGTGGCGGCCATGTTTGCGCTGTGGAGAGCCATGCCGTACAGTTCACGGCCGTACAGTCCACGGCCGTACAATCCACGGCCGCCAGTTTCGCTGCACCACAGCGGCTGGCAGCATTGGCTTTTGGCCGGCGTTCTCTTTGGCCTGGCCCAGGTGTCCAAGTTCTCGGCATTGGTGCTGGGACCAGTGATCGCGCTGGCTATCGTGTTGGTATGGATCCAACGAATCATCTCGCAAAAATCATCCAGCGCCGCTGTACGCGAAGCCCGGCAGTGGATCTCGCGTCTCGCATTTGTATTCGGTATCGGGTTCATCGTCGTCTGGGCTGTGTATGGCTTTGAGTGGGGTCCGATCGCGGCCCTGGGCAACATCCCCGGCCCGGCGCCTTCTTATTTTGCCGGCATACAGACGATCCTCAAGCGCACCGGCGGTGGCACAACCTCCTTTTTAATGGGACAGTATTCGGAGAGCGGCTGGTGGACTTATTTTCCAATCGCGTTTGCGATCAAAACACCACTGCCAACACTGCTCTTATTGATTGCCGCATTGGGACTGTGGGTATATGGATACATCGCAAGCCGGTTCCCGGCTCAATCACCCCATTACAGGCAGAGCGATCCCGACGATCCAACAGCGACTCACCCGGAACGTGGGACATCACTCAACCATCTGGCCTGCCTGATCTTGCCTGTCCTCGCCTTTTGGACAATAGCGATGTCCAGCTCGTTCAACATCGGCTACCGGCACATCCTGCCCTCGCTACCCTTTCTGTACATCCTGACCGGATGGCAGATCGCAGCGTATTTCAGCAGAAAACAGCACCATCGGTCAGGCATCAGGCGTCATCCGATAGCCGTCATTCGCTACTTGCTACTTGCTGTTTGCTGTTTTTCTCTCGCTGTCACTGCGTTTTCGATCTTGCCTCACTATCTCTCTTTTTTCAATGTTCTGGCAGGAGGATCAGAGCAGGGCTACCGTTTACTCGTCGATTCCAATCTCGATTGGGGGCAGGATCTGCCCGGGCTGGCAGAACGATTCAACAACTCACCCGTTCCCATAAACCTGAGCTGGTTTGGCGCGGCACACCCCGAAGCGTATCATTTTCCATTTCATCCCCTGCCCGGTTTCTGGCGCTTTGGCGGCGACCCGGCAGCTTTTGGCCTGAATCCATACAATCCAGCGCCCGGCATCTATGCGATCAGTGCCAGCAATTTGCAGGGCATCCAGTTGGCCGATCGCGACAGTTATGCCCGGTTTAGAGCGCAGGACCCACTCGGCAACATCGGGCACTCGATCCTGATCTATGAGGTGCCGCAGCGCCAGGCGCCAGCCGAAGCGGTTGTGCTCGCCGTGCCAACGTCCCAATTGGCCGCTCAGGAACGATCGCTGCTGGAACGAGGCGCAACCGTTCGCCAATTCGATCCTGCCAGCGGTGTGATCGTGCCCTTTGTCGACACGGTGTGGTTTATCACCCCAGAGCCGCCTGGCTGGGGAGAGGTGGTCCGCCAGGGGCCAGGATACGTCGTCATCAGCGGCCCATTCGGCCGCGAATACGAGCTGCTGCTCAAAGCACCGTGCCCCTGCGATCTGGATACACGTTTTGCAGACATTGTCGCTTTGCGACACCATCAAGTCAACGATTTGTCTTTATCTACAAGCAACACCCTCATCGTCGAAGCGGTGTGGTACGTGATCGGCCCGCCCCATCGCGCCGCCAAATCGTTCGCGCACCTGCTCGACGCCAATGGCCACACTCTCGCCGGCTGGGATGGCATCGCTTCACCAGCAACGTGCTGGCAGGCGAACGACCGCCTCACACAGCGTTACACAATCGCATTGCCTCAGGATCTTGGTCCCGGTACATACCAGGTCGAGATCGGCTGGTACGACGCCGAAACGCTGCAGCGCTGGCCACTTACCATAGATGGCAAACAGGCCGGGGATAGGCTGCTGCTGCCAGACGTCGAAATCAAAAAGTGATTGTTTTCCGGTCTGCCTTAATCGCCAGCGCTCGCTCCTCCTTCTGCCCATATCTCCGCACTCGATGATTTTGACAAGTAAGCATTGTCGAGTATACTCTGGCTCACCAACCGGCAAAAGGGAGTCTCTATGATCGCCGCTGTACACCTTGGTTTGTTGTTCATCACTGATTTGGCCATTGTGCTGCTGCCATCCGGCAATCTGCGCGCGGCGTTCGTGTTTGTGCTGCTCTGGGTTCTGCCGGGATATGCCTGGGGGCACAGACTTGAGGGCCGGCGGTGGGCCGGGTTTGGACTCGGCATGGGCATCAATGTATTGCTAATGCTGTTGTATCACTATTTGCCCGGACCGGTCTCGTTTATTCCCTGCTTGATCCTCTTTACGCTGTCGGCATTGATCCCATTCGCGATCGCGCAATTGCCCAAAATCACACGATCGTCCAAGATCGACCCCGATGAGCGTCTCAGTCGATCCAAAATCGCTCCAAGGGATTGCGGCAATCTTGATGGCCATCCCCGTTCCCGGCCTGGACCTGACGATCCAGACCGAGCACGTCCGGATGTACAGAGCCAGCTTTTCCTGGCAGCCCTGTTGATCATCACGATACTTTTTCGATTAGCCGGCCTCGGTTACAGCGAATTCCAGGGTGACGAAGGGATCATCATGGTGCGTGCCGCCGAGGCCATCGCCGGCGACGATGGCGAGTTATTCCTGCACCAAAAAGGCCCGTTCGAAATCCTGATCCCGATGGCAACATGGAGCCTGAACGGCGCGCTCAACGAATTCTGGGCCAGGCTGCCGTTTGCATGGGCGGGCATCTTGGGCATTGCTGCGTTGTACCAATTGGGAAGACGCTGGTTTGGGAATGCGGGTGGCTTGATCGCCGGAGCGGTGATGGCCATCAACGGATTTCACATCGCGTTCGCCCGCATCATCCAGTACCAGGACATCGTGGTATGGATGGGGCTGCTGGCGTTGTTGGTGTTGGACGACTATCGCCAACGCGGCAGGACCATCGATCTGGTGCTGGGCGCGACATTTCTCGCGCTGGGGGCACTGGCACACTATGACGCGGTATTGGTCGTTCCTGCTGCTGTCGTGCTGGCTTGGCGCTGGACACCCGGCAAGCCGCGGCGCTTTCGGCACCAGATTGTGTGGCGCGATTATTGGCTCGCCCTGATCGTCGGTATCGTCATCCTGGCCTTGTTCTACGCACCCTTTGTGCTGAATCCCAACTTTGGCAAGACGTCAGGTTACATCGCCGAAGGACGGGTCGGCGGCAAGCTGCACTTCAACGTCGAAAAAATCTGGGTTATGAGCACCGTCTACAACTCGAGCTACACCGTCGCCCTTTTGTTTGTATTGGCTCTGGCATCGTTGTTGTTCCACAGGCGGTTCAGAACCCTGCTTTACGCCTGGGTGGTCACGGTCGTACCATTTATCTTTTACCTGATCGTCGTTTTCGATCCCAGGACGCATATTTACACCTTTTACAGCGGGGCCGCGCTCTTGGCCGGAGCAGCCACCGCCGGGCTGTGGGGCACCCTAAAAAAAGCGCGTTGGCGTTGGGCGGCCCTAGGAGTTGGTGTGGCCGCATACGTGCTGTGCGCGGGATATAGCTGGATCATGTTTGTCGATCACACGCCCGAATACCAGCGCACCTGGCCCGACAACAAACTCGGGCTCTATTGGACGACCTATGAGGACATGCCGGCGCACGGGCGCTTTGGATTTCCACACCGCGCCGGGTGGCAGGCGATTGGCGCGCTGATGGCCAAGGGCACGATATCCGGCACCTATGCCAGCAATGAAGAGCAGGAAATTACCGACTTTTATACGCGCCAGGCGCCGCGCACCCACTGCCCCAAGCCTGACGTCTATATCGTCGCTGAAAACGTGCAGGATGAGATCCGCATTGACCGGGAAGAATTGGCGCGCGATTTCAAACTGGCAGGAGTGGTCACCGTCCTCGGCGAACCGCGCATCCGCTGGTACACGCGAGACGCCGGTCCAGTGCTGACCGTCGATCAAGCTGACTACCGCCAATGGTGGATGCCAGAGCAGGTTGCACCGCCAACGACGGGTGGCAGCGTCGCGATTCACGCCGTGTTCAACGACGAAATCGAGTTACTGGGCTATGACCTGAGGGCGGGCCAGGCTCATCGCAGCGGCTGGGTCGAGGTGACGTTGTATTGGCGGCCGTTGGTGCCGTTGGTGCGCAATATCCAGGTTACCGTGCAGCTCTACGACGGGCAAACGCTGTGGGCACAGCACGACAGCGCGCCC
>JAFGJF010000173.1 GCA_016929205.1 Anaerolineae bacterium
CCATCGCCCATAATTCGTGCGGAGGCGACCCCACCAGATAACCCGGCCAGTTGCTATATACTCGTACAGGAACACCAGGAGGTGCGCTGTCCGGGGCATTAGTGCTCAATACCATTGTAGCCCCCGGAGCCAATGGTTCTGTCACGTACCATGCTTTACCCATTCGTGAAACTTGATGCCAGAGAACATTCGTGGCAATTGGCTCGCGAGGATCGAGATACAAATCGACCCAAAAACCGCTTATCGTGTCCGGGCCGTTGTTGAGAATCGTCACACGTACCTCGTACCGGGTTTGATCCTCGCCTGGCTTTTTATACTTGTGGCTGGTGATCTGGGTCACTTCCAAATCGCCCCTTGGATAATTTTTCAGAACAAGAGGCATATAGACAGCAAACCAGCGGATCGTGACGCTAATGGTGTCTTCGAAATCATAGATGGGCAAAAGTGGAAAAGCCCTGATCTGTACAACACCCTCTTCTTCAGTGGACGTCAAGGTAATGCTCGCCGTTCCGTTGATATCAGTTGTAGCCGTCCGGGTTATTGGATCGAATGTGACGCTGGGTCCTGAGACGCGTTCAAACACGATCCCGCATCCGGGCACGATATTGCCGTATGCATCGCGTACAACCGCACTCAGGATAGAATGATGTCCTTCCGGAACAATGGCGGTCGGATCTGCAGTGAGCGTGACCGTTGCCGGTTCACCAGGGATGACGGTGATGATGATCTGTTCGGTCTCAATCCGACCCCTATCGATATAGGAAACAACGAGATACGCCTGACCGGTTTGAGTGCCCGTAAAACCAAAGGTGTATTGTCCGGTCTTGTCGGTGGTTCCACTGGTGGGTGTCACGACACCGGCGCCGGTGCTGAGATGTGCCACGAATTCACTTGCCATCCCCAAATTAGATATAGGATGCCCACCACAGTCTTCTACGGTAGCTGTGAGGGCAATGCTGTTTCCAGCCTGAACGGTAAGCGCCGACGCGGTCAGGGTGATTGCTCCTGGGGCGCCAATCCCAAAAGTAATATAGGCTGTGGCGATGATCCCTCCCGCTATCTCGGCATGTATGGATGCGGTGCCCGATTGGGTCGATCTTGCGTAAACAACTGCCTGGCCGTTCGCATCGGCAGTCAGGGTCGTTGGCGGAACAAGTACAAAAATGCCTGAAGCGATGCTGAACGTCACGACCTGGCTGGGAACCGGGTTCTCAAATCGATCTTGTACGGTTGCCGTGATCGGCTGGTTCACGCACGATGCCATCTGTGATTCATACTGCAAAGCCACAGTCATCGGAGCACCTGGCATAACTGTAAACAAGTTTGTTGTGGCAAAGATATCCGTGTCAGGCTGCCAGATCAGGCGAATCCAGTCGTCGACCATAGCCTGGGTGATGGACAAGACCACGGTTGCATAGCCACCCAACATCGTAACGGTATCGGGCTGGAGCGTCCCGGTTCCATCGACGAGCAAGATGGTCCCGTTTTCCGCCCGGTGCTGTCCCAATGCGTCGACAGCCGTAATATGCAGCGTAAAATTGATACCGGCTTCGACATCGGCCAGGAAATTGGTCTCAAAATCCTCAAGTGGCCCGGCAACGACATGTAGGGTCGTCGTGTCAGAATACGGCGAATTCCCTTGCGCGCTGATCGTCATCGTTCCCAAAACAGGCCCGCTAACCCTTGTGGTTGCCACGCCGTTTGCGTTTGCGTTCACAAAACGAGAAGGGTCGAACACGGCGCCGGTATACCCTGTCACCGTAAAGGTGACGGGCTGCCAGGCACATGGATTTCCAAACGCGTCGGTCATCGTTACCGTGAGCGTCGCTTGCACATTGTTCTCCACGTTAGCCGGGTTTACCGTCACCGTGATAAACCGCGGCGGCCCCGACGTAAACGAGACCACATTCGTGCCGAAAACGGCCGGATCGGATTGCAGTGTTGCCGTCACGGCAACGCCACCAATGAGCGTCGAAGAAATTTGGACGGTTGCCTCACCGGAGGCGTCGGTCGTCCCGGTCAGCGCGCTGATCCCGCCGCCGCCCAGGCCGGCCATAAAGGCAGCAAAGGTGATCACCTCACCTGCAACCGGGTTGCCATATTGATCGGCTGCCAAGGCAATCAGATTGGCGTTGACGGACACTTCTTGTGGGTTGGGGTCCATTGTGATCGTTACTTGAGAAGCAGCGCCGATCGTATAGGTCACCCAAGCCTGCCCCGAAACCGAGGAACAACCACGCGCAGCGACCGTGTCTACGATAACCGTCTTTTGGCCGACCAATGTCGAGGTCAATATCGCCGTCGCCATACCATTGCTGTCCAGCGCGGCCGTCGCCGGCACAATCCCGCCAGCGCCGAGACCGGCAGCATCAAACGTGACCGACGCCCAATCGACCTTGTTTCCATATTGATCCTCTACGTCAACCGTGACCACCGCCGGGTTGCCAACTTGGACTATATCCGGATTCACTACCACACTCACCGTGTACGGGCATCCTGCGACAAAGGTAATGTTGGTCGATCCAACGATGCCGCCTGCCGCCGTGACCTCAATGGTCGCCGGGCCGGTGACGGTTGAAGAAACATTCGAGGTCGCCTGGCCCATCGCGTCAAGCGGACTATTTACAGGATTTACCGTTCCAATAAGGCTGATGCTGAATGCGACAGTACCCGTATCCACCGGATTGTTGTATACGTCCACTACTGTCGCGGTTGCCAGTTCGTTGATACCGACGGGGATGTTTACTTGACCGGTTGCGACGGTCACTGTATTGGGCGCTGCAGCGGTGATCGTAAAGGGATTACTGTTGCTCGAAGGACTGGTGCCAACGACGATCGCCGTATTGGCACGCGCCAGCGTGATGCTGACGATCTCGCCGCTGACGATCCCGCCACTAAACGACACCGTCGAAGGCCGCAGCGTATTTGGCGTGGTGTTGTCGGCAATATCTACCGTGTCGTTAAATCCACTCACCGTATTGTTGAACTGGTCTTCAGCGGTGATATCGACTGTGAAATTCACACCGGCTTGATGGTCGGCAATGGGCCCGATGACGTAATGATGGACTATGCCGGATGTAAACGTCACCAGTGCTGTATTTGAAATGGCCGGCATTCCGCTTACAGATGCGGTGACAACAAAGGTTCCGGCCATGTTTGAATTGATCGTGCTCGTTCCCTGACCATTCACGATCGAGACAGGTGTTGTTCCAAAAGTCGGTCCATTCGGGCTACGTGTCAGATCGACGGTATAATTGTCTCCGTTGTATACGAGGTTGCCGTATTGATCTACGAGGGTAATGGCGATGTTTGATGCATTGCCAACGATCTGTTCATCCGGTGAAATGAGAATCGTGACCGTGTCCGCCTCGGCGGGGATCACCACGTTGGACAACGAGGACGGTACGGCGCTGTTGGCTGCCGTCGACGTAATGGCCAATTGGTTGAGTATCGTTGTCGAGCCGTTAGCGGCGACCGGTGACGTGATGGCATCGGCCGCGAGTTCGATCGTGCCTACACTGCCTTCAGGCATCGAGTCCACAAACCAGCTATACGCGCTGCCATTCTGACTGTTAAACGTGGCATCGACTGTATCTGATGTCACGTTGGTCATGCCGGCGGGCAGCGTATCGGTAATGTACACTTTGCTCGTGATCGGAATATCGCTGTCGTTCGTAAAAACGATGGTGTACGTGATCCGCTCACCAGCCCGAACGGTTGGCGGCGTCGCCGATTTGGAGACGCGCACGGTCAATGCCTTGACGACTGTTTCCACGTCTCCCGTGCTGGCATATATGTTTTGATCGCAACCGATCTCGGCCTGGTTGACCAGGATGTCATTGTTGTTCAGATCGCTTCCGACACGAACCACAAGCTCGATCTGGCCCGATGCTCCCGGCGCCAGATCGCCAAGTGCAGTGTCCCAGACAATGACCGGGCCGATCGTGTCGGGTAACGGTGTGGCACTGACATAGGTCACGTCGGGGTCAAGCGTGTCGGTGACGACGATCCCCGTCGCCCCTACAGCGCCATTGTTGGTATAAACAATCGTATAAGTCAGTAACGCGCCTACACCGACCGTGATCGGGTCTGCTGTCTTGGCAATGCTCAATTGAGGGGACCGGACGGTGGTATCGACATCATTGAGGCCATCGTACACAAAACCGGGTTCTTGGGTCGCGACTGCATAATAGTCGTACTGATCGTTCGTGATAATGTACCCATTGGTCAGACCTTGCTGGACGCGCGCTTCGATCCAAAGGACGGCGCTTTTGCCCGGCCCCAATCCACTACCCGTGCCAACAAAGTCCCCGGTAAAAAAGAGTGCACCTGTGTTACCGGCAAGCGGGCCGTCAAACCAGAGAGCACCTCCGTTCTGAGAAGTGACGCCCGAACCTTCGTACGACAGTTCGGAAGGCAGAATTTCGGTCAAAAAGACCGTCGCGGTGATACTACCTGTGTTGGTGATGTGGATAAAATAGAGAACCGTTTCACCTACGCCGACAGGATCGGGGCCCGCACTTCTCGTGCCTACATCCGGCCCGTCATCTCGCTTGGAGAGCGTCAAGGTAATATTGGTACCGGCGTAAACGGGCGTGGGGCCCATCAACAAAGACAGTGCCTGATCGGTCCAACCGGTAATGCCCAAAGCCAAAGGCTCGGCCCATCTCACAGCCTGTGGCGCGTTCTCGAATGCTTGATCAACGGCAGGGGCAAAAGACGGAGGTGCCCAGGGAACAAGCGAGAATAAAAGTGCCCAAACCAAGGCTACCAGGATCCTGTGCTTGAGCCACGTGCGTGCATCTCGTGCCCGACCTCGGATCTTGATGATGAACTGAGAAAAGCTGCTGGCCATTACGACTCCCTCCCCTTATTCACGTACAACCGTGAACGACGTCATTGTACGAAAAATGGCCTGTGACAACAATATATTATCACAGTATAGCCCCATCTCCCCCCATCTCAAAACCCCACTTTGAGCAATACAAATACGCGGTTGATCCGAGTATCGCCAAGTTGCTCGTCCAAGATTGACTTTACGTAATCATATTATACAACATTTCGAACCTGACGTCAACCACCGCATCAAAAAGCACAGTTGGCAATATCTAGGTGCACTCTAACAAAACGACTTGTGTATCATCTGGCAGGTGTCCCGGACTGATCTTGAACGTCTCGCACGGTGATACATCATCTATACCCATCGTTTTAAGAAATAGAGAGAGCGATGCCGGATCGTGGGCAAGTCTGGTCGTATCATAATGCATGGGAATAACGATATTGGGTTCGAGCAAGCTGATTACGTCTTGTTCTGCAGACAACCGAGAGGGTTGGCTGTCCTCTATCGATACCAGGGCAAGGTTGACACCATTGAGGGCCTCAATCTGGCTTCGCGTGAGCAGATATCCCAATTCACCGAGGTGGCACACCGTAAATCGATCAAAATCGTATACAAAGACAACATGCTTGTGCCATTCTTGCCCTTGTTGAGCAAAGACAGGTACACCGGTAATAAAGATTCCTCCGACCTCATACTCACCTGGCGTTGTAAAGATGCGTGGCTCGCCACGCATCCCTTTAGGGCGCTCATTGGAGCCGGTCGTGTGGCTTTGTGTTACGACGTCAGCACGGACGCGAGGTAGGGCGTACTCGCTATCCCGGCCAAACGGATCTGTAATAATCGTCACCCCTTTTTCTCGAATACGAAAACAAGCTTGCCCATACCATGTAATGTCCACCATATCTCCTACTGGTTGAATGCCGGTCCCCAAACGTTTCCTTGCTGCTTGTGTGAGTCAGGACAGAAAATACCCCCGAAACGCCAAGTGTTCCGAAACGGAGGTGGTCTGAACCTATTTTGATCACTCCTCGAGTTGGAGGATCATATGGCCAACGGCAGGGTCACATAGAACGTACTTCCATGTTCCAATTCACTCTCTACCCAGATGCGGCCTTGGTGTTTCTCAACAATGCTTTGTGCGATAGCCAATCCAAGTCCGGTGCCTTCAACCTCAAAAGTTTGCTCATTGTGAACGCGAAAGAACCGATCAAATACATAAGGTTGATCCTCAGACGCGATGCCAATACCCGAGTCTTGGACCCACAGAATAACTTGAATTCCTCTTTGTGCCAGGTGAACGGAAATTTGTCCGCCCTCGGGCGTGTACTTGATAGCGTTGTTGATCAAATTGTCTACGATCTGGCGAAGTCGCATGGCATTTCCAAAGACATAGGTGGGGTGCTCTGGCAAATCCAGCTTGAACGTGTGTTGTTTTTCGTGAGCCATTTTTTGCCAGGATCCCCAGGATTTTGCGACAATATCGCGCATATCGCACTGTTTCATCTCCATATCGATGTCTGTTTCCAGTCGTCCCAGGTCCAACAAATCACTGGTCAAATCAATCAAGTGCTGAATTTCCTGCTGCGCACTGTCGACAAAGTCCACCTGTTGCTCGTTCAATGGCCCCAGGTGATCAAGCATATCCAGTAGACTCAGGACCGTGCTTAACGGCGATCTCAAGTCGTGCGACACCGTCGCGACAAACTCGGATTTGAGGCGTGATAATTCTTTGAACTGTGTGATATCTTGCATAATAGCGACAAACCCGACGCCTGATATCGGCGTTACTGTTGCGTTGAACGTCTTGTCACCTTGAACAGGAATTTCACCACGCTGCACATGTCCGCTGGCTCTGGTTTCCTGGAACAGCTTGCGCAAATTTGTGTCTTCGATGACTTGCGGCAAAAGCATCCCCGTTCCCATCGCGCGTCGCGTGCTAAATGCCTGTCGGGCCGCCGAATTCATCAACAATACGGTGCCATCCATATCGGTGATGACGACAGGCTGATCGGTTCCTCTAATCACGGCCTCCAGTTTCCGGTGTTCGGCTTCTACCTCATTAAACAACTTGGCATTCTCGATTGCTGCCCCTGCATGAACCGATAACATGGTCAAAACATCGAATTGGTGTGTGGTGAATCGGTTGTCTGAACGATAACGATCGACATATATTGCGCCCGTCACCCCGGATGAACTTAGAATGGGGACACACATTGCGACCTGGGCATCCAAAGTTGTTTCGGTAGGAAACCCTCGTTCCTGAGCGGTGGTGTGGATGGGCTGTCCTCCATCAAGAACCTGGTGGACAATAGAGCGGCTGAAACGGAATTCGGCGCTGTCGAGCATTCGCGTTTCAAGATCGCGCAGTGCGTGGGGTATATATAGGCCACTCACTTCATCCAACAAAGTAATATAGCCTCGTTCAGCGGTTGTGAGGCGAATGGCTTCATTGATCACCATTTCCAAAACCGATTCCAGTCGTAACGTTGAGCCGAGCGCCGTGCTAATACGATACAAAGCGGTACGCTCGAGCTCACCCTCTATCTTGACATAGAGCTGTGTGTTTTCGATTGCGATGGCTGCATATCCTGCCAAAACAGAAAGCATATAGACACTGCTTTTATCAAAGTGACTGTCTTGATCAAGGCAGGAGACGCCCAGTACGCCAATTGTCCTTCCCTGAGCTTTGAGAGGCACCTGGAGCAGTGCGGGAACAGGTGATTGTGCGGCAACTGCATCGGGACCATCGAGGATGATCGGTTCACCCGAATCCAGAACACGTTGTGCCAGTGGGTCATGGATGACCTGATCGGCAACGCGTGCGCGAGGGTTTCCCTGGGAAAGCAAGGAACGCGCATAGAGCCGACCTGATTCCCTATCCTGAAGAAACAACCCGCCTTCGTCTGCTTCGGTGACATAGACAGCCGCTTCAACCAAACGATTGAGCACCTGCTGGTATTCTAGAGGAGATGTCACTGCCTGGGCAATGACATAAAGAATCTTTTGCTGTTGAGCCTGTCGCTGCAGCCGTTCCTGCAAGGTCTCTACCTGTTTTTTGAGACGACTGTTGGACAGGGCGTGATCGATGGCGGCAAGGACATCCTCTACTTTTAGAGGTGGATGCACATAGTCATCGATGAGTCTATATAGATTGGACCTCTCTGGAAGTGGGTCATTTTGCGAGACGATCGCGATGGTAGGGATCTGGCGACCTCGTTCTTGCAGTGCGTTTAGAACTTGGAGTCCTGAGAATCCACTCATATTCGCGCTGAAAACGATCAAATCGGGGTGCACATCAATGGCTTTTTGCAAACCTGATTGACCATCTGCTGCGACAAGGGAACGATACCCATGCGGAGCCAAAACGCGATTTGCAATGAACTCGCGTGTTTTTAGCTGATCGTCAATGACCAAAACCAGCTCACCTGACACACTGGCCTCCTCTATGCCTGTCTTCCGCCGAGGTCATTTGGTCGCCGCGTGCAAACGTATCTATTGTGCGAGAGAATGTTTCACTGTGCAATTGCAGCACGTTAACGCGTGCAAAAAGCATCGCAGCCTGACCGTTTTATAGACGGCTAACTGTTACAATCATATCACAACCTAGTTGGAACGTCAACAAGAGGCCAAGCAGAACCTATCGTGTTGGCAAATGGTCGCTTTGTTTCGAAACGCGGTCATCTTGTTTTGTTTGTCAAGCTGTGGTTTGCGTTCGCCAGCGCGCAAAAATCGCGTTGGAAATCGTGCGCCCGGCGCTCTGTTCGACCGTTACCAGCTTGCCGGCAGCGATCGTGCCGCCGAATCCATCCATCATCTGCTCGATCGTCCGGTACAGGTCTGGCGTGGAGGCGTCCATCGCGTAGGCGGTGATGATAATGAACAGTGGATCTTGGGTGAGAACGGCCCGGCAGGCCTCGCACAAGACGGGGAAATGGTCGAAAAAGTCCCACACCTGGCCTTTCGGACCCCGGCCAAAGCGAGGTGGATCCATAATCAGTCCATCGTAGCGCGTGCCGCGCCGTACCTCGCGCTGCACGAATTTGAGGGCGTCCTCGACGATCCAGCGAATGGGACGATCCTCCAGGTTGGACAGCGCCTGGTTCTCGCGGGCGATGGCGACTGCTTTTTTCGACGAGTCGATGTGCGTGATCTGGTCGCCGGCTTGGGCCGCCGCCAGGGTAGCCAGGCCGGTGTAGGCAAAGAGGTTGAGCACGTTGGCCGGACGGCGGGCAGCGAGAATTGTCTCGTCGATCCAATCCCAATGGGCCGCGTTCTCGGGAAAGACGCCGAGGTGGCGCGAGTCATCGATACTCACCCGGAAGCGCAGTGTTTTGTAGTGCATGATCCAGGTGCGGTCCATATCTTTGTGGATCTGCCAGTGCAGCCGTTGTTTTTTGCCTGTTAGCTGTAACGTGGCGTGCGCCTGCTGCCAGGCGTCTGAGGAGAGCGCAGGCGGCCAGGTTGCCTTTGGCTCGGGGCGGATGAGGGTGTAAGGGCCAAAGCGCTCGAGTTTGCGCCCGTTGCCGCTGTCGAGCAGGGCATAATCTTGCCAATCGGGAGAGCAAAGTGATACAAGATTGACCGGATGGGCGTGGCGTTTGGCGTTCATGGGTTGTCGTCGGTGAGTGACGCGATATCCTGGCGCAAGCGGCTTAGCCGTTTATTGTTGTGCAGTTTGGGAAACGCTTCAAACATGGCTGTGTAGGTTTGGAACCACAACTGAAAATCTTCGTATCGTCCCCAGCGAGCCATAGCTTTGGGCTTTTTGAAGACCCACGGCTTGAACCCAGCGTAATGGGTGCCAAACAGCGCGTCAAGGTTGGGGTAGCCGCTCAAGCCACTGAAACGGATGTCGATGCTTGTCCAGTTGCCGGACCAGCGCGCGGTCAGATATTGCATATCAGGCCAGTCGAATTGATCGCCAACCAGGTGCTGTACCTCGAGCCGGCATACGTCAGCGACGATCGACTCGTATTCGGCCATAGAGGGTTCGAGGACAAAAAGCGATCCGTTGAGTCCCATGTTGGTCGCATCGGTCTTGACCCGGTCAGTGATGTTGCGCGGAATGGGGTGTCCGTGAGGACAAACCGTTTCATAGATGCGGTGCCACTTCCACGTACCATCGACCGCGACGCTGGACGGAATGACGTATCGGCCATCGTCGTCGTATTCTATGACATGCGAGCGGTGCTCGTTCAGGATCCCGGCCGGTGCATTGATCTTGAAGAGGTGGGTATAATGCCGCAGCGGCAGTACGTCGGCGTCGAGTACGACGATTTTTTCATAGGCCGCACCCAGGTCGCCGTCGTGGCCCAGGCGGAGGACGTTGACCCGAGTAAACATATATGGCCTGTCCTGTCGTTGCTGCCGCCGTTTGTGGGGGACATAGATCGTGTCCACTTGGACGACGCGGTCGAACAAGTGACTCAGGGCATGAACCGCACCGGACGTGATCTCGTCGGTGACCATACACACCAGGTCCGCTCCCGTTTTCTGCTTGCGCAAGGCGTGGGCGAGCACCAGGGCACCGGGAAGATAGCTGTCATTTAGCATCAAAAAGGTCACGAATGCAAAACGGGGATGTCCATTGACTGTTTTCATGTTGTCGGGCGCTGGATACGCCTTGTTTGATTCATAGACCAAGTCCGTGTTCATCCGTGGCCGCCCTTTCAGTGAGCTCTTGAGATTTTTGCAGATCGTATACCCATTGTGCAACGGTGATCTGATCCGGCTCGTCGCTCGGAAACAGGTAGGGCTTGATGTCAAGCACCGGGGTGCCATCAAACATGTCCAGGTTTTGAACGCACAGCATATTGTCCTCGATCTCGAGCAGCCGGGCCATAGAGACCGAGATGCGATTGGGCCGGTGTGGCGAGCGCGTGCTCCAGAATCCGATCAATGGCATGTTGGGATCGCGTCGTGGGTGGATGAATAGCGGTGGATCCTCTTGCGGAGAGAGGTGCAAATAGCACAAGACCACGATATGCGAAAAGTCGGTCAACCCCTTTAGGGCTGGAACCCACCGCCGGTCGAGTTCGATAGTCGATTCCGTGCCGTACCACGTGCTCGGTTTGTCGGGATAGGGGTAGTGGTTGCGTACGTGGGCAATGGGATGAAAAACAATGTCCATTTGGACTCCTTCTGCCGGCTAAAAGGGCCAACGCCCCTGGAGGCGCAGCGGCTGCTCCCACTTGGCATCGATGAGCGCCTGCTCGATCTGTTCCGGCGGCTGGCGTTTTGTGGCGAGTTCGGCCGGCTCGAGGGCCATGCGCAGCACAATGCGCGTGGTGCTGGCTACCGCCTGGCGAAGCGCACGCAAGACGAGTTTGTCCAGTGTGTCGGCTGCCGTATGCGCCCAGCCGTTCTCTTTTCCCGGCGAAGACGTGGCCGCCATCAGGGCGGGTACACCGTCCAGGGTAAACGGAAAGTGGTCGGAATAGGGCACCAGGCGGTTGTCGACGACCTGCACATCGAGTTCTGACATAGGCAAACTGTGCAGATAAGCACCCAGTTCGGGGCTGTTTTGGACCATCAGCGTTAACGGCGCAGCCAGTCCGACAACGTCCGCATTGAATACGGTGAGGATATGATCCAGTTCGCCGGCGTGGACGCGCACATAGTTTTCCGAACCAAACATACCCAGTTCCTCGCCGGAAAAGAGCACAAAGCGCAGACCGGCCTGGAGATGTTCGCGTAGCGGAGCCAGGAGGCGAGCCGTTTCCAGGACGAGTGCCGTACCAGTGGCATTGTCCTGCGCACCCTGGGCGATGTCGTGCCCATCATAGTGCCCGCAGACAACGATCCAACCGGCATCGGGATCCATTCCGGGCAGGTCGGCAACAATGTTGCGTGCCGTGACACGCTGTACCTGGCATTGCGTGGTCAGGCGTGCGCGAACCTGGCCTTGCTGGAGCTGACGCCGTAACAAGGCGGTTGTTTCTAGTGACAAGCCGACGCCGGGCAGCGGTGCCGGTTCATCGCCCATACCCAG
>JAFGJF010000174.1 GCA_016929205.1 Anaerolineae bacterium
CCCGCAGCACCGGCGATGCAAAGCGGCTCTTTTCCTGGCTGGAAAAAGGCATTCCGGCCATACTTTACGGGCCGGCGTCATCGCTGCATACCTCCATCCTGCATTTTCTCTCACTTGAACTAGACACGCCATCCAGCGGACAGCTCATACTCAAACCTGCCAACAACGCGCCATCCGTGAATCACACCGTCTCCGGGACTCTGATCCACGATCCGGTTGGCTCTGCCGGCGGCATTGCGGCGACCTTTGTCGGTGGCGCCGCGACGCTGCACCATATCGTTTCGTCAGCATCCGGCGAGCGCGCCTATTGTGTCTCCAACTCGGTCAAAGGAACGCCGCTTTATTGGCTCCGGGGTACCAATCCTTTTGAAACGCGCCCCGACACGTCCAACCTTGCCCTCAAGCCCAGGCCACGTGAGACGTGTTATGTTGACGCCAGCAAGCTGTGCTACGAACTGCTTGGGTTTCTTGGGTACACGATCGAGGTGCAGTGCAAAGCGCCGAGTACGGCTGCCGGGCAAAACGCCGCCCTGATGCTCTTTTCGCGGCACGACAACGCCTGGCATCTCAGCGGCTACGCTGCCGCCCCCATAGGCTCGGTCAGACTCAAGTTCCCCGACGGCGCGCCGCTGTTCCACGCCACTTTCGCTCAATTGGAGGATGGCGCGTCCCTCTATCCGCTAGCCAGGGTGATGCATCACGAGTGCCGGGTGTTCGTACAGCAAAAAAGTGGCGTGATCGGCTGCAATACCGGGGCACGTGACGAGCATCACCGCGAGCTGACGCTCAAGATTGTCGGACTCGAGGATGCGACGGTGGTCTTTTTTCCACCGCACGGGATGGCCGTCACCTTTGAGAACCAGGGCAACAAAACCCACTTTCAGGCGGGCCAAATACGCGTTACTCAGCCTGGCCTGTCGGGCGAGTTGCTGATCCGGTGGTAAAAAAACAAATGCCATTCGCAACCGGTGCAATTTTAGCCGGGAGGGTTACGATCATTGGGTGTTCGATCGCTGCATGCCCACGATTCGAGCCTGGATGGAGGAGGAGCAAGTATGTTGATTAAACGGCGCAAACCGCTGGCAGCAAAAGTCGGCGTCCTCGGTGTCGGACACCACACCTATTGGGGACAATTTGAGGGCCTTTACGACAAAATGCAAGAAAAGCTGGCGCACCTGATCGCCAAGCTGGAAGGATTGGACGTGACGGTGACATCGTTCGGGATCGCCGATCAGGCGCGGCATGCCTATGAACTGATTCCAACAATCAAAAGTGCCAACCTGGACGTGCTCTTGGTGGATATGCTCACCTATGCCACCTCATCCGTCATTGGCGCCATTTTTCGCGAGATCGACCTGCCCATCGTGCTGGTGGCGCTCCAGCCCCTTGCGGCAATGGACTATGAACACGGTTCGACCTTTGTGCAGCTTTTAAACGACGATATCTGTTCGCTGCCCGAGTTTACCGGTGTGGCAGTGCGGATGGGACGCAAGCCGCCGCCCTGTATCATCGGCATGCTGCATGATGATCCACAAGCAGACGCCGAACTTGCGAAATGGTGCGCCATTGCGCGTGTGCTGCACGATCTGCGACGTGCGCGACTTGGCCTGATGGGGCATGTCCTGGAGGCGATGCTGGATATGCATACCGACCCCACTGCAGTGACGGCGACCTTTGGCGCGCACGTCGTCCAGTGCGAGCCAGATCAACTTTTAAGGCACTACTGCGACATGGATGATGTGCTCATCGCGCAAAAAGAACGGGATATATTGGGTTTCTTTGACACCCCAGACCCCAAATCCGATCCGGTAACGACCAGGCTGACCGCCCGGGATTTACGGACGGCGGCCAGGGCAGCGGTAGCGCTCGACCACTTTATCGAGGAACAGGCGCTCGACGGGCTGGCCTACTATTACGAGGGCAGCGAGGGCACACCGATCCGCGAACTGATGACCAATTTGATTGTCGGCAACTCGCTGCTCACCGGAGCTGGCTTTCCCATGTGCGGCGAGTTCGATATCAAAACCTGTGTGGCGATGATGATCATGGACCGGCTGGAGATGGGCGGCAGCTTTGCCGAGTTTCACCCGGTGGATTTTGAGCGCGATTCCGTGCTCGTGGGACACGATGGGCCGCACCACATCAACATTGCGGATAAAAAACCGGTCCTGCGCAGCTTGCTCAAGTATCACGGCAAACCGGGGAGCGGCGCAAGCGTCGAGTTCAGCATCAAGGAAGGCCCGATCGCGCTGCTTTCTGTTTCCATCAACGATCGAGGCGCCTTCAAATTCGTGCTTGGCGAAGGTGAGTCGCTTCGCGGCCCCATTCCACCCACGGGGAACACCAACACGCACGGGAAATTCAAGCCCGACGTGCGCACCTTTTTGAAACGCTGGTGCGCCGAAGGGCCGACGCATCACTTTGCGCTGGGCATTGGCCATCGTGCGCAGTTAATCAAGGCCATCGGCGATGTGCTGGGAATCGAAAGTGCGATCGTTTCAACAGAATGATCAAACAGGTCATGTTTGCAACGTGACGCCGCGCCAGGCGCGATGCAGGCCCATGTTGGGCAAGGTGCAGTCGATGCGGTGCTCACCTTGACATGAGCATGCCACCCAGTGTACAATAGAGTCAAGAAAAACGTGGTCTCAAGCCGCCGTTTTACCGACTTGGAAAATGCCGATATCACATCCTGGCATTCATCTATACCGTTATCCCCTGCGAAAACGGTTGCAGAAAAAAATAAAAAACGCAAAAAAACAATTACCGGGAGCGGGATTAATGTCCGTGCTGACCAAACCCCCACAACAACTCGAAAATACCGTTCAACGTATAAAGCATCTCCGGCAGCGGGTCCTGGCGCACAAGAATGACAATGCGCTGTGGAATCTGCGCCATAACGCCGTGGTCGACGCACGTTCGCTGCGTGCCTCGGACCACATTGCCTCGTGGCCGGTGCGCCTCGGGCTGCTCACCCGCGACCGGCTCGCCAGTATGCATTTTGTGATCGATGAATTAGAGCTGCTTGCTGGCCATCCGCAAGATGGTCAGGCATTCACGGCTGAACAAGATGCGGCCGCACGCACCGCCCTGGAATCGTTCACGCTCAATACGCCCGGACAGACCGGGCACTGCGAACTCGACTTTGATCCAGTGATGCGCCTTGGCATTGATGGGCTGGGGCAGCAGATCGAGGCGCGACTGGACCAGGCCACCGGCAACCAGGCCGAGGCCTATCGATCTTTTCTCCACGCCCTGGACGGCCTGTCACAGATGATCGCCCACGCTGCCGATGCCGTCGAGTCGGCCATACCGGCAGCAGCGCCAACGCGCCAGGTGGAACTGAAGGCCATTGTCGCCTCGTGCCGTCACATCGCCCACGCCGCCCCCGCCTCGTTCCGCGATGCGATCCAGCTCTTGTGGTTCATCATCCTCGCCGTGATGCATGGCGAACGTGCATCCCTGGTTGTGCCGGGCCATCTCGACCGCACACTGTACTCCTTTTACCAGGCCGATACGGCGGCCGGCATACTGTCTGGTGAGCAAGCGCTGGCGCTGATCGAATGTCTGTACCTGCTGCTCAACGAGTACATTCCCGATGGCCTGGCAATATCGGTCCTGGTCGGTGGGCGCGACGCACAAGGCAAGGATGTGACCAACGACCTTTCGTACCTCTGCCTTGAGGCGCTGCGCCGAACCGGCCTGATCTATCCCGCGGTCGGCGTCTGTTGGCACGAGGGCACGCCGGACGCACTGCTCGATCTGGCCGTCGATCTGATGGGTCACGGCTATCCCACGCCGGCCGTTTTTGGCGACGAGACCATCCAGCGCGGGCTGCG
>JAFGJF010000175.1 GCA_016929205.1 Anaerolineae bacterium
AATGACATATCGAAACCAGGGATTTGAACGGGTGGTTTGCGGTGAATTGCACCGCCACCGGCAATCCCTGGTTTCTTGGCCATAAAGGAGAAAAACCATGAAACTCGGATTCATCGCCGCAAATGACCTGCCCGGCATCGAAAAGGACGCGCGCTTTGCCAAAGAACACGGCTTTGTGGGGCTGGAATTCAACTACTGGAAAGATTTTGAGAGTTTGACCGACGACACCGTCGCCGAGATGCGCGATATTCTGGACAATCGCGGTATCAAAGCCGCCTCGCTGGGGCTGTGGGGCTGGAACCACACCTCGCTCGACGCACAGGAACGCGCTACCAGCCTGGCCCACCTCGACCGGGCGATCCGCTTTGCCAAGATGCTGGGGGCAGAGATCCTGATCACCGGCGGCGGCCAGATCCCCGGCGCCTCGCTCGACGAAAACGTGGCTGCGTTTGTGGACGTGTTCCCACCCTACCTGGAAAAAGCCAACAGGGCCGGGCTTCAGGTGGCTCTGTACGCCGTACACGGCAACAGCTTTTTCGACTGCATCGAGGCTTATGAAAAGGTGTGGGAACACATCCTCGGTGTAGGGTTCAAGTTCGACCCCGCCAACATCGACTACCACGGCGACGACTACCTGGCCTGGCTGCGCGACCACGGCGACAAGGTCGCCCACGTGCACATCAAGGAGCACCTGTACATGGATGGCAAGCTGGCCTCGCAGCCGGCAGCAGGGATGGGCGACATCCAGTGGGGCAAGGTGATGGCCTTTTTGTACGAACACAACTATGATGGCTATCTGGTCTTTGAGCCGCACGGCCCCCTATGGAGTAAGCCTTCACTACGCGAAAAGATGTTATTGTTGACACAACGCTACATCGAGCAGTTTTTGGTATAAACGGCCACAGCTCACGGATTAGCGCGGATAAACACAGATTCTGTTATTTCGCCGAGCGTTCTTGCGCATTTTTCCGTGAGCTATTTTTATCAGATGCCAGTCTGGACATACCCGCTCCTGGAAATCGCGGCCACCTACTGACAACGTCAATCTTGGTTTTGCCGTCTCGAAAGCGGCGGCAGCATAGCCAATCCCAAACCAAGCCCACAAGTCAGTGCCAACCCGGCCAACAAATCGGATTCGCTAGATCCTAGGAATGCATCCCAACCAAGCAAAGCATTCAGACCCAGGATGGCCGAAAAAACCAGGAATGGACAAAGGCCGCCCAACAATACGATCCCAATCATTCGCCACACTCGCATCGTTTCCCTATGCCTCTGCCCCGCCAGGAACCAGATCAGGCCGATCCCGACTGCATAGGCCAGCCCCCAGACAAGTGTACTTTTGATCGCGTGTTGCCAGGACAACGGCAGGCCGACATTGCCCGGCACCAAAAAGGTCACCCCGAATAGCAGCCAGATCCCTGCTCCGACCAACCCACCACACAACCCCCATAACGGGTACGTCCAATATCGACTCAATCCGCTTCGCCAGCTAGCACCATTCTCATTCCCAAAAGCCAGTGCCCATTGCTCAAAAACAATTTGTCCCAGCGCCAGACCGGAAAAAACGGCTAACCCAAACAGTGCCCCCCACACAAACTCAATCTGCGGCGGCAGGGTCCGGACCGGTGGCGCATAAAACACAGCCCAGGCGACAGCCTTGACCAGACCACAGCTCACTGCCCCGATCAGCCTGAATGAAAAACTGGTTAATTCACTTGCCGCTGTCATCCGGTTCACTGCGTTGCCAGGTACCTCTTTGTCACTATGCGCCATCGTGCCATCGCAACCCACCGCACAGGGCGCTGGCAATACCAAATATGGTTGTGTCACCTCTCCTCCCAACCTCACCTGCTCTATCACCTGCAATGCCTCGGTGCCAGGAGGTGCATCAAACTCATCGCGCACCACCGCCACCAAACGATCGCATTGCTTCAAAGCAGCAGGACGGTTGCCTTGCCAGGTATACAGTTTGACAAGCCACAGGTGAGCTGACTCGTTCCATACCTCGCGTTCAAGCCAATCCTGTACGTGCTCTACAGCTTTATGAAACAAACCTTTGGCGCTGTAATAGCATATCAGCTTGTTCAACACGACACCGGTCAACTCGGCACGCAGCCGTTCCATCTGCCGCGACTGCCAATCGTCAAATTCGGGCGAATCAAACGCGATCCCTTTGAGAAAATCGCCCCGGTAAAGAGCTCGAGCCTGCGCCAGAGGATCGTGACAACGTGCACACAATTCTGTATCTGGATGGTCGTGCGCCCGACATGCAGCCAGCAGATCTTGAAAATGGTGCACGTCCACGTAGAGATACTCGCCGAATTTGAGGCCGATCTGTTTACTGCCCTGCACGTCGGTGTCTAGCCACGCTCCACAGCCAGGGCCGAGCCCTTTTTTCAATGCTGTCAACACGTTGTTCAGCAACTGGCGCGCACGCTGATCGGGGAAAGTTGGCCAAAACAACCCCGCCAACCTGGCCCGGCTATAGCTCTTTCGATTGATGGCAAGATAGACCAACAGAGCCATACTTTTGTGATGCGAAAACCTGACTATCTGGCCATCCACTTCAACTCGCGCCCCACCAAGCACATAGATGCAAAGCTGAGACATCGTCACCTCCTCAATGCTATGGCGCATTATGCCACATTTCACGCCAGGGAGCAAGAATTCCGATCTTTGTTATGGTCTTGTTACTGTGTCGAGGACGGATCTGAGATTGTAATCTGCTATTGTATCTCTAGATGTCAACGAGATAGATACGACTTGAGAAAGGCTCAAACAAAATGATCGCCAAAATGGATATACGCGTTTTCATCCCGCATGCATTGGGTATCGTTTGCGCCGCCGCCTGGTTTCTGGTTCTGCGCAGACGCTTGCTCCCCACACCCTGGCCCCAAAAGGCGCTGCTGCTGCTATCGTTTGCACTAGGCGCTTTTCTGTTTGTGCTGTTGGTTGGACTCACACCAAGCGCCTGGTTGAGAGCGACACCTGCCACAGAAAAGCCAGATGTCGATATGGCCATTCTCTTTGGATTCGGATACGAAATGCCTGAAGCACAAATAAAGCCGGGCAAAGCAAACGAATTCTTGTTTGCGTGGTTTATGAAGCACTATTGTTCAGAAATCAAGACCATTCTCGTCCAGGATGGAATCTGGGCCGCCGTCGACATCGTCAAGTTGGAAAAAGAAGAGATTGAACTCATTAGAATACACCCTCACGTCACAAGGACATACATGGACACCGTCGACACAGCATGGCGCATCAAAACGCACTTGGAGCGACTGGGCAATCACAAGGCATTGGTCATTGCCCACGATCTACAACTAGAACGAGCGACGTGGATTCTGAGCCAGGTATGCCCCGAGTGCACATTTATCGTGCCTGATATACCTGACACACCGTACCCAGAACGCCCTATCGATTTTCACACGTCTGGCGAATTGATCTACAAGGTTGTCGAATTGCTCGTATCCCGCCCTCGCGACTTTATTCGCCTGCGGGCCATAACGAAAGGAGGATGACAAAAACCAAAAGCAAGCAAAGGATATCTCACTCACCATTCCAGCACAGTTTACAGCAAGGAGGCAACAAATGACTTTTCACCATTCTATCAAACCGGATGACCTGGGCGCACGAATCGCCGACTATACTCGTAACCGCAACAGACAAGTAGGCAGTTTTGCCGGAAGCACGATCTTGATCATGATTGGCGGTTTTTCGATCATAGCAGCCTACTGGGAAGGGCTTATCCCTCTCGCCGTCGGCCTGCTCTATTTTCTGCCTGGCCTGTGGTGGTTCATCCACACCTTGCGCATCCGCGACCTGAGCGTGCGCGTCTTTTCCGACGGCATTGTTTACATCAAATCAGGCAAGACCAAAACCGTTCGTTGGGAGAAGGTAGCTGTTGTCCAGCAAATGAGCAGAACAACGACATCCTCACTGGGTATAAACTCAACCGTTCACGCTTGCACAGTGCATCTGCAAGATGGTTCCAAGCACGTTTTCAACAGCGCGCTCGGCAGCGTTGAGCAACTCGCCCTCACCATTCATCAAGAAGCTGCCCGGCGTATCCTTCCGCGCGTGCGCGCAGCGTATGACGCCGGACAATCTGTTTCTTTTGGACCACTGCGCATCAGCCGGGAAGGAATAGCCAAAGGCCGCAAGACATTGCCCTGGAGCCGGGTCAAAGATATTGAGATCGAAGCAGGCTTTGTCAATGTCTATGTGGAGCCGGATACGATCTTGAAACTCATCGCAACCGACGGCAAAGGACACAAATGGGCATCTATTGCCGTCGCCAAAATGCCCAATGTGTTTGTCCTCAAGAGCATCGCAGACGAAATATTGCTGGGCGGCGAATGCGACGGCGAGCACGATGGAGATGAGATCGATGAGCGAACTGGACAAGCTGCAAAACAAAGCGTTTGACCGTGAGGAATACGACCACGGTGTCGACGAATACGTATCAGCCTGCAATGAGGTGCCGTACTCTACACCGAGCCCATGGTTCAGGCCGGTCAACAGAGAGCAGGCCGAAAGCGGTCTGTATCGCATATTGCGCCGCCTGGTTCAGCAATTGAGCAAATAATGCAAGAGAGGAGCCGGCACAACTGTGTGCGCGACTCCTCTCTGCAGATCGCGGGATCCGCTAGCCGCCTCCCCCTGGTTGGAGATTGAGAGGGAGCTATCCCAACAACAAGTAGGGATTCTCCACCAACTGGCTGATCCGCTGCAAAAAGCGTGCCGCCGGCGCGCCGTCGACCAGGCGATGGTCAAAGGCCAGGCTGAGGACCATCATCTGCCGCACGACAATGTCACCGTCCTTTACAACCGGTTTGGGCACGATCCGCCCCACGCCCAGAATCGCCGCCTCTGGCAAATTGATGATCGGCGTAAAGGCATCGACGCCATACATCCCCAGGTTGGTGATCGTAAACGTACCGCCGCTCAGATCGTCGGGCAAAGACTTGCTTTGCCGCGCGCGCTCGACCAATTCGCGGAACGTGGCCCCAAACTCGCGCAGCCCCTTTTGATCGGCATCACGGATCACCGGCACCAACAGGCCGCGCTCGGTATCGACCGCCAACCCCACATTGATCTGCGCCAACTGCTCGATCACGTCGCCGTTGACGCGGGCGTTCATGTACGGGAATTCGCGCAGCGAACGGGCGACGATCATCCCCAGCAGGTCATTAAAGCCCGGCGCAAACCCCCACTCTTGCGTCACTCTATTCTTGAACTGCGTCCGCACCTCGACAAAGGCCGTTGCATCGACCTCGCTCAGCAGCGTCACGCGCGCGGTCGATTGCGCGCTGCCCAACATCCGCTCGGCGATGATCCCGCGCA
>JAFGJF010000176.1 GCA_016929205.1 Anaerolineae bacterium
GAGCGAGGCGCGTTTTACCGCTGCCCCCCAACCCGGTCAAGGTGATCAGGCGGTCATCCGGGCCGGCCAGCCATTCGTTGACCTGGACCAGTTCGGCCTCACGCCCCACAAACAGCGTCGTGCGGGCCGGCAGGTTACCGACCGGCAGATTGTGGGTGGTCATATGGCGCGATGGGCTGTCGCACGGCGACGCATCGTACGGAGCCGGAGTGGCCTGGACGGGCAATCGATCGCCGGATTCGGCGACCTGGATCTCGGCATACAGCGCCCGGGTGGCCTCTTCGGGCTCAACATCCAGGTTTTCCAGCAGGATGCGGCGGCAATTTTCATATTGGGCCAGGGCCGCGCCGCGCCGGCCGGTCGCAGCCAGGGCCTGCATGATCTGGCGGTGAGCCGGTTCGTGCCACGGTTCGAGTTCGACCTGGTGCAGAGCATGCTGGTATGCCTCCTCCCACTCACCGCGCTGCGCGTAATGGGCAGCCAGCACGGACAAGGCACTCAGCGCCTGAGTATGGAAATGCTCGCGCTGCACCAGCGTCCACTGCTCAAACTCGGGCGCACCGTCGAGGGATAGGCCGGAGAGAAACTCGCCGCGATAGAGGATCGTTGCCTGCCGCAGCGACTGCACACAGGGCAGACATACCTCGACGCGGCGGTGGCGGTGAGTTTGCGCCTGCGCGATCCGTTCTTCAAAGGTATGCACATCCAGCTGGCAATCGCTGTTTGCATCGAAACGGACCGTTCTGGCATCGATGCGCAAGAATGCCGGGCGAACGGACGAATTGCCGATGGCCCTCGCCAGGCGGGAGAGAGTCTGGCGCAGGTTGGTCAGCGCGGTGACCGACTCGTGATCGGGCCACAGCAGCGCCGCCAGCGATTCGCGACGATGCAGCGCGCCGGCCTCCAGGGCCAGGTAGGCCAGCAGCGCACGCATGGTATCACTGCGAAAGACAATAGGCTGTCCATCCCAGCGGGCCTGGAACGGCCCCAGCAAAGAAATGGTCAACCGGCAGGTCATGTGTTGCCCCCCTCTTGAACCCAACGGACATCGGCCTTTACAACAGCCTTGATTATACCACAAAGCGGCGCAAATTTCACGCAAGATTAACGCTTGTTTTCTCCTGTACGCACCCTTGTGCGACGTTTTGGTCACGCTGTTATGTTACACTGGGAGCATCGAGTAAACAATGACTGAAGTATGCGATACAAACAAGCACGCGAGCAGAGAAAGGAACACGATGGCCCCATATGCAATCTCTATACCCTACCCGGCGGCAATACCGGACTTTTTTCTCAAAATGATCATTTCCCGGGAAGGCACCGACAGGGTGATCACCGTTTGCGCGGCATGCCACAAGGTGCGCGACGATCACGGTCACTGGCAGCTGCTGGGAGAGACGATCCTGGAACAGGTCAACTGTCGGCTGAGCCACAGTATCTGCCCCAAGTGCATGCGTGAATTGTACCCGGAATACGTGGACTAGCCTGTGGGGCAGACCGTTGAACAAGGATAGACAAAATGGCATTTATCTCTCATTGCACCAAGAAAAAGCAGCGGCAGTTTGGCAACCAGGCGATGTTGGGCATACTGTGCATCCTCGCCGCGTTCGGCTTACTGGGGTGGATCTATCTTGCTCAGGCCAGCCATGTCACTATGACAAGCCGGCATGTACAAGAATTGGAAGCAGAAAAAGCGCGCCTGCAGGATCAAAGCCTGAAACTGATGGCTGAAATTGCCGATCTGGAATCGGTCGCACGATTAGTAGCCCGTTCGGAGGCGCTGGGTTTTGTCCGTATTCCGGCCGATGACGCCGAATTCTTGGTCATTGCACAGCCAGTGGAGACGGATGTCTTGCTTGTCGGTACATCGCCAACAGGCAGCTGGTGGAATAGGCTAACAGATCAATTTATCGTCTGGTCACAAGCAGGATCGCAATGAGACACCCACCCGTCACCGAGATCGATCCGCTGCCGCCTCCAGAACAATGTCGATGAGCCAGGTGCACATCCATTCCAACTGAAATGCACACGAACACTGGGCGACGGATGCTTGCCCGCCGCCCAGTGTTTACCCTGACATCAGCAGCGACGACGAGTTGATATTCGTCCCGAACCCGCCCCCCTCCATCCCACAAATAGGCTCGATATCCAACTGCTGCAATAGAGCCAAGCTGTCGTAATCGGGCCAAAAGAACGCGCCAACCAGACGCCCCAACCTGACCAACCATATGGTCGCCATCCCCCGATGCAGAGCTTGCAAGGTCGTATCCCAGTCTCCGCGGGCGCTCGCATCCATGAACGTCCGCGAGCGGGCATGCCAGAAGGTGCAGTCTCGCACTCGGCGGTCGTTTGCAGTCCTAACGAGCCTATGATAAAATCGGTGGACAAGGAATGGGCATCCTGTGAAAAAAGGGGCAGTTTTTGGCACAACTCGGATTGCATCGGGCATCGATCTTTTTTTGGGCCATCATTTTATGTTGGCCCATGGGCTATGCCACCGGCGTTTTACAGCACAACACGGCTCCGGCAATCGATCCTGCCGCGAACGCGTCCAGGGCGGCGCTGTTCTCGAACAAAATCTCGCCCTGGGTGCTGAATGCGGTGACGGACGGCGGCTCGACCGACTTTTTGGTTGTTCTGTCCGGGCAGGCTAACCTGGGCTTGGCCGCTACGCTGCCCACCAAACAAGCAAGGGGACGCTTTGTGCGCCAAACGCTGTGGGATCAGGCTCAGCACAGCCAGGCCGCGCTGCGCACCTGGCTCGAGGCTCAAGCTGTGCCCTACCACGCCTTTTACATCGTCAACGCGATCCACATCCTCAGCGGCGACCGGGCGCTGTTGGAAACATTGGCTGCCCGGCCTGACGTGGCGCGCATCGAGGCCAACCCGCGCATCCGCCACGAGCAGCGCCTACAGGCTGCTGGCCCGCAGCTGCAGTCCCCCAGCGCCGTCGAGTGGAACATCACCCACGTGGGCGCGCCTGAAGTGTGGGCTATAGGGGTCACCGGGCAGGGGATCGTGATCGGTGGTCAGGACACCGGCTATGACTGGGATCACCCGGCCCTGATCGCCCAATACCGGGGTTGGGAGAACAGCAGCGCCAACCACGACGGCAACTGGCATGATGCGATCCACGGCGGTGGTGGCAGTTGCGGCGCGGACGCGCCCGTGCCATGCGACGACGACGGTCATGGCACGGTGACAATGGGCATTGCCGTAGGCGACGACGGGGCAGGCAACCAGATCGGCATCGCGCCGGGCGCGCGCTGGATCGGCTGCCGCAACATGGACCAAGGAGTCGGCACCCCGGCAACCTATCTGGAGTGTTTTGAGTTCTTTTTGGCCCCCTACCCGGTCGGCGGCACGCCAGCGGCAGGCGATCCCGACCTGGCCCCCGACGTCACCAACAACTCGTGGGACTGCCCCCCCTCTGAAGGCTGCTCGTGGGACATTTTACAGGCGGCGATCGAGGCCCAGCGCGCGGCGGGGATCATGACCGTCGTCTCGGCCGGCAACCGGGGCTCGGCGTGTAGCACGATCAACGCGCCGCCGGCGATCTATGATGGCGCGTACACGGTTGGCGCGACCAACAGCAGCGACACCATCGTCAGTTTTAGCGGCCGCGGTCCGGTGAGCGTGGACGGTTCAGGCCGCCTCAAGCCGGATATCGCCGCACCAGGAGTCAACATTCGCTCCAGCATCCGAGGGGGCGGCTATTCAGGATACCATCAGGGCACGTCAATGTCCAGCCCTCACGTCGCTGGCACGGTAGCCTTGATTTGGTCGGCCCAGCCGGTGCTGCGCAACCAGGTCGACGAAACCGAGGCGATCCTCAACGCCGCCGCCGTGCCCGGCACGAGCACCCAATGCGGTGACCTGCCCGGCAGCGTGCCTAACAACGTCTACGGCTGGGGGCGGCTTGACGCGTTGGCGGCGGTCAGCATGGCGCTGGATAACGGGTCCTGCACGCCGGTGCTGGGCGCCGATTTCAGCACCAGCCCACCGATGCCGGTGGTCGGGCAGACGACCACTTTTAGCGCCACGATCGCGTTTGGCAGCCAGCCGATCACCTATACCTGGAACTTTGGAGATGGTACTTTGGGGGGCAGTGGGCCGATTGTGACCCACACCTTTACGACTGTAGCGGCAAGCAGTGTCTACACTGTCACCCTGACAGCGGCGAATGCCTGCCCAAGCGAAAAAGTCACAGCAAAACAGATCGCCGTTTTATCGCGCGCGCTTTACCTGCCCATTATCCTGCGCGATCACAGGCCTTGAGGGTCTGGTGCACGTGTTATGTGTCTCTATACAACTCGGTTTGTGCCTGCACGCCCAGCTTGTCGGCCGCCGCCTTGATCAGGAGACAGGCCACCCCGACCATAACCCACAAAGCGAGGTAGAACTGGACGTGTTCGAGCAAGCCAACGGACTCGCTTTCCGGCGACTGGACCAGGAAGAGCAGGGCGTCGTGCAAAAAGTGGAAAACGATCCCGGCCAACAATGCGCGCGTCTTGTACGCCGCATAGACAAACCCCAGGGTGATGATCGTCACCGACAGCACGTCCACCCACGACCATAGATCAAAGCCCTTGACGTGCATCAGGCCAAAGAGCAGAACCTGGATCAGCACAGCCTTTCTCACCGACCTGGTGCGGTTGAGCAAGATCATCATAATGATCCCGCGATAAAAGAATTCCTCCCACACACCCGCATTGAGGCTGAACAGAATGTGGGGCAGGTTCACCGTGCGCCAATCTGGCACGTATCGCCCCCCCAACAGGGAGCCGACCAACATGCCGGACAACGTGCACAAGGCCAGGACAAGACCCAACAATACGTGCTTCCAGGCACCGGGTGGCAGGTAAAATCCCAGGCGGCGGCGGTATTCGCCCAGATCGACCTGCCCAAACGGCTGCTTGAGCCAGCGGGGAAAGACGACAAACGCCCCAAAAGCAGCCAAGGCAAAGTTGAACAAGGAAGCGACCCATTTCGAGATCTCAACATCGAACAGCATCTTGACCAGTGCCCGTAACAAAAAGCCCAGTGTAAGAAACACGACTGCAAGCGCAATCTGCTGGATCGTGCTGCGTATAGATGGTTGTGATTTGCTCATTTTTCCTGATTCTCCCCTACTTGCTCCTGTCCAGCATCAGCCAGTTGGCATCGCCCAGGGACAGCGATCAAAAGGTCGCGAACGACAGGCCCAGGCTGAGCAGTGCGAGCGCGAAAAGCAGCGCAAACATGCCGACCATCGGCCATTCGCGTTTCTGGGCAAAATAACCGGGACTGATAACCGTCGTGTACAACAGCATGCCGATCGACACCGGATACACCCGGTGACCCCAGGATGCGCCGGCGAGCAGGCCCGATCCACCCACGATCAGGGCGATCGCGGTGAGCAGTTCGGCCGCCAGGTGAAAGGCAATGCGGATGGGCTCTGTTTTGAATTCAGGCACCCGCCCGGTGGCCCCAAAAAAGGTCCACTGCCCGATCATGCCAAGACCAACTATCATGCCATACCAAGCTGCAAATATCATCTGTTTTCCTCCACTCATTGTTTTGTCAGGCAATAACCAAATACCCTGTTCACCCACGACTGCACCGGCGGACCGCCAATGGGTACTGGATGCTGATGTTTTCAGGCGTTGAAGCTTCCAGCGATCATATCCCCGTAGACATCCTCCATGCCCAATTCGCGCAATCGCTCCTCTGTGGGCCAGCCTCGCTCGGCATCCCATCCGTGGAGCCGGTAGAACGCGTCCAGGACCGATTCGAACTGACCGCGATCCAGGGCATATCGTCGATCCAGATACACATTCTGGTGCAACTCTGTTTCCTGAAAGTAGGGCAAAACTGTTTCATCCATCTTGCGGTCGCGACCCCAGTGCCGCACCTGCAGGGCGCGTTCCAGCGTACAGATGCGCCCCGCGGCGCGCTCAAATTCCTCTTCCGACCAGGCCGTCCCGGTTCCGGCGGTAAAGAGATGGTATTCGATGGATGGGCCTTCGATCTCGCCAACACCAGCGATGTCCGGGAGCCGCCAGTAGCGATCCGGTGCTTTGGGACGATAGATCAGCGGAAAGTGTGCATCGGCAGGCAAACAGTCCTTGATCACCGCGCGCAAGGTCTGGACATAACCGGGATAGGCCTTATCCTTGTAGCCACCGGTGGGATCCACGGCGACTGCACTGCCGTAGACGTGTGCTCCGATGGCGCGAATCTGATCCAGCAGCGCTTCCTTGTCCCGGAGAATATCGAGCCGGGCTGCCTCATCAGCCGCGTTCTGGGCCCACAGGTAGCCGTGCCCGCTGCCAAAGGGATCGCGCGTGTCGCACAGCCACTGCAGGGTAGAGACCACCCAGTAGGGAAAGACCACCCTGCCACCTTCGCGCCCATCACAATGCGAGCTGTAGCCCCACCCCGGATAACGATCCTGTGCCAGGTTCTCTCCCAGGTGCAGCGCCCTCGCCGCACGCCAGCCCCCCTCGGCGAGGGCATCGCCTATGCCTTCACGATAGGCGATGTCATGCAAAAAGGCAGCCCAACATGCCGGCGACGACCAATCGATCGCGCGGCCGTTTAACGCGGACAGCAGCCCCGCCCGTTGGCAGGCGATGAGCCAGGGCACCATCCCGCCAATGATGTCGGACTGGTTCAAACCATAGCGATTCGACAGCACGCTCTGCTCAAAAGCCGCTCGACGGGGCAACTGCCAGTCATAGACTGCCCTTAACGGCGACGGATCATCAGGAGCGAATCCCTCGAACCGCGTCCCCACACACACCCAATCCCCACTCCATTTACGGCCGCACACGTGACCCGGCACATCCTCCATATAAGCCACACAGGGCGTAATGCATCCTTCTGTGCAGGCATGGCGGCGGGCGCGACCATCACCTGCTGCGGCCAGTTCCCGGTTGTAGTGCTCGATATCACCGTAAAAGTTGAGTGGGCCGGTCAGGCTATCCTCGGCATAGATGCGGGCAATCGCCTTGGCAATAGAGCGGACCGTCTCTAGACGAGCCAACGACACACGTCCCGAACCGGCGACCGAGATGGCCTTGAGCTGCTTGGCACCCATCACCGCGCCAAAGCCGCCACTGCCGCAAGCCGATGCGCTGGCAGTGTGGATCGTGGCAATGCGGCTCAAGCGCTCACCCGCCGGGCCAATGACCAGTGAACGCACGCGCTTTCCTTCGGCACACACCAATGCATCCAGTGTATCCGCCGTGTCCAGCCCCCACAACTCCCCGGCGGGCAGAATGCTGACCTCGTCATCGCGGATGCGAATCCGCACCGGTTGCTCTGCCGCGCCGGTGACCACCAGCCCGTCGTAACCGGCACGCTTGAGCTCGCCACCAAAAAAACCGCCGACACTCGATCGAGTGAACCACGGGTGCGGGTATCCCTGAGGACTGAAGGCACACACCGTCGTGCGCCCCGAATAGGGCGCGCGCGATCCGGTCAGCGCCCCGCCAAAAACCATCAGTGGGTTGGCCGGATCGAACGCGCCAGCGGGCTGTGGGTACGCATCCCAGCAGATACGGGCAGCGATCCCACGCGATCCGATGAGGTCGGGCACATAGGGTGCCGTGGGCTGCGCCTCCACACGCATACAATTCAAATCGACGCGTAAAATGCGGTTGGCCCAGGCGTGCATGGGCTCAAAGCGGCCCACCTTTTGACAGCTTGGCTTCATGCTTGCCCTCCAGCCAACGTCCCCTGCTGCATCTCGAACGATGCAATGCGCTCTTGGCTGCGCACCCAGAACAAACCTGGAATCAAAATCACGACCATCCTGCAATGCCAACGACGATCAAGACGAGGGGAACGACATTGCCCACGCCGTGGGCAACCAGCGTGAACCAGGTGCTCCTGGTCCGCTGCGCCACATACGCCCAAAAGAAAGCAGAAGGCAGCAAGACGGGCAGCGTCCATTTTTGCCACAGATGGTGGAGGCTCCACAGCAACCCGTGAACGAGCCAGGCGTACCTGCCCTGGGCGAGCTCTTGCCTGGGGAGCACGTATCCACGAAACCAAAACTCTTCACCCAAAATGAGAGAGGTTTGATCGTTCCCTGTCTTGCCATACGATCCTCCCGTTAGTTCCGTTTCTCGGACTTGTCGCAAGCTATCAAACCGGTCCCAGTATATCACATGGCGTATTCGATCACATCGTACAAAGGAATGATCCCAATTCAGCAAAAGAGATGATCTTGGCAATTGAGCCCGGCGAGGTATCTAGAGGCAAAACCTGACTGGGCTGTTTTTTTATTTGGCAGCAGATGCCTCGAGAAAGGTGCGGACGTGATCATAGACCTGGTCGGGACACTCGTGCCAAAAGTGGCCACCCCAGGGGCAGAATGAGTGTAAGCCACCCTTTGCCGGCTTGTCTTTTTACACAGTTCGAGCTCATATACTTCAACCTCTGTTTCTAGGTCCTGTTGACATTTCACGTAAACGGTCCAGTTTGCCACTTGCACGATATGAATGCGGACTGGCGTATGTCATTCCCGCACGTTTTCAGCGGGAATCCAGCTTCTTTTGTGCATATGGATGCCCGATAGCGACATTCGGACATGGCAGCCCAGGCGCAACTCAAAACGTCAACGAAACCCAGTGCGCTTTCACAAAACAGACCTTGACTTTGTGCGATTCACACGTAGCCGCGTTTTCCAAACGCAAAAGTGCGCTTTGATATAGAACGATACGCGGTAGCGATGTCGCGGCTACACCATCGGCCACAAAAACCCGGGCCGGTTGTGTGAAAAGGCGTTCAGGAAAACTCGAGACCAAAGATCAGGAAAACGGCGATGCCGATGGCGACAGCAAGGCCAAGGCTGCTCAGCGCAAAGGCGGTGCCGATCCCGGCGCCGGCGCCCATCACCAGGGCGACGCCTATTCGATTTGCGGTCGAAATACGGGTGCTTGATTGTCGGGACAAATCTTTCATCCTCGCAGTTAGGTCGGCATCGGGCCAGGCTGGTACGCGCCCGCTCGCTGCAGACCCTGCCCCAACCTGACCATCCAGCGACCGAGCTGGCACAGCAGCCAGCAGCCCTGGCGGGAAAGCCAGTCTTGCTCCGAACGACGCCGGCCCTGACGCAGCAGCCGCCACCGTTCGGCATCGCGCCGCCGATCCGCGCGACGCTGGTCCTCGACCCGCTTGTACAGGTTAACCTGCATATACTCCATTTTTACCCTCCTAACACAACCTTGCTACCTCGGTGAGAGAGCAGTCATCCCACCGATTCATGTCGCCCAGCCGCCCATTGTGACAGCGTATCGGAAAGGTAATGCAGGAACGTAGAGCGCTCGATAGGCAGCTTGTACACAGTATACATCTAACATAAGTGAGTTGTCATCACCCACGTTGGTGATTGATGGGGATGATCGCAAGATAAATCATCGGGAGAATGAGGCGCATATCGTCCAGTGGAACAAATCCATCAAAAAGATTCCCACTGGACTTGACCTATACACATCACGTGAGGAGGGCTGAAATGCGAACCAATGTCGTGATCGATGATGAACTGATGGCTGCAGCACTAGAAAGCACAGGACTTGAGACCAAAAAGGCAGTTATTGAGGAAACACTGCGAACGCTGGTAAGATTGAAAGCACAGGAACGGGTCCGGGCGCTGCGAGGCAAGCTGCAATGGGAAGGCGACTTGAGCGTATTGCGCGAGGGCCGATTTTACGATGTGGATCGTTGATGGTTCTGTACCACCTCGGAATGTGTGCACCTCCAACGAGATGGTAGCATTCCCCTGCCCTACAAGCCCACGATCGACCTCGCCGCCTCTATCTCGTCCATCTCTTGGATCATGATCAGCAGAAACAATCCCTTCGGATCCAGCGAATCGACCAGCAAGCGCAGCTCGTCCGGCTCGAACGCGCCCCGGATGAGCAGGGAGCGATCCGCATCCTGGATCCGTTGAAAATAGGGAATCATGTCGGCGACAGGCGGGCCGCTGGCGTCGTTGTTGACCTGAAAGCAGCCGAGTTCCTCGATCTCGATAAAAGCGTCGAGCAGAAACATCGAGGTGGAATGGAGATGGATAAAGCTGCATGGAAAGTGGCGGGCCAGCATGCGGTCGGCCGGCTGGACGAGCTGGCGGTACAGATCGGGCGAATAGACAGCCGTTGCATCTTCTTGCATGCGCGCGATCGGCCCCGGTGCCCACAGCGAGTATTGGGCGTCGAAATAGCCGCTGTGAAAGAGCGGCAGACGCTGCCACAACGCTTCGGTCACGTCCCTGAAAATCTCGGCCAGACGCCACAGCAGCCGAGCCGTGTTCTCGGGCGCATCGACCAGATCGAGGATACTGCGGGTGTGCCCGCGCAGGACGGCGTGCATGTCGGTCGGCCCGATCTCGGCGTTATGGCTGACCGGAAAGCGGCCGGCGGCGGCTTTGACCAGTTCGTCAGCGAGAGCAAGATACGCGCGATACCACAGGTTTTGGGGGTCAAGCTCGATCTGCAGCGCCTCGTCCCAATCAAGAAACCGCTCGTCGCCCAGCACATTGTCGGACAAGACGTGCAGCGGGCAGCCGATGATCCCCGGCAAAAAGGGCACGGCGACCTGCATCGGGGACAGGCCGCGAATCAAGTCATCGTCGATCCGATCGCCCTCGTCGAGCATACGCAGGTGATCGGCGACGAGATCCTGCGGACGGACCATATCGGGCAGCAAGTAGGGATGATCGATCCAGCCCCGGCTGGCAGAGAACGCTTGCAGCGGAAACCAGCCAATCTGGGTGAACCCAACCAAGGGACGGGTCACGGCAGCGCGATCCCAAAAGGCCCTGTAACGGGCGATTTTTGCGGGATCGTTTCCAAACGGCGCGCTTGACATCTCAGGCTCTCCTTTGCAGCGTGCCTCGTGTGTTGAGGCGACTCGCACTGCAGCGATGGATACAGTATACTCGTTGTTGGGCGAGATGACAATTTGGTGTTTCTGGGATTCGGTTATCCACGGCGGCTTCAGTTTGTCGATTCGGCACGCGCACGTCAAACCATCGATCGACTGCTCGATCCCTGAAACGGCATCGTCGTGGGCAGCGTTTTAGACCCGAAGAGCCTGGTGCGCTATTTCTCCGGCACGCGATCCAGCAGTCGCGCGCCGAGCTGCTTGGCCTGGATGCGCATCTCGGGATAGAATGCCCCGTCGGTGCCGATCTCCCGGTAGATTTGGTCGACGAGCGGATCGAGTTGGAAGGCTAGGTTGCCGCCGACTTGCTGGTGCTTGACGATCGTCTCTATAATCTGGGCCAGATAGGGCGAGGGCCAGGCCTCACACATCCGGGCGTACCCATCGTCGTACGTGTGCCCGGCCTCGAGATCGGCGATCCAGCCTTTCATGACGCTTGCCGTGGGCTCGGGTGCCGCTGTCGTCAGGTACTCGAACGTCTGCCGCACGGTGTACCCAGAGCGCAGAGCCGTGACCAGCACGTGCACGAAATCGCTCAGTTGACGGTCGAGAGCGGTGGTGTCCATTTTCCGTTCCTTTCTACTTGATAACTGGGGTGCTACTCGAGCTCGGCGAGAAGCGCTTGCCACATCTGTATCTGTTCCTGTGCCAGTGCCACGATCCTGGACTTGAGGTCCGAGGACTGCCGGGGGCGACGCTGCCAGTCCGGCCCGATGCGCTCGTCGGCGACCGCAGAGAGCCAACGCCCGATGCTCGGCTCGTCATTCCAAAAGTGCCCTGCTTCGGCGGCCAGCATCTTGAGCGCCATCTGGCGACGCATCCCTTCCTGGCCCTTGCCGAGGTGGACGTTGATCGTAAAGTATTTCTGCATATCCTCTCGGCTGATCTTGCGCGTGGGCACGATGAGGGTCTGTCCATCGCTTATGGCCTGCCACTGAAAGTACGTCATGCCCGTGTCGACATACTCTTTGATGATGTCGTCGTGTCGGGCGAGGACATACGCATCCGCGTCCCCGCCGTACTCGTCGTGCACCTGGTTCCACCCGTGGTTCCACATGTTCTCTTGGACGATCAGTCTACCTTCTGGTTCCTCGACATCCACGTCGACAATGGTATACGCACTCTCGTTCCAGCGTACCTCGAGCTTCACGATGGACTGCTCCTTCCACTCTATGGTGTGAATTTTATATAGATTATAGCACTTTCCATATAGATTGTCAATAGCCTACTTGCGTATTTCAGTCTGGGGGCGAGTTTCAGGAGTCAAGGCTTCAGCCGGCCGCCTAGTATCATAGAACATTCCAGATCAGCTAAAGTCTAGACTCCGGAGGCCGAAAACTGTATCGTGCAGTAACGACCGGCCCAAGATGGATTCCCGCTTGCGCGGGAATGACAAAGTAAAAGTAAAAGGAGAGCGGCTAAAGTCATTACTACGAACCCGTCATCACTACTACGGTAGAGTGCCAGGGGGCATTGCATTTGGCAGAGCTGGCCTTGATATAGAGACTCCTGGAGAGGCGTAAAGAACATGGCGGTAGAGAGCGCAGCAGAAAAAAACTTCCGGGCAGACTCCGAGGGTCTACGAGTCTATGAGGATAGAGGAACGACGACGTGAACGATGGTTCCCTCACCGGGTGCGGACGCGATGAAACACGTCCCTTGCATCGCTTCAACACGGTCTTGAGCTGAGAACCCGACCGGAAGCCCGCGTAATGCGCGCTCGGCGCGCATTGCCTCCCAATCGAATCCCTGGCCATCGTCCCGGATGCTCAGGTCAAAGTCATCGTCCTGGCAAGAAAGCGCGATCCAGATGTTGTCGGCCCGAGCGTGGGCGATGGCGTTGGCAACGGATTCCTGTACCACGTCAAATACGGCTGCTTCGGCCTGCTCACCCAGGCGCGGTATCTCTCCTTCAGCAGTGAGATGGACGGCAAGCGAGGCCGCGTTTTCCACATGGCTAGAGCGTTCCTTCCAGTGGGTCACAAAATCCTCTAGTGCGGGCATAAGCCCTTGTGTTTCCAATATATTTGTCACGAGAACACATCCTTTCTTATCCAGGTGTTCGGTAGCGGCAGTCAAAGCCGCGTCGATCAGGGCGCGCGGCCAGAGGCTGATCAGACCCAGCGCCCCACTTTTATCGTACACATCCTGGCACATATCGCGGAACACCTGGGCCATCAGCGGCCCGTACTCGCGCCTGTGCTCCGCAGGGTAGGCGATCAGCAAAGTCTGGTAGATGCGGTCGGAAACGGCCAGCGGCTTGGGTAATCCATTCTTTTGGGGATGTTTTCCGCTCATGGGCAGCCATACCTTTCGATGCAAGCATCCGTTTCGGATATATCTGTTACAGATATATTATATAACAGAGTTGCTCTGTTGTCAAGGTGATTTCCCCCGCTCGCTTCCTGTCAGCTTGATGTCAGAAGAAAACCAGGCAATTGACCTGCGAGTGTGATATCATAGAACCAGATCATCGAGGATCA
>JAFGJF010000177.1 GCA_016929205.1 Anaerolineae bacterium
CCCTGGACGTTGTTCTGTCCGCGCAGCGGGTTGACGCCGCCACCAGGAACACCTACATTACCCAGGAGCATTTGCAGGTTGGCGCACGAGAGTACATTTTGATGTCCGGTGGTGTGCTGGGTAATGCCCATCGCATAGAGCAACGACATCGGCTTGGTCGTTGCTAACAGTCGCGCAGCTTCGCGGATGTCGTTGGCGGGCACATCGGTGATTTCAGATGTGTATTCAGGTGTGTATTTGCCCACCATGGCTTTCATCTCTTCCACGTTCTCGGTACGGCTGGCGATGAATTCCCTGTCCTCCAGTCCCTCGGCGATGATGACGTTCATCAGCCCATTGATCAGAGCGATGTCAGTGCCTGGCTTTTGTTTGAGGTGGATGGTGGCGATGTCGGCGATGTCGATATTGCGCGGATCGGCGAGAACGATTTTGGCGCCACGCTGTTTCACTGCCTGGCGAAGTTGGATGCCGATCACGGGATGCTGCTCGGTGGTGTTGGAACCGATGATAAAGTAGGCGCCGGCCTCTTGGGCGATATCGGCGATGGAGTTTGTCATCGCGCCGGAACCAAATGCTGTGACCAGACCGGTCACAGTGGGAGAGTGTCAAAGTCGCGCACAGTGATCGACACTGTTTGTTCCTAAAATGGCGCGGGTAAACTTTTGCGCCAGATAATTCTCCTCGTTCGTACACTTGGCCGAGGTGAGTACGCCAAAGGGGCTACCACCAGCGTTGTCGTCATGGTCGGCCTTGATCTGGGTAAACTTGTCGGCAATCAGGTCTAGTGCTTCATCCCAACTGCTCTCTATAAACGCGCCATCCTTTTTGATTAATGGCTTGGTCAGACGATCTCTATGATTGACAAACTCGTAGCCAAAATGCCCTTTGACGCAGATCTGTCCCCGGTTGGCAGCGCCGCTTGGATCTCCGCGTGCGCCGATGATCTGGTTGTTTCTCGTTTCCAGGATGATACTACATCCTACGCCGCAGTACGTACACGTCGTCACCGTTTCTCGAGTCGGAAAGCCGTATTGCATACTGGCTTTGGGGTATAACGCGCCCACCGGGCATTTATCCACGCACTGCCCGCAAGACTCGCAGTTCGACTGTGCCAGAGGGCGATCCAACACGGTGGCGATTTTAGACTCTAGTCCCCGGTATGCATAATAGATGGCGTGGCGTCCCTGAATCTCGTCGCAGACACGGACACACTTGCCGCACAAGATACAGCGCTCCAGGTCGCGCACGAAAAAAGGATTCGAATCGTCAAGGGGGTAGGCGCGTTTTTCACCCTTGAAACGCATTTGTCGCACGCCCACGTAAGCGGCTAGAATCTGCAACTCACAACGATTGTTCTGGGGACAGGTCAGGCAGTCTGATGGGTGATCGGAGAGCAACAGTTCGACAATATTGCGGCGTATGCGGTCGATCTGGGGGCTTGATGTTCTTACCGTCATCCCGTCGGCAGCAGGGATAGTGCATGCTGTTGGTAGCCCTCTCACTTTGTCGATCTCGACAATGCACAATCTGCACGCGCCAAACGGCTCCAAATTGTCGTCGGCGCATAACGTGGGAATATAAATACCGGCCTTTTGGGCTGCCTCCAGGACAGTCATCCCTTTTTCGGCTTGTACTGGTTGTCCGTCGATGGTCAACTCGATTTTGTCCATTATGTGTCTCCTTATTCCACCACAACCGCGTCAAACTTGCACACCTGGCGGCAGGTATCGCAACGGGTGCACAACTTGCTATCGATGACGTGTACTTGTTTCTTTTCTCCGCTGATGGCGTTCACAGGGCAGTTCCGTGCACAGCGTGTGCAGCCGGTACACTTGTCAGGCAAAATGCGGTAGGTAATCATACTTTTGCACACGCCGGCCGGGCAGTGATGGTCCTTGATGTGAGCCTCGTATTCGTCACGAAAGTACCTGAGCGTCGTGATGACGGGATTGGCCGACGTTTGCCCCAATCCGCACATCGACCCGTTCTTGATCGTTTCTGCCAGTTCCTGAAGCAGATCAATATCTTGCTCGGTTCCTTCGCCCAAAGTGATCCGCTCCAGGATCTCGAGCATTCGCTTGGTACCTAATCGGCAAGGAACACATTTGCCACAAGACTCGCTTTGCGTAAAGCTGAGAAAGAAACGGGCAATATCCACCATACACGCGCTATCGTTCATCACTACCATACCGCCGGAGCCAACGATGGATCCCGCCTTGGCCAGAGATTCATAATCTACGGGCAAGTCGAGCAGATCGGCTGGCAGGCAGCCGCCAGAAGGGCCGCCCGTTTGCACCGCTTTGAATGTTTTACCCTCGGCGACACCACCACCGATGCCGAAAATAATGTCGCGCAGAGGCGTGCCCAATGGGACCTCCACCAGCCCGCTACGGTTGATCTGGCCAACCAGTGAAAAGATCTTGGTGCCTTTGCTTTTTTCCGTTCCAACCTGGGCGAACCAATCTGCGCCTCTGAGGATGATGTTCGAGATGTTGAACAAGGTGCCGACGTTGTTGATCAGCGTTGGTTTGCCCCACAATCCCGACTGGGCAGGAAAAGGCGGGCGCGAACGGGGCATACCTCGCCGTCCCTCGATGGAAGCCATCAAGGCCGTCTCTTCGCCACAGACAAAAGCGCCAGCGCCTTCCTTGATGTGAATATGGAAGGAAAAGCCCGAGCCCAGGATGTCGTCTCCTAGAAAGCCCAGTTCTTGGGCCTGGGCAATCGCTTCTCTCAATCGTTTGATCGCCAGGGGATACTCGGCGCGGACGTAGATGAACCCCTCATTGGCACCGACGGTATAAGCGGCAATAGTCATACCTTCCAACAGCCGATGAGGGTCGCCTTCAACCTCGCTACGGTTCATGAACGCACCTGGGTCGCCCTCGTCAAAGTTGCACACGACGTACTTGGGGTGGCCGGTAGCCGTCTGCGTGAATCCCCACTTGAGACCGGTGGGGAAGCCTGCCCCGCCGCGTCCTCGCAACCCTGAATCTTTGATCTCCTGGATGATTTCTTGTGGCGTCATGTCGGCCAGTGCCTTTGCCAGGGCGCGGTAACCATCATGGGCCAGGTAATCTGCGATCTTGGCTGGGTCAATAAAACCACAGTTTTGCAGTACCCGACGGCGCTGGTACTTGAAAAAGTCCAGGTTGTTCCACGAGGGGATGCCGGCAAATGGCTCGTCGTCGATCGTTGCCACGGCCAAATCGGGGCGGGGGTTATCGCCCAGTACATAATCATCAACGAGTTCGCAGACGATTTCGGGGGTGACATTACCATAGCTGATCCTGGGTCTTCCGGGCTTGACAATATCTACCAGTGGTTCGTTGAAACACATCCCAATGCAACCGACCTGGATAACATCGGCCTCTATCTTTTCCTGATCTAGCTTTTCATGCAGTGCGGCCAGCGTGGCATTTCCTCCGGCAGCAATGCCACACGTTCCTAACCCAATCAGTATTTGAACTCTGTCGGCTGAGCGAGTGGAGGAGGCTTTGCTAACTGCTTGTTTGTGTTCATAGCTGTCAATTATCGTCTGCATGTTTGCGATACCCCTTTACAAGTTTCAGGGCTTTTTCCGGTGTTAGACGGCCGTACGTGTCCTGGTTAATGACCATCACCGGTGCCAGACTGCAAGAACCCAGGCAGCGGACCTCATCCAAGGTGAATTCTCGGTCATCAGTTGTTTCTCCCATCTGGATACCCAGATAGTCTTCCAGAGCCTTGAGAATCTTGGCACTGCCGAGTACGTGACATGCTGTGCCCTGACAAACGTTGATCACGTTTCTCCCATGTGGTTTTAGTCTGAACTGTGCATAAAAGGTCAGCACACCGAATACTTGGCTGGCGGGCACGCCCGTTCGTTCGCTGATGCCAGAAATGGCTTCTTCTGGAACGTAGCCAAATTCCTCCTGCACTTTCTGCAAGAGAGGAATTAATGCGTTTTGCCCACCCTGACTCTCGGACAGGATGGTTTTCAACTTTTCTCTCAATTGATCTGCCTCCTTTTGCGAAATCTGTGTCACCTTTTGGAATATTGAGATATGATGAGCATCGCTTGTTGAGTCAAAAGAGTGATTCAACTGCGTTTCGGCAGTTCCAACGGATCGTAAAGTGGATTATAGCTCATCCTGACATCGTCGGCAAATAAGCTCGACTTAGCAAATGCGAGGCAGTTGTTCGCCGACCAACATTCTTAAAATCCGCCGTGCACCGAGCACCGTCCGTAGCGCAACCCGGCCGGGATGTTCGTCGGTAACGCGACCGATGATCGCCGCATCCCGCCCCAGCTGATGATCCTGGAGTGCCGTCAGGGCATCCTGCGCAGCGTTTGGGGTTACGGCGATGACGACTTTGCCCTCATTTGCGACGTAAAGTGGATCGAGGCCGAGGAACTCGCAAGCACCACGAACCTGTTCTCTCAGTGGAATGGATCCTTCTTTAATCTCGATGCCCACGTTGGCTGCTGCTGCCCACTCGTTCAGTGTTGCGGTCAGTCCGCCACGCGTGGGATCGCGCATACAGCGCACCGTGGCCGGACAGGCCGCGAGCAAATCGGCGATCAGGCCGTTCAGAGGCGCACAATCGCTTGTCAGCAGGGAATTGAATGCCAGCCCTTCGCGCTGGATCATGATCGCCATACCGTGATCGCCCATTGTACCGCTAACCAGGATGGCGTCGCCGGGCTGCAAATGGCGTGGCGACAGTGGCTTATTTCCCTCAAACACGCCTACGCCGGCAGTGTTGATAAAAAGCTCATCTGCCGCACCGCGATCGACCACCTTGGTATCGCCGGTCACGATCTGCACACCGGCCGCGCGGGCGGTCTCGGCCATCGATGCGACGATATGTTCCAATGTATCCAGCTGCAGTCCTTCCTCGATGATAAATCCTGCGCTGAGATAGAGCGGCCTGGCGCCTGTTACGGCGAGGTCGTTCACGGTACCGCATACAGACAGCTTGCCGATGTCGCCGCCGGGAAAGAAAAGCGGAGAAATGACATAACTGTCTGTTGTGAACGCGATATCTCGTGGTTTGTTGCCCGTTATTCGCAATATTGCTGCATCGTTTAGTTCGGCGAGCACAGCATTATTAAAATGCTTGACAAAGATCTGTTCGACCAACTCGTGTCCCAACTCGCCGCCGCTGCCATGTGCCATCGTGATCGTGCTTGGGGGAGTGTTCATATGTCTGCTCTGTAGTGATAGTGGGCGGCGCATGCGCCTTCGTTGCTGACCATACATGGGCCGATGGGATTTCGTGGCGAGCAAACGCGCCGAAACAGCGGACAGTCTGCGGGGTCGATCACGCCGCGCAGCACTTCGCCACAGCGGCAGCCCTTGGGCTCAGTTGCGGGCTCGATGTCCACCGGGAAGGTGCATGCGGCATCGCGATGCGCAAACGTGTCGCGCAGCGCCAAACCGCTGTTTGGGATGGTGCCGAAACCGCGCCATTCTGCTTTGTCGATCTCAAAGACCTGCTCCATCATCTGTTGGGCGACACGGTTTCCCTCGGTCTGGACGCTGCGTCCGTAGGTGTTCTCGACATCGGGGCATCCGCTCGCATTCATCCTGAGCAGCGCGGCGACTGCACGCAGGATATCGAGCGACTCGAATCCGGCGATGGCGCATGGTATGCCATATTGCTCGGGCAAAAAGCGCCAGGCATCGGCGCCAATGATCGTGGTCACGTGCCCGGGTCCAATGATCCCATCGAGCTTGACCTCACCGGCGTCGAGGATGGCCCGCGTGGCAGGGGGGGTGAGTTTGTGCAAACAATGTACGTAGAAATTGGGCACCTGCTGCGCTTCGGCCTGCAAAATGGTTGCCGCGATCGTCGGCGCGGTGGTCTCGAATCCGACTCCCACAAAGATGATCGATTTGTCGGGATGCTGCTGCGCGATGTCCAGGGCATCGAGAGGCGAGTATACGATGCGTATGTCAGCGCCGCTGGCACGGGCTTCCTGCAGGCTGTGCGCAGTGGTCGAGTCGCTGCCGGGCACACGCATCATGTCGCCAAATGTAGTTAGGATGATTCCTGGAATGTGTGCTTGGGCGATCGACCGCTCGATATCGGTCGCCGAGGTTACACACACCGGACATCCTGGGCCGGAGCGCAAGTGCACGCTCTCCGGCAGCAGTTGCCGCAAGCCGAACTTGAAAATGGCGTGTGTGTGTCCGCCGCAGAATTCCATAAATTGCAGCGGGCGGGTGCTCGATTCGGCAATCTCGGCGATTTCGCCGAGTAGCTTGCGAGCCAGCGCCGGATCGCGAAATTCGTCGACGTATTTCATCCGGTTTTATCCTCGGCTGCGGTCAGCGCTTCCATTTCGGCGAAAATCTGCAGCGTTTCTTGCGCTTCTTGCTCGTCCAATAGATTGAGCGCAAAGCCGGTATGCACGATGACGTAATCGCCCACCTGGGCTTCAGGAGTCAGCGCCAGGCTGATTGTGCGCTCCACGCCGCCAATTTCGACCTGCGCTTTTTGGCCGTCAATCGATTTGATTAATGCTGGTATTGCTAGACACATATCTGTTTCCTGTCTTGTGGCGGCAATGGAAGGCCGCCCTACATTGTAGTGTATTGTTGTTGGTTATCACGATGAAACTGCGCAATCGCTGCCTGGCCCAGGCTCAGTCCGCCATCGTTGCACGGCACTTGGTGGTGTAGCAAGACTTTGAATCCGGCGTCCTCTAGCGCCGGAAGCACCAGTGTCAAGAGCAGTCGATTTTGAAAGCATCCACCACTCAAAGCCACGGTGTGCAACCCGGTTTGAGCGGCGATTCGCTCGCTTACCTCAACGATCATCCAGGCGATGGTTTGATGGAAACGCCAGGCGATGTGCTGGTTCGGAACCTGGTTTGCGATCTCGTCGATCAAGGCCGCAAACAGGGCCTGCAAACGCACCACGTGTTTGTCGTCGACCAGCTCGACGTCAAACGGGTAAGCTGATTTTGACTCAACTGGGTCTGCTGCCATTTCCAGCTCTATGGCTGCCTGTGCTTCATAGCTGGTCTGCGAACAGATGCCCAGGAGAGCTGATACTGCGTCAAACAGCCGCCCCGTGGAGGATGTTTGCGGGCAATTGATACTACGGTCGATCTGTTGCTGTAAAAGACTGATCTGTGCTTTTCCTATACCCGAAGGCGCAAACGGCAGCGTCACGTTTCCCAACAGTGTGTACAAGTAACTGAATGCAATGCGCCATGGATGTCGCGTTGCCGCGTCGCCGCCGGGCAGGGGCAAGTATTCTAGATGTGCGGCGCGATGGTATCCCGAATACTCTCCGACCAGCCACTCTCCGCCCCAGATCTGGTTATCCTCGCCATAACCGGTTCCATCCATAATCACGCCGATTACAGGGCCGTCGTCTGCCGCCCAGCCGTTGTCGGCAAGACAGGCTGCCAGATGTGCGTGGTGATGCTGTACGGCCACCGTGGGTATCGCGCGCTGTGCGGCTTGTTCCTTCGCATAGCGTGTGCTCAGATATGCTGGATGCATGTCGTAGGCGATCACTGCCGGCTCGATGCGAAACAATCGCTCGTACAGCACGACTGTTTGCTCCAAGTGCTGCATCGTTTCTAGGTTTTCCATGTCGCCGATGTGCTGCGAGACAAAGGCATACTCGTCGCGGGTCAGGCAAAAGCTATTCTTGATCTCAGCCCCGGTGGCCAGAATTTGAGTGCATTTGAAAGGAAACTTGATCGGAAATGGCGCATAGCCGCGCGCACGACGGATTGGCTGGACAATCGATCTGTTCCCGGTCTGGCACACAAAGAATACTGAATCGTCATAGCGGGCGTAAATGTCGCGGTTATGCAGCACAAAGGCGTCGGCCAGGCCGCGCAGACGATCGAGTGCCTCGTCGTTATCGGCGGCGATCGGTTCTTCGCTCAAGTTGCCGCTGGTCATAACCAGCGGACATTCACTTTCGCGCAGCAGGATGTGGTGCAGCGGCGTATAGGGCAGCATGACCCCAAGATAGTTTTGTCCTGGCGCGACCTCTGTGGCAATGTCCGAACCGACCAACCATGGTAACAAGACGATCGGCGATTGTGGCGAGTCGAGCAATGCTGCTTCCTGCATCGAGATGCGGCAGTGCCGCCGTGCCTGCTCCAGCGTTGACATCATCAAGGCGAACGGCTTGTGCAGGCGACGTTTGCGCTCGCGCAGCGTGCGAATCGCACGGGCGTTGGTTGCATCACAGGCGAGGTGAAAGCCGCCCAATCCCTTGATCGCGAGAATGTACCCGGTTTTGAGCAACTGTGCTGCCTGGGCGACGACGTCGAGGTCGTTCCATGGCGTATCCTCTGCGATCTGCGGTTTGCGATCTGTTATCAGTTCCAGCCTGGGTCCACAAACGGGGCAGGCATTGGGCTGGGCGTGAAAGCGGCGGTCGTGCGGGTCGTCGTACTCGCGCTGGCAGTCCGGGCACATCACAAATTTGCCCATCGTCGTATTGGGCCGGTCGTAGGGAATGTCGGCAATGATCGTAAAACGCGGCCCGCAGTTGGTACAGTTGGTAAACGGGTAGCGATGGCGCCGGTCGTTTTCGTCGAGTAATTCTCGCAGGCAGTCTGCGCAGGTGGCCATGTCGGGCGAAACGAGCTGGTAACGTCCCGACTGGACCACCGAATGCCGGATCTCAAATGTTTTATATCCCGCCAACGGCGCGTCGCGTATGTCTACCGATTCGATGCGCGCCAGCGGCGGCGCTTGTTCGCGCAAAGCGATGGCGAACTGGTCAAGGGTATCGGCCTGTCCTTCGATCTCGATGTCCACGCCGCCGGAGTGATTCAGCACCCAGCCGTACAGACCCAGCTTTTCCGCTAGGTTAAAGACAAAAGGGCGAAACCCCACGCCTTGTACCACGCCGCTGACGGTGATCTGTTTGCGACCGTTCATCGTCGTCCCCGTTCACTGCGGCAGATCAATACCCAGAGCATAATAGACCGTACTGTCTCCGTTGATCCGTGCATTGGGAATCTCTTTGACAAGCCGGAATCCCAGCCTGTCGACGATGCGCCTGACACGAATGTTTTCACCTTTTGAAACTACAAACGCTTTCGTTTCATCGACCTCTCGAATGACATCACTGATACAAGAGCGTGACGTTTCCCGAAACAGATTTTTCATTGATTTGCGCGCATCTCTAGCAGCCATGTCGTCCACGCCTCGATACCCTCGCCAGTCTTGCACGAGACTTCAAAGACCTTGACGCGAGGATTCAGCCCTTTGACCAACTCGCCAAAGGCTTTCAGGTCAAAGTCGAGGTAGGGCAGCAGGTCGATCTTGTTGATGATAACAGCATCGACCTGGGTAAAGATGTTGGGGTACTTGTACGGCTTGTCGTCTCCTTCAGGGATGCTGGAAATGACGACGTTGATGTGCTCGCCCAATTTTAGTCCTGCCGGGCAGACCAGGTTGCCGACGTTCTCGATTAGTAACAGATCGATCGCTTCCAACGGCAGTTGTTCCAATGCTGGCTGGATCATATTCGCGTCCAACCGGCAGCCGCCGCCGGTGTTGATCTGCACCACGGGCACGCCGGTTGTGGCGACCCGGTCGGCATCAATCTGCGATGCCGTATCGCCATCTACTGCACCGATGCGCACTGTTTCACGCATTGCCTCGATGGTGCGCATCACCAGGCTGGTCTTGCCCGCGCCCGGCGAGGCCATCAGGTTTACGGCAAAAACGTGGTGCTTGTCCAAGACAAGCCGGTTTTGAAAGGCGATTTTGTCGTTTGCTTTGAGAATGTTTTCTACAACTTGGACTCGAGCCATGAACAACGCTCCTCACACATTTTACTCAACCTGGATGTTGTCGAGAAAAAACTCTTTTCCCGCCAGGATGTCGCCGCCGATTGCATCGCAGTTGGGGCAGTTCCAGTCCATTCCTTCCGGTTCGAATTCGAGACTGCATTTTCGACACCTGAGCCGGGCTTTGATCCGGGTAAAGTGCAGTTGTGCCCCTTCGGCAAGCGTGCCCGGGTTCAGAAAATCAAAATAAAACTGCACCGAATCATCGACGACGCTGCTCAGGTCGCCGACGACCAGATGCACATCGGTGATCCGTTTTGCGTTTGCCCGTTCGGCGTGCTCGATAGCAATGCGCAGGATTTCTTCGGTAATGGACAATTCATGCATCGGTGGGTGGTATTATACCTCTTTTTGTCGTTTGTGGCCAGGTATTCTATGCGGTATCATCTGGGATGCAGCGCTAACCGGGCGGTTTGATAAAGCCTGCCCGCTCCGCCGTCCAGCGACAGCACGCCGCCGTCGGCAAAATAACTAAAGTCAAAGTGTACGGCGTCTCCAGCCGCTTTGCCGGGCAGGGGCATCAGCCGTGCGGTGAGCGGCTTTTGCTGGCGTGTGGACAGGGCGGCCACGTCAAACAGTAATCCTGCCAGCGCGTGCTCGCTAACGTCGCCGGGCAAGGGAACTGTATCCAGACCGGTACCACACACTGCCGACCATTGCAGCAGTTCGCCAATGTTCAAACGTCCCTCGGCCGCGCGCTGCGCCAGCACCGAATCTTCTAGTACGGGCAGCATCAAGCCGCAGAATCCGGTATGTGGGAATTGGGCCTGATCGAGCGCGCTGGCGAGCGTGGCTGCGGCGGCTAACGTACCGGCCGATCCGACCGGCTGTCCGGTCAATGCTTCCAGGGCGGCACCGATGCTGATCTCTGGGGTTGGAAAAGGGGCCAGTGAAAAGTCCAGGCCGCCAAAGCGCAGCCTATGCTGTCGCGATAATCGCTCTGAAACGGGGACGAGGTGTTGGGCCTGTAGTTCGATTGCCGAAATCAGGCGCTGTCGTGCCTCCTCGGCGTTTTGTGCCGATTGGCAGGCGTCAACGGCCAGATCAGCCGACTCGAGTGCGAGTGAAAAGAACGGTTCGCTGCCGTTGTGGTAAGCGGCCGGAAAAAAGGGTGTGCCCGGGGGCACGTTGGCCAGGGCGGCAAA
>JAFGJF010000178.1 GCA_016929205.1 Anaerolineae bacterium
GCCGCAAATGAATTCACGGGTTCCAACGCTGGGAAAGGCGACCCAAAGCGTTCCATCGGCAGAGAACGCCATCGTCGGCGTATAGGTCGTTTGATCGCCGCCGGTGCAATAAATCTTGCAGCGACGCTCGTCCAGATCGGCGAGGCCAAAGGGCATGGGTAAATCCGCCCCGGCAGCGTTGCGCGGCTTGCCGGCGCGATCGAGACAGACGTAATACACATTTTGACGGCCGATCCTGGGCGGGCTTTCCCAGACCATACACACGTGAAGGGTGTCGTCCGGTCCGATCGCCGAGGATGCATAGATGTCGCCCTGCCCGTTGGTTACCCGGTGAAATGTACCCCAGGTATTGCCGCCATCTCTCGAGATCTTGAATCCCCATGGCCCATGGTGCTGTTCCTTGATACTGTGGGTTCCCGAGCGGAAAAAGAACAGCAAATCGCCGTTCCCGAACCGGGAGATCTGAGGGTAAGTGCATTTCGGTGCCGCATCCGGCAGCGGTTCCCACAAAGTGATGTCCTGGGGATTGGCGCTGCGAACGTGCAGGGCCGGGCCGCCGTGGCACCCGTAAATCAGGTGAATCCGGCCCTTATCGTCGACCCATAAAGCCGGGTTCCCGTGCGTATCGTGGTCACCGATCGGGTTGCTGGCGACCCGCACAGCGTTTGACCAGGTTCCTTGTTCATGATCGAACGCCATGACGTAGGGATCCATTCTCGTATGTTGAAAGGCGACATACGTCCTTCCCCGATAGTGTTCGGCGTGAGGGTAAATGATCGAGTAGAATGGATACGCATCGCTACGGAAGAACGGTCTCGGTACCGTCACTTCTCGAGTGATCGAGGTCTGGATCTCGTTCAAGAATGCTCCTATTCCAACGAGTCGAACATCGCGTATGCCTCCTCGCCCAAGCTGATGAGATAAAGGTCCTTCGCGGTAGCCTGAGTCCGGCCGCCGGCACTGAGCAGATGAGGGGACTCCTCTCCGGCGGTGCAACATAGCCCTGCTTGGGCAAGGGCAGAAATTCCTGATACCATTATAGCAAAGATCAAAGATACTTGACAACAAGCGACGCTCGTGCTAGTATTCACTCGCTACACCCATCGTGCCCGGCAAAGGAGCTACACGGCCATGCCGATCCAGATCTACGATGAACCAGCCTTTGAGGCTTGGAGACATCCCAAATATGAACCGACCCAACGTCGTCCTCATTGACTGCCACGATCTGGGAGATTGGCTCGGCTGCTACGGGCGAGACTATGTCCGTACGCCCAACCTCGATCGCCTGGCCCAAGAAGGTGCGCTGTTTGCGCAGCACATCGCCGTCTGTCCCATTTGTGGCCCCAGCCGCCTGGGACTGTGGACCAGTCGTTATCCCCACAGCCTGGATGTCTATGGCAACACGAGCTACGAACCACGAGGTGATGCCCTCCCGCTGGCGTGCCTGTTTGCCCAACACGGCTACGAGACCTTTCACTGCGGGCAGTGGAAGAGTAATGGCACGCTCGAATGGGCCGGCTACCGGCACAAACTGGATGATGAGCCGGAATCGGAAAAAATATCCCGGTTCTTTGCGGCAAGGTGGCGTGCGGCCGAGCAGCCGTTCCTGGCGCATTTCTCCTTTCACCGGGTGCACCGCCCCTTTGGCCACATGTACGATCCCTCCCTGCTCGATCGTGTCGAGGTGCCGCCGACGGTGCCCGACGTGCCCACGACGCGCAAGGACCTGGCCAGCCTGTGTCACCAGATCACGATCCTGGACGCCCACATCGGGCGTATCCTCGATGCCATCAAAGCGCACGACCTTGAGCAAAACACGGTCGTCGTCTTTGTCACCGATCACGGCATCGCTTATGCCCGCGCCAAGCACACTCTGTACGATGCCGGGATCCGGACGGCACTGTTGATCAAGTACCCCCCCTCGATCCGGCCCGGGCAGCGGTGTGATGCACTGTTGAGCAACCTGGACCTCTATCCAACCCTGGCAGAGCTGTGTCATCTTTCCTCACCGCCCGGCATCGTGGGACGCAGCTTTTTGGGCCTGTTAAACGGCCAGCCGTATGTGCCGCGCGAACACGTGGTTTCATCCTTTACCTATGGGCAGCGCGGCGGTATGCAGGTCTATACCCCAAGACGCTGTCTGCGAACGGCGCGCTATAAATTCATTCGCAACTATACCAGCGATCCGGCCTACCTCGACGGCGGTTTCGTCGGGCGTTTCGCCTTTGAACGCGACGTACTGGAGCAGTGGCCCTTGTTCGGCAATTCATCGCCGCCAGTCGAGTTTTACGATCTGCTCGCCGATCCGTGGGAAGAGCATAACCTGGCGGATAATCCCGCTTATGCCGGGCTGCGCGGCGAGTTCGCACAAGAACTGGTCGAGATCCTGCGTGAAACGGGCGACGAGATCTTGACCGGCGCGGTGCCCAGCAAAACGAATTCTCCGGTGATCCAGGAATGGGTCAAGCCCGAGCACAGCGACCGTCACCGGCTGCGCTTCGATCTCCACACGGATACGTGCGAGCGCCCTTTTTGGATTCTTTAGCATCAGGCGAGCAATTTGTCTTTTATGACGTGAGTATGGATTAATCGCTAGAAACCTGGTTTCTCAAAATAGTCTAGACTCCAGCTATAATCCGTAGGAGAAAATATGAACGTGGTTTCGATTATGGCCCACCAGGACGACGAGATGCACTGCCTGGGCACGATGCTCAAGGCCCGTGCCCGAGGCGACCGGCTCTTTTTCGTCACTGTCACCGACGGGGCGAAAGGGTTTGTCCAGCAGCCGGACATCGATCCGGAAGAGGCGCACCGTATTCGCCACGCCGAGATGAGCGACCTGGCTCGCCGCCTCGACGCGACGTATCTCAACCTGCGCGAGCCAGATGAGTTCTTGTACGACACACCCGAGGTACGGATGAAACTGATCGAGGCGATCCGCCAAACGCAGGCCGACCTGATCTTGACGCACTATGACGAGGACTATAACCTCGATCACACGACTGTCTCGTCGCTGGTGCGGCACTGTGCGATGCAATCCTGCCTGCCGGTGCTGCCAACCGAGTCCAGGCCGCTGGCGGCACACCCGGCCATATTCATGGTCGCTCCGCATGGCCCGTTTGACTTTCCGGCGACACACTTTGTGGATATCTCGGACTATGAGGCGGACAAAATCGCGCTGTTGAGCCTGCACCGTTCGCAGGAAACGGCAATGCAGCAGGCGGTCGGGGCCGGGTTCGATCGCCTGTGCCACCGCGCGGATGGATACTGGGGCCAGCAGGTGGGATGCGACTATGCGGAGGCGTTCGCGCCGATGCGCGCGCGAGGGGCGATCAAACCCTATCCTATTCTACCGTAAGCGTTTGTTTCCAAAAAAGAGAGAGTTCTGATGACGATGATCGATATCGACGCTCAAACCATTGTTGGCTCTCTGGAGACCTGGCGACACTCGGTGGGGCATGGCGGGATCAACTGGCTGCCCTTGCCGGATCGTGTCGTCACCGGCGTAGCCAAATTGCAGCCGCGCTTGATCCGGATTTTTCTCCAAGAGTTCTTTGCTATCTATCCCGACCATGGTCGGTTTGATTGGCGCAGGCTCGATCCGTACATGGCCGCACTGGCTCGGACCGGTGCCAGGGTCGTGGCTGCCATCACGATCAAGCCCCCGGTACTGTACCCGGAAATTGATCACACTATCTGGCAGCCCAATAACGTGCAAGAGTGGCAGCATGTGATCGCCGAACTCGTCCGGCGCTACTCGGTTGAGAAACCGGTCGTGACGCATTGGGAGATTGGCAACGAGGTCGATATTGGCGAGAGTGGCGGCAGTCCCTATCTGATCCGGAATCCTCAGGCCTATGTCGGGTACTATACGATGACCGTTCAGCCCATTCTGGACGCGTTTCCACAAGCCAGGGTGGGCGGTCCGGCTATGGCTGCGATGCATGCCGAACCACTGCCGGGGTTCATCAACTACTGCCGGCAGAACGGGTCGCAATTGGATTTTATTTCCTGGCATCTTTATCACAGCGATCCGGGCCGTCACGGCTACCAGGCACAGATCGCCCGCCTGCTGGTTGCCGATTTGCCCCGCCGGCCGGAGCTGATGGTGACCGAGTGGAGTCAATTCCCATCTGCCTGGAACGGGGACGAAAACCGAGACGCCACCGAGGATCGCGCTTTTGATTTGAGGCGGGCTGCTATGACTGCCGCCGCCATCATCGAGATGCGCCAAGCCGGTCTTGATTGGTCTTTCTACTATCACCTCTGGGATCAGGTCTGTTATCCGCAAGATTTCGCACCCTTTTTCTCGCCTGCGGGAATGGCGAATATGGTCCACCATTGGAACGAGGTGCCACACCGGCTGGGGCTTTTCGGCGTGGATGGGGAGGTCCGTCCCCAATACTTTGTGTACCTGATCCTCTCAAGGCTGGGCCAGGAGCAGGTAGCAGCCTCGTCAAACGATGTTGCCGTACGCGTTCTGGCCGGTCGCTGCCCCAGAGGGACATCCGTTCTGGTGACAAACCACAGCCTGGATGAGCAGCGCGACCGCGTGGTGACGGTGCGTTTTTCTCATCTACGACCCGGCGTAAAACAGCTCGTTGTGTATCGCATCGATGACCAAAGGCGATGGAATGCCCAAGAATTGGAACTTGTTCCGGTTGAGCAGCGAGAAACCTATGCACAACAAGACTATGAATGCCAGGTTTGGCTTCCAGCCAACAGCGTGGCTATGGTTGGCCTGTATGACAATCGAAAAGACGGATCCGTTTCTGCCGGCGTGAGGAAAAGCGTATGAAAGCGCTGCAATTCCAGGCCATTGGCCAGGTCAACCTGGTCGAGATCGATCTGCCTCGGATTGGCGAGGACGAACTGCTGATCAAGACCGGTGCGACGACGATCTGTACCTCGGACCTCAACGACATCCGCGAGAACCCTTTTGGCATCGAGCTGCCCGTCGTACTGGGGCACGAAGGCGCGGGCACGGTGGTGGCAGTTGGGAATAGAGTCTCATCATTTCGCGTCGGCGACCGCGTTGCCGCGCATCCGGTCCATCCCTGCGGGCAGTGCCATAACTGCCGTCGTGGTTGGGGACATTTGTGCGCGTCGATGGCCCATTTCGGTCTCAATCGGCCGGGCACCTTTGCCCAGTATTTTCCGGTGCGAGCTGAC
>JAFGJF010000179.1 GCA_016929205.1 Anaerolineae bacterium
AACGACCTGGCAGCGGCGATCGGCCGGGTGCAGCTCAAAAAACTGCCACAAAACATCGCCCGCCGCCGTGCGGTGGCGGCAAAACTGGCTCAAGGCATCGCCGGTTTGAAAACTGTTTCGTTCCCGGCGCCGATCGCTGGTGCGAAACCGAGCTATTGGTTCCTGCGCCTGCGCTTTCACGCCGAGCGGGCAGGCTGCGACAAGGCGCAGTTTTGCGAGGCGCTGTCGGCCGAGGGACTCTCGATTGCCACTGATTACAAAGCCGCGCTGCCGCACACTATGGTGTGGTTTGTCAAGCGGCGCGTATTTGGCAGCAGCGGGTACCCGTGGGCCAGCCCCGACTACAAAGGGGACGCCAACCGCCAGTTCCCATGCCCCAACGCCGAGGCCGCGATGGACAGCCATTTCAACCTCTATTTTTCCGAGAGTTGGGGAGACACCGACGCCGCGGATGCCGTTGCCATTTTTACCAAAGTGGAGCAAGCTTACGCGTTATCGGGTTAAAGGAGCGACACATGTCTACAGACTATATCTGGCCCGATCCGCCGAAACGGGCCAGGCTCGTCGGCCGCCTGCGTCCCGGCGGCGATGTCGACGATGTGGCCGTTTTGGAATGGCAGGGCGAGCAGTTTACCACAAAGCGGCAGCCGGAAAAAGACGAACTCGGGCAGGTGCCGGACGATCCGGACATCTTTTGTACGGCTGGCCTGTTCGACGTGCAGATCAACGGCTACTGGGGGCGTGGATTCAAAGACGTTGACCTGGGACCAGACGGGATTCGGGACCTGTGCTGGTCGATCGCCTTGAGCGGCAGCACGTACTTTTTGCCGACAGTCACCACCGACGCGCCGGAAACGATGCGGGCGGCGGTGGATAACGTCGCTGCCGCCTGCCGCGCTTACCCGGACGTGGCGGCCATGGTCGCCGGGATCCATCAAGAAGGGCCCTGGATTTCGCCGCTCGACGGGCCGCGCGGCGCACATCCGCTCGCCCACGTCACACCACCCAGCATCACCGAGTTCGAACGGCTGCAAGCCGCGTCCGGGAACCGGATCACAATGCTCACCGTCGCGCCCGAAGTGGAAGGGATGCTCGATTTTATCCGCGAAATTGCTGACCGAAACGTGGTCGTTTGCCTGGGCCACCACCAGGCAGATGGGCCAACCATTTATCAAGCCCTACAGGCCGGCGCGCGCAGCGTCACCCACCTGGGCAACGGGTGCATGCCCACGATGGATCGCCACCACAACGTGCTCTGGGAACAGGCCGCGCAAGACCGGCTGTATGCCAGCATCATCGCCGACGGTCATCACCTGCCACCGGCAGCAGCCAAGGTCCTGTACCGGGCCAAACCCAGGGACAAATTAATCCTGGTCAGCGACGCAATCAGCATGGCCGGAGCGCCGCCGGGTTTGTACCAACACGGGGATGCGATCGCACAGATGACGCCCTCGGGCCGTTTTGGATTTTACCGGTCGCCGATCCTGATCGGTGCGGCCGTGCCGCTGGCGCGGTGCCTGGCGAACATGGCATCTTTTGTCGACGAGGACAAAACGCCTGCTGACTATATCTCTCACGCCACGCAGGTGCCGGGGACGTTGATGAACATCCCACACCTCGCCCGGCCTTTGGGCAGCCCGGGCACACCGGCTACGTTTGTCGTCTGGCGCTGGAAACGTGACGCGCCCGACCTCATCCCGCAGCGCATCGTGATCCGAGGGCGCACCATCTATGATGCCGAGACGCTGCCGGTCGAGGTTCCCTTTGGCCGCACGGCCAAACCGGTTGCCCCGGAACAGATAGGAGCACACCCATGATCATTGACGCTCACAATCACCCTGACTGGCACGGACACAACCTGGCCCGGTTTCTCGAAAACATGGCCCAGTACGCTATCGACAAAACCTGGCTGTTGAGCTGGGAGTCGCCGGACGACGAATACGACCCGACCTACAATTACACCTCACTTCGCGATGCCCGTGGCCCGATCCCCTTTTCCAGGTGCCTGGACTACAAAGAACGCGCGCCCGACCGGTTCGTGCTCGGGTACGCGCCGGACCCACGGCGACCCGATGCCATCGACCAGTTGCAGGCGGCGATCGAGATCCATGGCGTGCAGGTCTATGGCGAACTCAAGCTGCGAATGATGTACGACAATCCCGATGCCCTGCGCCTTTTCCGTTTTTGCGGCGAAAAAGGGCTGCCGGTCACGGTGCACATCGATTACGAATTTGACCGGGGACAGACCTACCCACGCCCCAACTGGTGGTACGGCGGCGGCATCGAGGCTTTTGAGCGCGCCATTCGCGCCTGCCCGGGAACCATTTTCATCGGCCACGCCCCCGGTTTCTGGGCCCACATCTCGAACGACGATCAATTTGACCAGGTCTCTTATCCCAAGGGCAAGGTCGTTCCCGGCGGAAAAACCGTCCAACTGTTTCGACAGTACCCCAATCTCTATGCCGACCTATCCGCGGGATCGGGGTTGAACGCGCTGCAGCGCGACCCCAAATTTGCCGTGGATTTTTTGCTCGAATTTCAGGATCGACTGCTTTTTGCCCGCGACTATTTCGACGACCGGCTCCGACAATTCTTGAACTCGCTGGAATTGCCCGACGAGCTGTTATCCAAGATTTATGCCGGCAACGCACTCAAATTGATTCCTGAATAGCAAACATCAAGCAAGACCAATACCAAGATCTTTTCCCGCTAACCGGTTCAAACGTCTGGCAGAGCAAGGACAAGAACGATGGCACAAGCACCGTCTATAAAACCAGCAGCAGAATTAACCTACGATCAGCTCGCCGTTCGCGTATACAGCAGCAATCAAGAGATGGGCCAGGCTGCTGCGGCACAGGCGGCAGCGATCCTGCGTCACACCATCGCCAGGCAAGGGATCGCCAACGTCATCTTGGCTTGTGCCAACTCACAACTGACCTTTTTGCACGCCTTGCGCGAGACGCCCGGCGTCAACTGGCAGGCGGTGAACGTCTTTCACATGGACGAATATCTTGGCCTGCCGCCGGGCCACACGGCCGGTTTCTCCCTTTTCCTGCGCCGGCATTTGCTCGACCACGTGCCGGTTGGTGAGTTTTATCCCGTGCCCGGCCATCCGACCGACGTTCAGGCTGCCTGCCGGGCCTACGAGTGGCTGCTCAAAGCCAATCCAATCGATCTGTGCTGTCTTGGGATCGGCGAGAATGGGCACGTCGCCTTTAACGAGCCCCCGGTCGCCGATTTTGACGACCCGGTGTGGATGAAAGAGGTCAAGCTGGACGAAGCCAGCCGTCGCCAACAGGTGGGAGAGGGGCATTACGCCTCACTAGATCAGGTGCCAACCCATGCCCTTACCCTGACCATTCCCGCACTGCGGGCTGCAAAACACATGATCTGTATTGTGCCCGAGACGCGCAAGGCGGAGGCCGTGCGCGAGACGCTGCTCGGCCCTGTCAGCACGGCCTGCCCGGCCTCGATCTTGCGCCACACGCCCCATGCCACCCTGTACCTCGACCGGGACGCCGCAGCCGAAATCATAGAGCAGCAAGGAGGACAGACATGAGCAAACTGGCGCTGTTCGGCGGTCCCCAGGCCATCCAAAGCGATCCGGGAGATGTGTTCAACTGGCCGATCGTCACTCCCGAAATTGAACAGGCTGTCCTGGACGTGCTGCGCGCGGGCAAGATGTCGGGTACAGACGGGCCATGAACCATTTCTGGGATCTGCTGGAAGGTCTTCCCGGGCTCGGCGACCACCGCCCCAAGGGCGAAGGGATGACCAAGGGCGGCTGGTACGCCGCGCACGGGCTCTATCGCTCAGAAGCGTTGGGCGGCCTGTCGATCTCGCGGTTTTGCCAGGCCGTGTCTGCCGAAGGCGCGCGCTGCTCGCCGGGGTGCAACAAGGCGCTGCACCTGCACCCGGCATTCAACACGCTGGACATCTACAGGCAGGGCAGGCCGACGCGCATCGCCAACCTGCCGGAAGGTGTGGACGTCCGGCAGCCGCTGGGCAGCCTGTCCGTCAGCGAAGGGATTCAGAACAAAACGTTCGCCATTCCCTGGTTCAAACGCTACCGCCTCCAGATCATCGAAGAATATGCGGCGGCGTTCCGCAAGGTCGCCGAACACTATCAAGAACTGCTCGCCGGCGATCCCGGGGATCCGCCGGAAATGGGCAGTTGGGGATTGACGCGCCGTCGCGGGAGATGACCGAGACGCTTTGCGCACGACTGTAGGAAGGATATGACGATGAAATCGACAATGAAAATCGGTATGGTTGGCCTGGACACGTCCCACTGTGTTGCTTTTACCAAAATCTTGAACGACCAGGATCATGACTATCACATCTCTGGAGCAAAAATCGTGGCCGCCTACGCGGGTGGTTCGGGGCAGTTCTCGCTCAGCCGCGACCGGGTTCAGGGATTTACCAAACAGCTCCAAGATGACTATGGGATCGCCCTGGTCGACGACATTCCCTCCCTGGCCCGAGACGTCGACGCGATCCTGTTGGAAAGCGTCGACGGGCGCCAGCACCTCGAGCAGTTCAAACAGATGGCCGTGGGCAAACCGGTCTACATCGACAAACCCTTCGCCACCTCGCTCGACGACGCCTTGGCGATCGCCAGACTGGCCTGCGAGACCGGCACGCCGATCATGTCCTGCTCTTCGCTGCGTTACGCGGCGGGGATCGCCGAACTGGCAGGTGCAGACGAGACGGTTTTCTCTTGCGAGGCCTTTGGCCCGGCGGCCATCCTCGAAGATTATCCGGGGCTGTTCTGGTACGGCATCCACAGCGCCGAAATGCTGTTCGCCTTTATGGGCGTAGGATGTACAAGCGTGCAGTGCGTCCACCGCGCCGACGTCGACGTCGTGATCGGCGAATGGTGCGACGGGCGCACCGGCATCCTCAAAGGCACGCGCTTTGACAAAAGTGCATTTGGGTGCGTGGTGCACACCGATCAGGGCACCCGATGCGGCCTCGCCCAGTCCACACCGCCCTACTATTACATGATGCTGCAAAACGTGATCTCGTTTTTCGAGACCCGGACCTCGCCAATCGACATCCAGGAAACGCTCGAGATCGTCGCTTTTTTGGAAGCGGCAGATGCAAGCAAGGCACAAAAAGGCAAAACCATCCCGATAGAGATCCCAAAAGTCAAGTAACACACAACGAGAAGGAGAAAAAACATGTCAGAAAAACTCAAATGGGGCATCATTGGCTGTGGCGTGATCGCGCCCTGGCACGCCGATTCGGTCATCGCCAGCCCATACGCCGATCTGGTCGCCGTTTGCGACGTCGACGTGGCCAAAGGCCAGGCCTTTGCCCAAAAATACGGCGCAACCTTTTACCCAGATTACAAGCACATGCTCGAAAAAGGGAGCCTTGATGCCGTCAGCATCTGCACCCCATCGGGCCTGCACGCCGAGATGACCATCGCCGCCGCTCAAGCGGGCGTGAACGTGTTGTGCGAAAAGCCGATGGCGATCACCGTGCCACAAATAGACGCCATGATTGCCGCCGTGGAAAAGGCCGGGGTCAAGCTGGAAGTTATTTTCCAGCGGCGCACCTACGAAACAACGCAAAGGGTCCGCCAGGCCGTTCAATCAGGGCTGCTGGGGCAGATGACGCTGGGCGACGCCTATCTCAAGTATTATCGCTCGCCCGACTATTACACATCGGCGGATTGGCGCGCCACGTGGGAATTGGATGGCGGCGGCGCGCTGATGAACCAGGGCGTTCACGGCATCGACGTGCTGGCCTGGACAATGGGTGACGTGGAGAGCGTCTACGCCAAGGCGGAAGCCAAGGTGCGCGACATCGTGGTCGAGGACACCTGCGTGGCCCTGGTCACCTTTAAGAACGGCGCGTTTGGCGTGATCGAAGGCACAACCTCGTCCAATCCCGGCGAAAAGACGGCTTTTCATTTCCACGGCGACAAGGGCACGATCGTTCTCGACGACAACGGCATCCAAAAGTGGGCCGTATCCGAGGACAGAAGCGTGAGAGCACAAAACGATCCCGAACAATGCGTGACGCGGGAGGCGCTGAGCGCAACGGCCGATCCTACGGCGATCGGACGCGCGGGGCACCAGGCCCAGGTGGACGATCTCTGCCTCTCCATCCGCGAGGGTCGCGAGCCGATGATCACCGGGGCCAGCGCGCGCAAGTCCGTCGAGCTGATCCTGGCAATCTATGAATCGGCCAAAACCGGTCGAGAGGTTCGCCTGGACGAGTTTGTCGCCGGGGCAGCCAAATGAGAAAGAAAATCACGATCATTGGCGGCGGCAGCAGCACCTTTGTGCCCCAGTTGATGCGTCTGTTTATCAACTCGGAACCGCTTCGCGGCAGCACCATCGTGCTGATGGACATCGACGAACGCCGACTGGAGATCATGGACCGGCTGTGCCGCGCGCTGGTAAAAAACGAGGGCGTCGATCTCACCGTTACCAGCACGACTGACCAGCGCCAGGCCCTGACCGGTACGGACTTTTGCATCACCGCCATTTCTGTCGGCGGGATGGACGCCTGGGAAAAAGATATCGAGATTCCCGCCAAGTACGGCATTTATATGTGTATTGGCGACTCGGTTGGTCCGGGCGGGATCATGCGCGCCTTTCGACACATTCCGGTGCTGGCAGGCGTGGTGGATGACATGGCCGAGGTGGCCCCTCAAGCGTGGTTGTTCAACTATTCGAACCCTGTTTCTTCGATCATGACCGCACTCAAGCAGCACAGGCCCGAAATCAAATCGGTAGGCCTGTGCTCGTGCCCATCCATCACACGAAACCCGCGCTACCTGGCCGAATGGGCCGGAGTGGAACCGTCGCAGCTCGTCCTCCCGGCGCCCGCTGCCGGGCTGAACCACTGTGCCTTTATGCTCGACGTACGGTTGACCGATGGGCGCAGCGCCTTTCCGCTGATCCTGGATCGCACCGAGTCTGTCGTGCAGCGCTGGATGTTGGAAAGATATGGCGTGCTGCCTTATTGTTGGAGCCACGTGACCGAGTTTTTCCCAATGTTGAGCCACCTGGTCGAACCGTACCTGGGCAAACTGCAAGGGCTCGAAATGCAATATGGCCTGCACGTGCACGATATGGAACACGAACGCGCGCGCATGCACCGTTGGCAGGAATTGGTGCAATCGTGGGGCACAGAGCAGGGCCAAGAAATTTCGCTGGACGTGCTGCCCAAAGCGGAAGCGATTGAAGTAATCGAGATCATCGAAGCGCTGTTGACCCATCGCCAGGCATTGTTTGGCCTCAATGTGCTCAACCGTGGCGCAATCCCCAACCTGCCGGACGATGCCGTCGTCGAGGTGACCAGCCTGGTCGACGGCTACGGCGTGCGACCGGTGCACGTGGGTGCCCTGCCCGAACCTCTGGCGGCAACGCTGCGGAGCCACGCAGCGGCGCAACAGCTTACGGCCCAAGCCGCGCTGACAGGATCAGTCGAGACCGCCCTGCAGGCCCTCGTCCAGGATCCACAAACGCAGGCCCGGCTCGATTTACACGGGATCGAATCGCTGTTCAAAGAGTTGATGGATGCGCATCGCGCGTATTTGCCCCAATTCACGCAAGGTTGATATTTGATATAAACGGCCCAATTTGCCATTTTTCACGAGTTGAATGCAGGCTGGTGTCATTCCCGCACGTTTTTGGCGGGAATCCAGCTTCTTTTGTACCCGTGGATGCCCGGCAGAGCCGGATGGATGCCCGGCAGAGCCGGATGGATGCCCGGCAGAGCCGGATGGATGCCCGATAAAGACATTCGGGCATGACAACCAAAGCGTAATCCGAAATGTCAACAGAACCTAGTCCCATCACGAATCGCAGGCAGCACTGAACTCTCGCACTCACCTGCACAATGCGGCAAGATGCCCGCGATCCAGGCGGTGTATCCCCGCCGCACGCATCACGTTTCACGCTTCACGCATCACAGATATGGAGAACACAATGAGCATTCGATTGGCATTTGCCGGCTTTAGACACGGACATATTTTCGATCTCTACCGCCGCGCGTCCGAGAGTGACGAGATCGAGGTCGTGGCGGCGTGCGAAGGCGATCCGGTTACCCGCGAGCAGATGGCGGCACAAGGCATGGTCGACATCACCCACAATCGTTTTGAGGCCATGCTCGAGGAAACCGCCTGCGACGCCGTCGCCGTTGGCGATGTGTATGCCCGGCGCGGCAGCCTGATCGTGCAAGCCCTGTCCCGAGGCAAGCACGTGATCGGCGACAAACCGCTCTGTACCAGCCTGGACGAGTTGGACGAGATCGAAAGAGTGTCCGCAGCACAAGACCTCAAGGTCGGCTGCATGCTGGACATGCGAGATTCAGCGCCATTCATCACCGTTCGAAAGCTGGTCCAACGAGGCGCGATTGGCGAGGTCCACGCCGTTTCCTTTGGCGGGCAGCATCCCCTGCTCCTGGGCAAACGAGCAGCGTGGTATTTCGAACCGGACCAGCACGGCGGCACGATCAACGACATCGCCATCCACGCCATCGACGCCATCCCCTGGATCACCGGCCTGCGCTTCAAGACGGTCAACGCCGCCCGCTGCTGGAATGCCTTTGCCCCCGAGTTTCCCCACTTCCAGGGCGCCGGCCAGATGATGCTGACCATGGACAACGGCTGCGGCGTACTCGGTGACGCCTCCTATATGGCCCCGGACAGCTCGGGATATGCGCTGCCCTTTTACTGGCGCACGACCTTTTGGGGACGGCTTGGTGTGATCGAGACGGCATACGCGGCGCGTCAGGTGACCATCGCTCTGAACGGGGAAAATGGCATGCGGCACGAACCGCTGTCGGAGGGTAACCCAGGTGGATATCTACAATCCTTTATCAACGACATCAACGGCAACTTGAGCGAGAATGAATTGTGTACCGATCACGTCTTGCGCGCCGCCCGCATTGCGCTGACGATCCAAAAGGCAGCAGATATGCACACCTATGACGTGCCACTTGTCGAGTAGAATGGATGACCAAGCATAAAGAGACAAGATTGTGAATCCTAAACAACTTGTATGGATCCGCCGAGACCCCAATTCGTGCGCAACCATGTCGAGTGCATAGAAGCGGCAACGGAACAAGCGACTGATCCAATGCCGCCAGCGATCACTCAAAGTCCAAACCCAAGACCAGCATCCCGTGCCGCCCCGCGTTAGCTACGTAGGCATACGCGTCAGAAATAGCGATGCTCCAGACGAAACCCGGCGTCTCAACTTCACCTGCCAGTTGAGGGTTTGCCGGGTCTGAGACATCTAGAACCACGAGCAAACGGCTCGAGCCATCTCCCACGAACGCATAGGTCCCCGACAGGGTCACATCCTGGGCATGTCCTGGGGTATCATAGAAACCAATTTCCTGCGGGTTAGCTGGGTCGGAAATGTCGAATATCCGCAACCCACCTCCCCCATCGGCTAAATAGGCAGTTAAGCCAGAAACCGCTACGGCCTCGGCCGATCCTGCGGTATCGAAAAAGCTCACTTGTTGGGGATTTGCAGGATCAGAGACATCGACCACCCCCAATCCGTCGTCTTCCATGGCGATATAGGCGTAAGAACCAGAAACAGTGACGTCAAGGACGTGGACGCTCCCTGCCTCAAAACTGTTGCTAACGTGCTGGGGATGAACCGGGTCAGAGATATCGGCGATATTCAAGCCCCCTTCCCGGCCGGCCACATAAGCATATCCGCCGGAAACATACACCTTGACCGCAAATCCAAGCGAGTCGTAAAAGCCCGTTTCCAAAGGAGCGGCGGGGTCCGAAACATCCAATATCAGCAGGCCCAGTCCGTCGGCAAGATAGACATAGGGATCGGCGACATATACCCCCAGACCCGAGGCGGATCCAGTCGGATCAAAAACGCCCACCTGATGGGGATTGGCCCGATCGGAGATATCCATCACTTGCAGGCCACTGTACGAATCAGCAATGTAGGCGTAGCCACCGGATACAAAGACGTCGTGCGGCGCCCCAAGCGCGTCATTGAATCCTATTTGTGCGAACTGGACCGGAAATTCAGGCGTCGGCGTGGCTAACTCGGGTGCTGGAGTAGGAGCAGCCGGTGTCGAACTTGCCAGGGCTGCAGGCTGGGTAGGAGTTGCGAGCAGTGGCGCCATAGTAGGCGTGCCGGTGGCCGGCACGATGGTGTGTGTCGTCGTTGCGGGCGTCTGCCTGTCCGTTGCCGGTTGGCAGCCTGCAAGCATGATAACACTGACCAGTAGCAAACTGCCGAGAATGTGCCTTGGCTGTAAAGTCCACTTCATTTCGATCCTCCTGTCTTGCGGTTTCCGAAATTCTATGCAGTTTCGTTGCTGTTCGAATACCAGGATAGCACAGGAAGGATGCCAGCGATATGACTTTTGTCAGACATAGTCTGCCAGCTCGACCTCATCTTCTCTGATCGTGCCCAACAATGCCGGGTACATCGAGGCGGCAGCAGAAAAGCTAGGACACCGGCTCGACCAATGCCCCGTAAAGCTCTGGCCGCCGGTCGGCCAGGTGGTTGTCGTCCGTCACCTGGGCCAGGTCCACCTCGTGCACCAGGACGTCCGGCACGTTCGACTGCAGCTTGGCCTCGATCCCACCCTTGGGGTTGGTGATCAAGGCCACATTGGGGTGGGTAAAACAGACGTACATCTGGTTCTCGTAGGCGCGGGTGCGCATCCACCACTCGTTGTCCAGGTGCCACATCCCATAGGTTGGCATCAAGCAGATCTGTGCTCCCTTGAGGCGCAGCGTGCGGATCGTCTCCGGCCAGCGCCGATCGGCGCAGATGACGATCCCCACACAGGCCACGTCCAACACAAAAACCGGCAGATCTTGCCCGGGCGCAAAACGCAGGTCGTGGGTCTGGAGATGGGTCTTGTGATACTTGCCCACAATTTCGCCGTCCGCCCCCACCAGCAGCGCACAGTTGTAAAAGGCCTCGCCCATCAGCTCGGTGAAACCAAAAACGATCCGCGTGCGCGATCGGCGAGCCATCTCTTGCACGCGCTGGATATACCTGCTCGATTCGACGTGTTGTGCCACGGTGAAAAACCTTTCAGGCGTCCAGTCTTCTTCGGTCACCGCATAACCATCCAGGAAACACTCGGGGGTGATGAAAAAATCGAGATCGTCCCGGGCATGCCGGTGAAACTGGGCTTCAAAAACAGCCCAGTTGGCTTCCAGGTTCCACTTTTGCGGCATGGCTTTGAGCATACCGATTCTCAACTTTTGATTTCGCTTGTCCATCAACCGCCTCCCTCACTCGTTACGTTTCGCTCTGCGCCTCGGACCAAGTGTCCCTGGCTTTTCCTGTGCAGGATCAGCCCACCGCCAGAAGCGAGCAGCGTGGCCGCAAACCAGTAGACGAACACCGCGTTCCACCCACGACCATCCAGGATCTGCCCGACGACGACGGCACTCATCCCACCACCGACATAAGCGGCAAAGTCGAGAAACCCTGCGACCGCGGCCACGTTTCCGGTGCGGTCAAAACTCAGCGGCAGAGAGGTCAGCAATACGGCATTGATCCCGTAGGCCAGCATCCCACACGCGCCCAAAAGCCCGATCAAGGCCCATCGCGAGCCGCTCTCTCGTGTGACAACAAAGCCAACCATCGCTACGGCAATGAGCAGCGAAAGGACGATGACCACCGGCGCTTCGCGCGTGCCAAACACACGATCGACCAGCCAGCCGGCCAGCATCGACCCGGCCAAACCCAAGAGTGGCATCACACTGGCTCCCAACGCGGCCTCGGCGGTCGTGCCGCCCGCCAGATCGATCAGCATAAAGGGCGCCCACAGGGTCAGACCATCCTTGATCATACTGGCAAAGACACAGGTCAATGCCGCCCAGCGCACCCGAGAGTCCGCCCACAGCGAAGCCACAATGCTGCGCAGCGATTCGTGGTCGCCATTCGCGTTTTTTTGCAGGACATCAAACCCTGCTGCCTGTGGCGTGCTGCGAATCCCCAGCAGCCATATCACAGCCATCCCTGCAAAGACCACCGCCGGCAGCCAAAAGGCATAGCGCCATCCCCAGCGATCGACGATCCATCCCCCAACCGCCCACGCCGTAAAGTGGCCCAGCACAAAACAGGGCGCAAAAAAGGTGGTGATCCGTCCCCGCCGTCGATTGCCAAACCAGGCCGAGATGGTCTTGACGATCGGCCCCCAGCCCATCGACTGTACCCAACCATTGAGCCCCCACAACACGATCATCAGCCACAGCCAATTGGCCGCTCCAAACGCGGCGCAACAGACTGACGAAACCAACATGCCCAGGCCAACAAACCAACGTGCGTCAGCCCGCTGCCCCAGCGCGCCATTGACCAGTTGTCCCAGGGCATAGAGCCACAAGAATGTGCTGCCGATCAACCCCATGGCGCTTTTGTCCCAGCCAAAATCCGCCCCAATGGCGGGCAAAGCGACCGAGATATTCACCCGGCACAGGTAAAAGCTGGCATAGCTCAGCCAGGCGATGACGAACACGCGCCACTGCCAGTTCTTGTACGCGCTACGATCCACATGTGAAGACATCGTATCACAGCCTCATATAGTAATCTATATCTTGATGACAGGTGTCAAACCCCGCTCTCTCGTAGGCCTTCCGTGCGCGCGCGTGAGCATCATCTTTTTTGTTCCTCAAGCGGGTAGGGCCGAAAGCTCGATCCGGGACCTGGTGTCCGCGGAATGCCTTGCAGCCAGGCCGATCAACACCGCAACCGCCGCTTCTGCAGGCCGGACTTTGGGTTCCATCGTGCCCTGGGTGAACGCGTAAAAGTCGTGGAAAAGCACGTCGTCGGCGCCGCCGTGACCGCCATCCGTCTTGAGCGGAATGCGCTCAAGATGGGTTGGATCGCGCAGCGTCACTACTAATTCATCCCCACCCAACGTGCCGTCGATCAAGCCCTTGGTTCCAGCCACGCGGATCCGGCGCTCGGTCAATCCGGCAACGACGTTGCAGGTATAGGTGGCCAAGAGTCCCCCCTCGAATTCGACGGTGGCGATCCCGTGGTCGAACGTGTCCTTGTCAGCATTATAGAGGCACAGGTCCGGGCGAGGATCGCCATACTCGGCAGCCACCTCGGCAAGCGATTTCTTGTCGGCTTTTCTGTAGACGTAGAAACTGTCGGCACAAGTGTCCCGATACGCACAGTCCGCACAATACAGAGTCGCATCAGCGCGAGGCACATAATAACTCAGCTCGGCGCTGGCACAGACGGCAAGCGGCTTGCGACCGGCGAGCCAATACAACAGATCGAAATCGTGCGACGCTTTGGTGATCCACAGGCCGCCGCCGTGCACACGCAAACGGTTCCAGCGACGAAAATAGGTGCGCCCGCCATCGTAAAACTCGTCGGCCTGGATCGTCAATACGTGACCAATCACACCTTGACTGACCAGTTCCTTGATCTTGACGTAGGCCGGCGCAAATCGCAGGTTGAACCCGACGAACGTCTTGCCGCCCGCCTGGCGATCGGCCTCGATGATCTGCCGGCACCGTTCGGCAGTGATCTCGAGCGGTTTTTCCACAAACACGTATTTGCCCGCCCGCAGCGCAGGGATAGCCACATCGGCGTGCGTGCCATCAGGCGTGGTCACCACAACGGCGTCAAAGGCCACGTTTTCAATGCACTCGGCGATCGAGGCATAACCGGCGATGCGCTCCAGGCCGCTGTCTTGTTTGAAATAATCCAGCTTGCCGAGGTTCTTTTCACACAGTGCGACCAGCTCGTACCGTTCTTCGTCGCTAGCAAGTTTTCTCGCAGCCCAGGAACCCCGCCCGCCAATGCCAACAACGACGACCTTGGTCTTGTTCATATCTTTCCCTTTTATAAATATCGATCAAAAAACGCATAGGCCTTGTTCCCGGCAAAGCCGTGCTCCCCGGGATGGACCTCTTGCCACAGTTTGTCTTCGGCCCCGGCCGCGCGATAGATGCGCTGCACGCCCGCAAATCCCTTGAGGGTATCCTCGATCGGAAAGCAGGTATCGTGAAAGCCCATCTCGATCAACAACGGGCGCGGCGCGATCAGCCCGGCAATGTCGTGCGTGTCAAAGTATTTGAATATATCGGGCACGATCTGCGAGCCACAGAAATTGGCACGATTGACGCCAAACCCTTCCCAGGGGTTGACGTAGCCGATAATGTCCGCGGCCTTGATCCTCGGTTCGGCAGCAGTCGTAAAAGTGGTCATCGTGCCGCCTTGTGAAAGCCCCATCATGCCGATCCGCTCCGGATCGACCTCGGGACGGGTCTGCAAATAGTCAACGCAGCATTTCATATCCCAGACGTTGAGGGTCAGCGTATAGATTCCCATGATCATGCCACGGATGAAATGCACGTTGCACGGATCCCGGCCGGGATACAACGCGTTGCCACCTGCGCGCTCGCCAAACACGCGCAAGTCGGGGCAAATGGTCAGGTAGCCGCGCCGGGCCATCTCTTCGCCATAGTTGTAATGATGGAGGGCGATGTTGGCCCGCAGTTCCGGCGTGGTCTTGTTCCCGGCTACCGGCTCTTTGCCAAATGGGCCGTGACCGTGCGAGCAGACGATCGCCCGCCCGAGGCGATCGGCGGGCATGTTGGCCGGGCGCAGCACCACGCACGGCACCGACATGTCTTCTTCCGAATCGAAAATGACCCGCTCGCGGATCAGGCCGTCCTCCTCGACTGCACTCACGACTTCGGCGTCCAGGTTTACCGGCGGGGGAAATTCTCCCAACAGCTCCCCGTACTTTGCCTGGGCACGCTCGCGCCATGCTTGCCAGTCCGCCTTGCTGCCGCCGCGAAAAGAGAGCAGCGGCTGCCAATCCTTGGCCCGGCGGTTGAAATAATCGAGCATTGAAAAGTTTCGATGTGCCACATTTGCCTCCTGCAAATTCAAGGGTAACTCGAGTACGCATTGCCTTATTCCAATCGAAAACCATTATAACATTAGTAAAAGTGGCAGACAAACTTGCAGTTTTGTAATCATGACGATCAAAATATCGCTTTGACAGTCCGGGCATTTTATGCTATGCTTATAAAAGGCCGACGTTAACCGATAAAGTATGGCAGCCATCATTCCGGTTTTGGCCCTGCGTTTTGAACGCGTACCATTGCAGACTCCGCAAGGGATTTGTCCTGATTGAGGACACGCACTCACTAGAGCGGCATCTGCTCCGGGGGATAGCATCTTATTTTTCCTGGGGGGGGTGTCGCACATCTCGCACACGATCTGGCAGCAGCGTGAATGCTCTGTACAGAAAAAGAGAAAGTGAGTGGAGGAAATGGTCAAAACAAGTCGTTGCCCCGTGTGGAGAAACCTTGGCCTTGCGATCGTTGTCTTGGTATTGCTTTCACTAGCTTGCAGCGCCTTGCCATCTCCTGGAAAGCTGGTTCCTTCGGGATCGCAGTCACGCAGTTTGGTCACGTCCACAGCACCGTCTGCCACCCAAACAGCAACCAATACGCCAACTGTCCAAACCCAAAAGACGGCGGCCGACAAACCAACGACGACGCCCACCCGGCGAGCGACCAGCACCAAGTGGCCAACAAAAACGCCCACGGCGGCCGTGCAAGTTCGACCAAAAGGGAATGCCATCGATCCCCTGAACGTCAGGGCGGGCCCAGGCACAAACTATGACAAAATCGGCCTTATCGAGCCAGGTGACGAGATTGAGATCTGGTCCAGGACCGGGGATGGCACCTGGTACAAAGTGAGATTGCCGTCAGGCAGTTTTGGCTGGGTTGCTGCCGAGTACATCGATACCCAGGCCAAGGCCGGCGCGATTGCCGTCATCCCGGCTTCCAGCATCCCGCCATCGCCGACGGTATGGGTGTCTCCAACCGCGAGACCTACCAAAGAACCGGTTCCGCC
>JAFGJF010000180.1 GCA_016929205.1 Anaerolineae bacterium
ATTTCACGCTCTTCCTGTCTTCATAAGATGGGAAGATAGTTTACCAGATATTTTTGTTTGGGCAAAAGATGTGGGTAATAGATAGCTGCATAAAAAACATGCAGGCTGCATAAAAAACATGCAGATGGATCAACCCTACAGTTCGCACAAAAAAAGGAGAAGCAAGAATGAAAAAGAAAGCCGTTTTGAACCTTATCATTGGCGCGCTCGTTGCCCTCAGCCTGATCGCCTGCCAGCCCCAGACGGTAATCGTCGAGAAAGAAGTTGAACGCGCCGTCAAAGAAACCGTCGTCGTTCAGAAAGAAGTGGAAAAAATAGTCACCAAGGTGGTGGAAAAAGAAGTTGTGGCCGAATTGGCGGTCGCTGCCACGCTGATGCCCGCCACCGCCGGCGGCCCCGCCCTGCCCGGCGGCGACGACGCGCTGGCCGCGCTGTACCGCGCCAACCGGCTGATCATCAAGAACGCCAACCTGCAACTGCTCGTCGCTGACACCGGCACGGCCATCGACCGGGTTACACAGATCGTGGTCGACACCTTTGGCTACATCCTCAGCTCGCGAAGCTGGTACCAGGAGACCTTCCAGTACGCCACCATCACTATCGGCGTGCCGGTCGATCAGTTCGAGGAAGCCATGCGCCGCTTGCGCGGGCTGGCCGTCCAGGTGCTCGACGAGAACGCCTCCGGCAGCGACGTGACCGACCAGTACGTCGACCTCGAATCGCGCCTGCGCAACCTGGAGGCGACCGAGGCCCGCGTGCGCACCTTTTTGGAGCAGGCACAGACCGTCGAAGAGTCGCTGCGGGTGAGCCAGACCCTCTCCGAGATCACCGCCCAGATCGAAGAGATCAAGGGCCAAATGAGCTACCTCAAGGACCGCGCCGCCTATTCGACGATCACCATCAACCTGTCGCCGCAGGTACCTACGCCAACGCCCACGCCTACCCCGGACGCCTGGAGTCCCGGCCAAACTTTTGCCCGTGCCACCGGCGTGCTGGGCGGCATCGCCCAGAATCTGGTCGACGCAGCGATCTGGATCGGCGTCATCCTGGGGCCGTTTGGCGTACCGCTAGTCCTGATCGTCTGGGGCGCGATCCAGATAAGCCACAAACGCAGTCCATCCCAATAAGAGCTGTTTCCTCGGTAAGCGTTCAGGGGATAGACGAACAAAGATAATTTAGAACCTATCCGAAGACTCCCCTGAAAGAAGTCTATTTTAACGCAGAGACGCAGAGAACACTAAAATATCACCAAACTTTCTTGAACAACGTCAAAATTCTGCGCCTCGATGTACCCATCGCCAGCGTCTCAGCGCCTCTGCGTTGAGTTTTTTCAGTGGACTCATTAATTCCACAAAACCATTGACTCCCCGATCCTCCCGTGCCAATTGTATCGAGCGGTTAAAATAGAGAGCACAAGGCGACACTCAACTGGTGGGCGAAAGCACTTGTATTCAAACAAGCGAACGCTGGCCAAATATCGCACCCTTTTGCCTCGACTCGAGTTTTCAAGTAAAATAGCCCCGCGTACCATCCCGATCAGAAAGGCCCGTATCGATGCCCAACAAACGAACCCTGATTCTGCTCGCGCTGATCCTCATCGCTGCCGCCGTCTTTCGCCTGTACGGCCTCAAATGGGATGACGACATTCCCGGCTACCCGCACCCCGACGAGCGCCACCTGGCCAACACGATGAGCCACATCGGACTTCGCCTGCCCGAGGAGCCAAAAAGCCAGCCCATCAACTGGCAGCGACTCAACGACCCGGCCTACAGCGCGCTCAACCCCCGGCGGCTGATCCCCGGCAGCGAGGACGAGCATTACGACCTGGCCTACGGCACGTTTCCCATCTACATCTATCGGCTGACAGCGGTCATCCTGTCCAAACTGACCGCCAACCCCGTACTGGACGATTATTACAGCTATGGCCTGATTGGACGCGGCATCACCGCGCTCTTTTCCCTGCTCACCGTCTTTTGGGTCTATCGCATTGGCGAGTGCACTTTTGATGCGACTACCGCCCTGCTCGGCGCAGCATTCCTGGCCCTGTGCGTGCTGCACATCCAGCTCTCGCACTTTATGACCGTCGATCTGCTGATGACAGCCATGCTGACCGCCGGATTGCTCGTCTGCATCCGCTTTGCCCAGGGCGGGCACACCGTCGACGCGCTAGGGATGGGCGCGCTGCTCGGTTTGAGCATGGCCTGCAAATTCAACGGCGTCACCCTCGGCGCGGGGATCGCTGCCGCTTACGGGATCGCCTGGCTGGGCGGCAAGCGCAACCTGGGCGATCTGTTGCTGTACTGCGTGCCGTCGACGCTGCTCTTTTGGCTGGTCGGCTTTGGCGCGTTCGAGTACTTTGCGCTGCGCGATCCCTACACCTACATCCATGCCATCGGCGTCCAGGCCAAGATGGTCAGCGGCGAGACCGACTGGCCTTACACCCGCCAGTACGTCAACACTGCGCCCTATCTTTTTCAGCTCAAAAACCTGGTCGTGTGGGGCATGGGCGGCGCGCTGGGCGCAGCTGCCGTCGGCGGGACGCTGTGGGCGCTGGTCGAGCAGGTCGCCAAGTTAATCGGCGGCGAGAGAAAGGATCGCTTCCTGCAGCGTTCCCGGGGCTGGCTACGCCGCTGGTTTGATAACCCCCGCCGCGCGGGGGTTCTGGTGCTACTCGGCTGGGCGCTGCCTTTTTTCCTCTACACGGCACGCATCGAGGTGAAATTTTTGCGCTACATGCTGCCGCTCACGCCCCTGCTCTGCCTGTTTGCCGCCGACGTCACCCTGCGCCTCGGTCGATGGCTGGCCGAGCTGTGGCGTCTGCCCGGTAAGACGGTTGTTCGCTGGGGACTGGCTGCCCTGACGCTGATCGCCAGCCTGCTCTGGTCGGTGGCTTATATGCGCGTCTATGCTCAAGAACACCCCTGGCAGGCTGCCTCGCGCTGGTTCTACGAAAACGCGCCCAAAGGCTCTTTCTTTACCTGGGAGGCCTGGGGCGATCCGATCCCGGTCAATCTGCCAGCCTTGAACCTCCACCGGCAGGCTTACGGCTACCGCGATGTGTGGATGCAGCCCTATAGCGATATGCAGCCCCAGGACAAGCTGGATCACATCATCGAGTCTCTACGCGAAGCGGATTATATCACCCTGGCCACGCCGCGCATTTACCTCTCGGTGGCGCGGCTGCCCTGGCGCTACCCGGTGGACATTCGCTACTATGATCTGCTGCTTCAGGAGCAACTGGGCTATCAACTCAAGGCCCGGTTCACCGCCTGGCCCGGCCTCGGCCCGATCGAGATCAACGATCTCGGCGCCGATCAGAGTTTTTTCGACTATGAGCACCCGCTCGTGCTTGTTTTCAAGAAAACGCGCGATCTGACCGATCAGGAATGGCAGGACCTGTTTGCCGATCAGCTCCAGATCGAGCCGCAATTCACCCGCCAGGGCGCGCAGCCGCCCATTCAGTTGCCCATTCCACACAGATAGGTACATATGAAAGCCCGGTCCAATGATCAATCTGTTCAAAATGGTTATCCTGATCCCGTGTGCTGAAGACAAACAAGGTTTTGCTTGACAAATCGCACGCGCTTGCGTATGATTATAGCGAGTTCGATGTTCAAGGAGGAACATAATGATGGCTGCGAACGCTAATACACCTGAGAATCCTCAGGTTGCAGAGGAGGTCCCTGCGTTCCCGGAACCTGTTTTTGAGGAAAGCGTTTCCGAACAGGCCTCCTCGCCGAAACAACCCCGACCGAAAAAGCGGCGGCTTCCCCGAGGTGAGGTTCACTTTTTTGAAAACTGGTGCAAGGGCTGCGGATTATGCGTCGAATTTTGCCCGGCCCAGGTGCTTGCCCTTGGCGAAGACTGCCATCCTTTGGCTGTTTACCCCGAAAAGTGCACTGCCTGCCGTTGGTGCGAAATGCACTGCCCCGACTTTGCGATCTTTGTGACCGACATTCCCGATGACACACCTCAAGAGGAGAATAGGCCATGACCGCCCGTTTGATGCAAGGCAACGAAGCATGTGTCGAAGGGGCGATCGCTGCCGGTTGCCGGTTCTTTGCCGGGTATCCGATCACCCCCGCCACCGAGATCGCCGAGTGGATGTCGCTACGACTGCCTCAAGTGGGCGGCAAATTCATCCAGATGGAAGATGAGATCGCCAGCGTTGCGGCAATGATTGGTGCGTCGACGGGCGGCGTCAAATCGATGACTGCTACCAGCGGCCCCGGCTTTTCGCTGATGCAGGAAAACATTGGCTATGCGGCGATCGCCGAAATTCCCTGCGTGATCGTCAACGTACAGCGCGTCGGGCCCAGCACCGGACTGCCCACCGCGCCCTCACAGGGCGACGTGATGCAGGCGCGCTGGGGCACTCACGGCGACCACCCCATCGTCGTCCTCTGCCCGTCGACGGTGCGCGAGACATTTGACTTGACGATCAAATCCTTCAACATCTCGGAGCGCTACCGCACGCCGGTGATCCTGCTGATGGACGAATTGATCGGCCATATGCGCGAACGGGTTGAACTGCCCGAAAAGGATCAACTCGAAATCTGGGAACTGCCCGACGTCGATGTGCCGCCCGAGTGGTACAAGCCGTTCAAAAATGTCACCAACGATGTGCCCGCGCTCAAACCGTTTGGTGAAGGCTACCGCTACCACATCACCGGGCTGATCCACGACGAACTGGGCTTCCCTACCCAGCGCCTGGACGAGATCGATCCCTGGCTGGAGCGCGTTTTCGGCAAGATCGAACGTGGGCTGGGCGACATCCTCTATTACGAAACTGACGAATTCCTCGACCGGGCTGAAGTTTTGGTGATCGCCTATGGAGCCACTGCTCGTTCTGCCCGGCGGGCGGTCAAGCTGGCTCAGGAACGCGGCACTCGCGCCAGCCTGCTCAAGCTTCACACGCTGTGGCCTTTCCCCGAAGAACTGGTAGAGCGCGTGACCGACAAGCTGCACTATGTCATTGTTCCGGAATTGAACCTGGGCCAACTGGCGCTGGAAGTTGAACGCATGGCGGGACGCAAAAAGGTCATCCGCATCAACCGCGCCAACGGTGAGCTGATCCGCCCGGAAGAGATTTTGAGCGTCATCGAGCGTCGTGGCACAGAAAGAGGCTATGTATGAAACAACGTCGTTCCATCGTCCAACCAGAATCTCCTCTACACGAACGTTATCTGCGTCACAACAAGAAATTTCCTAACGTATGGTGTGCGGGCTGCGGCATCGGCATCGTGCTCAAGGCAATCCTGCGCGCAATCGACGATCTGGGATTGGACAAAAACGAAGTGGCCATGATCTCTGGCATCGGGTGTAGCGGCCGCATGCCGGTGTACGTGGATTTTAACACGATGCACACCACACATGGCCGCGCCCTGGCTTTTGCCACTGGACTCAAGATGGTGCGCCCATGGATGAAAATCCTGGTCGTGATGGGTGACGGCGACGCGCTGGCCATTGGCGGCAACCACTTTATCCACGCCGCACGGCGCAACATCGGGCTGACGTCGATCATCATCAACAACAGCATCTATGGGATGACCGGCGGTCAATACTCGCCCACGACGCCGATCGATGCCATTGCGGCTACAGCGCCCTACGGCCATGTCGAGCCGCCCTTTCCAATCACCGAATTGGCCAAAGCCTCCGGTGCGTCATTCATCGCTCGGGGAACGGTTTATCACACCGAAGAGCTCAAGAACCTGATCGCGCGTGCGATCTCCAAAGATGGCTTTTCCGTCGTCGAAGCGGTGAGCTATTGCCACACTACGTTCGGACGGCGCAACAATATGCGTCGGGCTACTGATATGATGCGCCAACTCAAAGACAACACGATCACGGTCAAGCAGGCAGAGGCATTAGACCAAGAGGAGCGTAAAACCAAGATCGTCCATGGCGTTTTGTACGAGCACGATGCACCCGAATACACCGAGCTGTACGACAAGGTTATCGAACGGGCGCAGGCGGCACTGGCGGAGGCAGAGTGATGGCAGATCGATACGAGATTCGGCTGGCCGGCACGGGCGGGCAGGGTATGCTCCTGGCCGGGATCATCCTCGCCGACGCCGCGATCCGCGATGGGAAAAATGCCGTCCAGACACAGAACTATGGGCCGGAGGCGCGCGGCGGGGCCAGCCGCGCCGAAGTAATCATCTCCAGCGACGAGATCGACTATCCAGAAGTGCTTCAGGCAGACATCTTGCTCTGCATGAGCCAGGAAGCATGCGACTCGTACTATCAAGAACTGAAACGAAACGGACTGCTCATCGTTGATAGCTCCCAGGTCCGGCGCACGCCGAGGCTGGATGTAATCCGGGCTGAATTCACGCCCTGGGCCGTCGAAGAAACAGGACGCGAGATTACAGCAAACATGCTTGCATTGAGTTTTCTGGTCGGGATGACCAGGCTGGTGTCCAGAGAAGCGCTCGAAGCAGCGGTACTTGCCCGCACGCCCCAAGGCACCAAAGACCTGAACCTCAAGGCTATCGAGAGAGGATTCGCAGAAGGGGAAGCGAGGCGCTAAACCCCATCCGGGGCAGCAAAATCAGACATTCATTCGCATTAAAATCAACGTTCTGTGTTTGTGAAATCCGTGCTGGATCAGCGCCTCAATCGCTGCCGATTCGACCGCCGGAAGCGTCACCTGCACAGAACGTTTTGGCTTGTGAGCCAAAACGGCCAACACATCTTGAATCAGGCAGTCTTCGATCTCGCCGCGCAGCGCCGGACGAATCCATAACTTGAGCCGGTGCGATTTTCGATTCAGCCCATACCGGGCGCACAGCACAACGCCAGCGTCAAGTATGCACCCATCTTCCCCGATACCCCACTGCGTTTCGACCTCACCGGTCAGCAGTGACTCTAGCCAGCGAAAAGCGCGCTCGTCGGCGGACCATACGTACTGGCTGCGCCGAATTTCGTACAGCCAACGATTCCCTGCCCCTTCGGCCTCGGACACGAGGTTGCTCAACTGCGCTCCCTCTTGAGACGCCAACGCGCGCAGATATGCAGGCGCTTGCGGCTGAACCTGAGGATAATCGAACAGTTCCAGATCGGTTGAACGATCCACCTCGACAAAACCTAATCCCTGGTAAAGATGCTGCGCCGCGGGGTTGTCTTCGCGCACATACAGATAAGCCACGTCCCCGCCCCGCTCCAGGATCAGCTCGATCGCCGCCTCGACCAACTGCCGGGCGATACCCTGCCGCCGATATCCTTCCAGCACGGCCACATTGCTGATCTGCCAGCGGCGAGCGTGCCCACTGGGGCGATTGACAGTCACGTTGCCCACCACCCGTCCGTCTTGAACCCACACAAAACCGGTGAAAATGCCTTCATCCTCAGACTGCGCACCGGTAGCAAAAAAATTCAGTGGTCCAAGCCAAGCCAGAAAACGCAAATCGCGCAGAACACGCGCGCCATCGACCGAGAGTTCGTCGCCAAATGCGTTCTCGATCAGATCGGCGAGTTGGCCCAGATCTCGACCTGGGTTCAACGGACGCAAACCCTTTTCAATTCGAGGAGAAATCAGAGGAAAGACCATCAAAACCCCACCCGAAAATAAGTCGGAATTGTACTATGGTTCTTGTTGAGAAGCAAAAAAACGCTCCCTGTTCGTTACCCAACGCTCAACTTGCGTTATTTATCATATCATAGAGTCAACCAAGATTCAAGAGGCATTTGATTTTATGCAAAGTTGTGCTATAATTAGATCGAGCAAGCGAACATAATGCAGACACCGCTTTGAATCGGACCAGATAGCGGACAAAGGAGCAGACTCATGACGAGCCAGATGAAGGAGCACATTGACGTCTTTCTGGGACATCTCAGAAGCGAAAAAAAATACTCAGACAACACCACATCTGCCTATCGAAACGACCTGGGCCAGTTTTTCGACTTTATTACTCACCAGATCTCAGACTGGGACCAGGTGCGGCGCGGCGAACTGGTTGCTTATGTCAACTTTTTAAAACAGCGCAAATATGCTTCATCAACTGTGGCTCGCAAGGTCGCTGCCGTCAAGTCCTTTTTTCATTTTCTCGTCGACACCAATGTGCTCCAGGACGATCCCACCGCAATGCTTGATTCGCCCAAAGTCAAGAAACGCCTGCCCAAAATCCTCTCTTACGAAGAAGTCGAGACATTGTTGAATGAGCCTGCTCAGCCCGCAAATCCAAAATCTCTACGCGATAAAGCTTTTTTGGAACTGCTCTATGCAAGTGGGATGCGTGTCAGCGAACTGGTTTCCCTGAATATCGAGGATATCGATCTCGAGAACGATGCCATTCAGTGTGCAAGCAAATCGGACAAAAGGCGAGTATTGCCGTTGCAAGAACGCGTCAAAGAAGCCTTGCAGACCTATTTAGAACATGGGCGTATGTCACTTGCCCACAATGAGCGCGAAAGAGCGCTGTTCCTGAATCATCGCGGGCGGCGGCTAACCCGCCAAGGGCTGTGGCTGATCATCAAAAATCATGTCAAGGCCGTCGGCTTGGAAACTGATGTCACGCCACACACATTACGTCACTCATTTGCTACTCATATGCTGCGCGGTGGCACAGACCTGCCGACGATCCAAAAACTGCTGGGACATGCCAACATCTCGACGACCCAGATCTACACCCAGATGAACGAAGAAGTTCCTGAATCTCAAGAAAGCTGAACTCGTTTGAACCTTCAGATTACTTGATTTGCCACCCGCGCTTTCCGCGCGGGTTTTGCTTTTTTGTAGGGCTTGGGGTAAAATCCTGACGAATCGACACCCAGACGCGCAAATGATACCCCACAGGCAAGGAAACCTTGATGGATAAAAACCACTTCCCAACCCGAGATGCCTTCCAGGCAGCTGCCGATAATATCCTGTCTCGCACACAGCACCGACTACAAATTGGCATCATCCTGGGGTCGGGTATGAACCCGTTGGCCGACAGCGTTTCCGACGCTGACATCCTGCCCTATGAAACAATCCCGCATTTTGTCTCATCGACTGTAGCAGGACACACTGGCCGGCTGGCGATCGGCCGACTGGAAAAGTGTAGCGTGCTGGTGATGCAGGGGCGTATCCACTATTATGAAGGATACTCGATGCAGCAGGTCACATTCCCGATCCGGGTGATGCACTTTTTGGGCATCCATACGCTGATCGTCACCAATGCGGCCGGCGGACTGCGCCCCGAATTCACACCCGGCGATTTGATGCTGCTCTCCGATCACATCAACCTGATCGGGATGGCCGGTCACAATCCGCTGAACGGTCCCAACGATTCGGATCTGGGACCGCGCTTCCCCGACATGTCCCAGGCATATGATCCCGCGTTGCGATCCATCGCCCGGACGGTGGCCGAGAAAGAGCGGATTCCGCTGTACGAAGGCGTTTACATCTGCCTGGCGGGGCCGTCGTTTGAAACCCCCGCCGACATTCGCTTTTTACGCATCATCGGTGCAGATGCGGTCGGTATGTCCACCGTGCCCGAAGTGACCGTCGCCCGACATATGGGCATGCGCGTGCTCGGCATCTCTGGCATCAGCAACGTGCTCGTTTCGGAGACAGGACAGCACCAAGAAACCACTCACGAAGAGGTCCTGGAAGCAGGGCAGATCATTGTTCCCCGGCTGACCGCCCTGATCCGAGGTGTATTAAGGCAGTTATGTATTTGATCATCCGCCTGCTCGAAAAATATGCCCTGTGGGTCTATATCGCGTGCGGCGTGGGGATGATCGTTTACCTGCGCATTGCTCTGGCAGCACGTCGAGAGGGCACCTATGCGCTTTTTACCCTCGAAAGAGCACAAGCTGCCAAACGTATCTATCGTGCCTCATGGATGATCTTGATCTTGTTGTTGATCGTCGTGGGTGTGTACGTTCTGGTCAATTACGTTCAAGCCGCGCCACCACCGATAGTAGTCGATGAGACTTCCATCCCCGAAGCGGATACGACCACAACAGTGACACCCACCAGGCCGCAGCCGACGTCAGCATTGTCGACGTCGACGCCCGCCCCCACTCTCACCCGTCGCCCCAGAGACACGACGATCGTCATCCCGACCCTACCAGCGCAGCAAACGCCGACATCGCAAACGCAAGCAGCACCGGCAGCTTGCCCACATCCCAACGTACAGGTCACACAGCCGGGGCAAAATCTGGTGATCGATGCGGGCGTTCAGGTCGTGGGTACAGCCTTCAAAGACAACTTTGATCGGTACGAGTTCAAATTCAAGAACATGGACATCGAGGATGAATGGCATTGGGTAGAGACGTTTACGACGCCGGTCGAAAATGGCAACCTGGGCTACTGGGTCACATCGCACTTGCCGGCAGGTAATTATCGTTTTATGCTCATTGCCATCGACAAAATGGGCAATTCGCAAGAATGCACCGTACCGGTGATTATCAAACATTAATAGCAGTTCAAACAAACCATCAAATATCAAGCGCCCCTCGTCGTTTTCGACGAGGGGCGCTTTTTCATACTTTGTACCGAACAATTTGGTGCCGGGAACAAGCTAAATCATTACCTCAGCTTTCGCCGCCGACGGCCCGTTGATCGGCAGCATAATGTGAAAGGTACTGCCCGGCAGACGTTCTTCATCACAGCCTTTGCTCTCGACCCAAACGCGTCCCCCGTGCGCCTCGATAATGCCACGCGCAATCGGGAGTCCCAGGCCGGGACCGGCTCCTTTGAACTTGGTTTGCCCGGTTGAGTGCAGGTTCAGATCGCCCACCCGGTAAAACTTTTCAAAGATCAGGTCGTGGTGTTCCGCGTCAATGCCGATGCCCGTGTCGCGGATCGAAATATAGACCTGTTGCCCCTGCCCGTCTACTCGTGCATCGACAAAAATCTTGCCGCCATCCGGTGTATACTTGATGCTATTTTGGATGATGTTGCGAAATGCCTGATGCAGGCGTGTGTCGTCGGCGACTATGTCGGGCAGCAAGTCCAGCCCAGTCATGACAACGCTTTGCATACGCTCATGGATGGCATCTTGAAGCCCATCGATCACCCGCTCGATGGTGCGGCCCAAGGAAATCGGGATCGGATGTACAGCAAAGGCCTCGGTCTCGATCAAAGACACATCCAGCATCGCATCGACCACGCTTTGCAGGCGCAAAGCCCCTTTGGAGATGCCTTGCGTGGTCGAACGCACCGTCGCGGGTGTGATTGTGCCCGATCCGGCCAGCTCAAGTAGCATATCCGTGTAGCCGCGAATGTGTGTGAGCGGCGTTTTCAACTCGTGTGAAGCAATACTGATAAAGTCGGACTTGGTCCGATCAATGATCGCCAGTCGCTCATTGGTCTCGGTCAAGTCCTGGTTGAGCTGAGTGATCTCGGTGTTAAGCCGCTTGAGGTCATCAACCAGACGCGCATTTTCCAGAGCAATCGCCGTCTGGCCGGCCAGGGTGCGTAATAGAGCGATGTCGCGCGAAGAATAAGGCTCGCCCGATTTCTTGGCTCCCAAAATAAAGATACCCAACAGTTGATCCTGGGCGCGAACCGGCACGTACACTTCGACGTCCAGACTGCTGAACCAGGCACGTTCTTCGGGCAAAAGCGACTGGAACTGTGGCAGCAAATCCAGGTCGTATTGCAGCAGCGGCATACCCGTTTCCAGCATCCGCGCGACAGGTGGGCTTTCTCGGCTCAGAGAGATGGGTTCTACATTCAATACTCCCATCCCGATAACCGGCCGCAAGCGAAACTCGGGCATTTCATCGCAAACCAACAATGCACCGCGATCTATCTCCATCGCCTCGCTGATGATGCCGATGGCCACCGTGACCAACACATTCAGGTCAAGAATGTTGCTGATGCTTTGACTGTACTCGCGCAAAATGCGATCGCGGTCATAGCCCTCACCAAACAAAAACTTGTTCAAAAGCTGCTGCATCCACTGGCGCAACAAGGGATACAAGATAGCCAACAACAGGGCTATCGCTGCTACCGTGACAAGCATATTATGTTGGATCATAATATGCTGTGAAGCATATTGTGCGCCAAACACACTGCCGAAAAAGATGAGGGCAGTGAGCAAAGTGAGCAGGAAATAGCGCACGGCGTGGCGGGCAATCCCGCTCAGATCGGGCAGATGATGGCTAAGCAAGGCAATGATCGCCAGGGCCGTGCCAGACCAATGCAGCATTGTGCCCAATTCATCATAGGGAAAACCAAAAGAGATAAACAGCATGTCGCCGCTGAGGATAAGCACCAAAACAAGCAGCCAATAGCGAAGACGGTTGCGATGCAGCGGGCGTCGCGTCTGACGAAAAGCACGCCAACTGAAAAAATAAGCCGTGCCACACAGGCCGACCCAAGCCACAAGTGCCAGTGAAGTGGATAGACTGAGATCAGATACGATGGACCACCAGGGCCACTCGACGGACGTCCAATCCAGCGCGCCCATTGCCACGACAAATACGCCGCCGACAGCCAGCCATATCCAGGCCCATTTGGTCTCCTGACGCAAAAAAACAGTAGTCAGCATGCCCAACAGCGATGACAAAACGACCAAGCCGTAGACCATACCCTGCCGGGCGTAGGCTCTCCAGAGATCATCAACGACATGCCAATCGGACACGCCGCGCACCACCGCCCACAGCATCGAGGTCAAGACATACAATATCAGATAAACAGCAACAATCTGACTCCGCCGGCGTCGAAACATGGGAAAGAGTAGTGCAACATATCCGATCACTGTCGCAACGAGCCATATCAGTTGTCTGTCCCAATTCATGCTTCCCCCACCTGACCGTATCAGATTTTACGACAATATTTTCCAGTATAGCATATTTCCCCGATACCGCCAATCCCTTTGCACAACAGGACTTGCTGTTGACAAAGTATTTGTGGTACAATAGCATTGTTTGATAAGCACAGATACATCGAGCACACGAATTAGGCGTTCTGCTCACCGCATAACAAGCAAGCCCCAGACAAAAATCATTCGAGTTCAATTAGTCCAGATCAAAAGATCGATGAAGGGAGTGACGATGATTACTGTGAGTGCGTTGAAACGAGTCGAAATTTTGAGCGATCTGTCCGATGCGCAATTGACCCGCGTAGCCCAAATATGCAAAATTGAGACCTTTAAATCGGGAGACATCATCGTCCGTGAGTTTGAGCCCAGCGACGAAATCTATATCATCAACAAAGGCTCTGCACAAGTTCAGATTGGCGCATCGCAAGTCACGGCTGAAACGTTGGCCGCGCCCGGCCCGATGGCGGCAATCGCCATCGGCCAGGGACAAATCTTTGGGGAAATGTCCCTGATCGATATGGGTCCCAGATCAGCCACTGTCCAGTGCACCTCAGACGGAACCGAAATGTATGTCATTCGTCGTGATGAATTTGTTTCGCTGTGCGAACAAGACACCGACATCGGGTACAGAGTGATGCGCAATCTCGCCGCCGATCTTTCATTCAAACTCCGGCATCGCAACCTGTCGTGGAAATAACTCAAAAGGAGGGAAAACAATGATCTACAAAGTTAGCTTTGTGGTTCAAGGAGGCGCGCACCCGGGCGGCATCCAAAACTTGGACGAACGCCCCGAACCCGGTAACGTGCTTGAACTGGGCGGTGAGCGCTTTGAAATCATCGAGGTGATGGAAATCATCCCTCCACGCGGCGATTTCGCCTATCTGCACGCCACCTGCAAACCGGCTTCAGCTAAACAAGAGTAGTATCTACTCGGCCCGCCCTTCATTTCAGATCGGGCAGGACAGTCTTCTGCCACGCATCTTGCTTTGTCTTTGCACCTGTAAGAATAAGCGGAGCCAACTAATGGAAACGACGATCGACAAGACAAAAAAATATCCTTGCCCTCAATGCAATGCCGAACTGGCGTTCGACGCAGCCCAAGGGCTGATGATTTGCAGCTTTTGCGGATATAAAGCCCCGGTTGAAGAAGCAGGTTCAATGACTGAGGTGCACACTGAAACGCAGATCGACGAGGCCGCCGTTGAAGAAATAGAAGAACATAATCTCACCGAATGGCTTGATCGTCTGTCCAAGGCCGAGGGCGCGGGCTGGGGCACCGAAACCAAAACTTTCAAATGTCGCAGTTGCAATGCCGCCGTCGCCGTCGATCCGGGCGTAACGGCAACCGTGTGCCCCTTTTGCGGCTCACATCACGTCATCGCCCAGGAAGAGAGCGCCAAGCTCATCCAACCCGAATCACTGATTCCCTTTCAGATCGATCAAAAAACAGCCATTGCCAAGTTTCGCACCTGGCTGGGCAAAGGTTGGTTCCGCCCCAACGAGGTCAAACGGATCGCCAACAATGCCGACGCGCGTGTTCAGGGCGTGTACTTGCCTTTCTGGACCTTTGATGCGCAGACCTTTTCCAGGTGGAATGCCGAAGCCGGATATTACTATTACGTTACAGAACGGTATACAGTGACAGTAAACGGTCGACGGGAGACGCGCACGCGGCAGGTGCGCAAGGTACGCTGGCAGCCTGCATCCGGCACGCACAACGAATTTTTTGACGATGTCCTGGTCTATGCTACGCGCAGCGTTCAAGAGCGCATCTTGCAGCGCATCTATCCCTTTGACACCAAACAACTCGTCCCCTATCGGCCTCAATATCTGGCTGGCTGGCGCGCCGAAGAATACCAGATCGATCTCGCTGAAGGCTGGAAAATGGGCCAAGCGATCATCGACGACCGACTGCGCACTGCCTGCGGGTCTGAAGTGCCCGGCGACACCCACCGCAACCTGCGCGTCCAGACCCAGTTTTCAAACCTCACTTTCAAGCACGTGTTGTTACCGGTATGGATCGCCTCTTACCGATTTAACAATAAGGTTTACAACTTTATGGTCAATGGGAAGACAGGCCAAGTGCACGGCGAAGCGCCCATTTCCTGGTGGAAGGTTGTCCTGACCGTGCTCATCGTTTTGGTCTTACTGGCCTGCATCCTGATCGCAATGTCGCTGCTCGGGGGACTCACCGGAGAAGAAGTCTCGATGATCCAGCATCTGAGCCAGTGGACAGCCATGATCATTACTCTGCGCTCGCTGATATGAGAACAGTGCGATGACCAAATCTGACCGCGCATTTTACTTGCTCGCCTTGGCCTCTGGCATACTCACATTGATCGGCGGCATCGGTATCGGGTCGCTTGTTAAATTGGAACAGACCTGGGCATTGATTTTGAGCCTGGTCATTGGCATCACAACTATTGCCATTTCGATCTTGTTATGGCGTTCCAGCCAGCGATTGAGACGGGACAGCCGCCGACTCGCAGCACTGAACGCCCAACTTGTCAAGGCCAATCAAACCCAAGAGCGGTTACAAAACGAACTGACCGCACAACAGAGTGCGTCCGCACAGCTCGCTGCCCAGCTCGATATCCTTTCTGCGCCAGTGATCCCGATCCGGCAGGGTGTCGTCGTCGTACCGCTGGTCGGTGCGCTTGATGCCCCACAGGTACAGCGCATAGGCGAGGTCCTGTTGCACAGCATTGAGCAGCACCGCGCCCAGGTCTCGATCATCGATCTGACCGGCATCACCGGCCTCTCGACAGAAACCGTCCCGCCCCTTGCGCGTATGCTATCAGCGATTGAGCTGATGGGCTGCCGCACCGTGCTCACCGGGTTGAGCACCGATATCGTGCGTGAATTACTGGAACAGAAACTTGACCTGCACACCCAGGCTCGTCGTAACTTGGAAGCAGGCATTGCCTACGCAAATAGTTTATTCGACTAACTGGAGAAGACAATGAAAAAACTCATCGCCCTTGCGCTTTTGGTCGCTGTCTTGATCGCTGCCTGCACACCCAAGACGGTGATCGTCACCCAGGAAGTGGTGCGCGAGATCGAGGTAACACGCGTCATCGTCCAGGAAAAAGAGATTGAAAAGCAGCAAGCCGCACCCACATATACGCCCTACCCGACGTACACATTACAACCGACTTTTACGCCGCTGCCTACATCGACGCCCATCCCAACCAACACGCCAACGCTCGGCCCTACCCCCACCGAGACGCCATCCCCATCGCCAGTGCCCACTGAAACATCAACGCCGGCGCCAACCCGCCCACCGGTCACGCCGACGCCGGCCAACACGCCCACACCGGCGATGACCCAGCTTGAAGACAAAGATCCGGGGCCGGCGCTCACCATCCTGGTCAGCGCCAACCGCGCGGGAGCCAACAGCACCTATTTTGTCAGCGGGTTGGTACGCAACGACGGCACCGAAACTTATGAAGGCATCCGTGTCAATGCCACCTTTTATGACGACGAAAACTTTCGCCACGGCCCGCTTCAGGCTGAATTTCCTTTCCTGCTGCTCCGACCGGGTGAGATCTGCCCGTTCAGCATCGAGATCGCTGCGCGCCGCGTCGTTTCTTTCCTGCTTCACCCTGATGGCCGACCAACCGGCCGCGAGTCGGTTCCGGTAGTCCTGGGCAGCATTGCTTTTTACTATGACAGCACCGACACCGTCCGCATTGTCGGCACGGCAACCAACAAGAACCCATACAAGATCAAAAATGTCGCCGTCGCCGGCGTACTCAAGGACGCCGGCGGGCAAATCGTCAGCCTCGGTGGGACTTTTGTGCTCGAAGAAGATATTTTGCCCAACGCTACGGTGCGATTCGATTTGCGCATCCCGCGCGCGTCTTTCTCACGCTACGAACTGTTTGCCCAGGCTGAAAGAGACTGGGAATAGACCGGAGGAAACTCGATGGCCGTGATCACCATTTCTCGCGAACTGGGCAGTAACGGCGACCTGATCGCCGACCTGTTGTGTGAAAAACTGGGCTACTGCCGCGTCGACAAGGACGTGCTCAGCCAGATTGCCGAACGGGCAGGCGTAAACATCAAGGCCATCCTGAAAAAAGAGCAGGACGGTTCTCAAAAACCGCGCCTGATCAGCGAGCAGATGACTTCGCTGTACGGACGCGCCCCCTCGGCTTTTGCCAGAAAATCAGAGCTCGATGATCAAACCTATGCGCGCATAGTCCACGAAACCATCACCAGATACGCCAATGAAGGCCATGCAGTGATCGTGGGACGAGGCGGGCAGATGATCTTGCGCGACGACCCGCGCGCGCTGCACATTCACCTGCACGCGCCGCCGGACGTGCGCGCGCAACGGCTGGTCGAAAGACTCGGCATCTCGCCGCTGGAGGCCAAGAGACGCATCGAACAGTCGGATGCGCAAAAGCGCGATTATATCCGTCAGTGGTTTGACAAGGCTAACTGGAAAGACGTCAAATACTATCATCTGGCCATCGACACTGAACGATTCCCGATCGAGGTAGTTGCCGAGTTCATCGCGCTGGCCGCACAGGCAATCGACAAGGCGCAAACCTGAGCAATGCCACTGCCCGACACTTTTGTCTTCAGCCAGTCTTCCCTGCAGGATTATGACGATTGCGCGCGCCGCTTTCAGTTGCGCTATTTGCTGGGTGTGCGATGGCCTGCCGCCCACGACAAGCCCGCTATCGAGCGGGAACGTCAGATGCGCCTCGGCCTCGACTTTCACCACCTCGTCCACCAACACGTGATCGGGCTGCCAGTGGATGCCTTGAGCCAGACTGTCGCCGAAGGCCCGCTGCACTGCTGGTGGCAGGCCTACCTCGCCTTTCCCCCCGCCCACTTGCCGCAAACGGTGCGCCGCGCCGAAGTTCGTCTGGTTGCCCCACTCGGCATACATCGATTGACCGCCCGCTATGATCTGATCGCCGTTGAATCGGGCGAGCGTGCAGTCATTGTCGATTGGAAAACCGAGCAGAACCGTCCCAGACGCATTTGGCTGCAACAGCGTTGGCAGACACGCCTCTATCCTTATCTGCTTCTTCGCGCCGGAGCCGAATTGAACGGCGGCATTGCGCTGCAAGCGGCACAGATTGAAATGGTGTACTGGTTTGCCAATTATCCGGCGCAGAACGAACGATTTGCGTATGATGCTGATCAACATGACGAGATCGAGCAAATGTTGAGGAATTTGATCGGAGAGATCGAGACGCGAGCATCTTCAACGCCGGAAAATGGGACTTGGCCTCTCACCGCCGACACGCGCCAGTGCCGATACTGCACCTATCAGACGTTGTGCGGGCGCAAGGCAGATGAGGACCAAGAGCACGAAGACAATCTGGAGCCGGTCGACGATCCCTTTGCTTTTGACCTGGATCTCGACCAAATTGCCGAAATTGTGTTTTGATCGCACCTGAAACAGAAAGTTTCTTGAGCTAACCTAACGCCGGACGAATATCCTGCACGTTTAACTGCAAATTGCGTTCTCCCTGCCATTCATTCACTTCGAGCGAGTAGACCACATCGACGCACAGTCCCAACTCTGCGATACGCTCCCCTAAAGAGAAGCCGATGGCGTCAAAGACGCAGCGATTTTCCCCCAACTTGAGTTTGAGGTGCTGCCCCTCACCGCCAACGGTGCGCTTGTCCAACACCGATACACCACGGCTCAAAAAGAGCGGTGCGGGATTGGCATAGCCACATGGCTCCAGCCGCCGCAGCCACTCGGACACAGCCCAGTCCATCTCGGACAACCCCACTTCAGCATCGACATTTAGTATCGGGGTCAGGTCTTTGTCTCTCAGTTCCCGCCGGGCGATATCGGACAACACAGCAATCAATTGATCCAGGTTTTCGTCAAGTACTGTAAATCCGGCTGCTGCTGCATGCCCACCATGCCGCACCAGCAAGTGTCGACACTCGTCGAGCGCCTGCGTGATGTGAAATCCGGGTATGCTGCGGCACGACCCTTTACTGACTCCATCACCCCGCTCGACCACAATGGCGGGGCGATAATAGGCTTCGGTCAGTTTGCCTGCCACCAACCCGACAATGCCTGAGTTGAACTCGCCGGACGCGGCATATAGAATAGGCGTATCTTGCCCTGTCTGCAAAGCCATTTGTTCGGCGCAAGCGTAGGTTCGTGCGGTCATATCCTGGCGGAGGCGGTTTTGCTCATCGAGTTTGCGCGCCAGTTGATCGGCCTCGGCCGGATCGCAGGTTACCAGCAAGTGATAGCTAAGCGCAGCATCGTCAATGCGCCCGGCAGCATTGAGCCGGGGGCCGAGAGCAAAGCCAATCGTCGCCGCCGACACATCGCCAACGCGGACACGCGCGGCGCGCAGCAATGCGCGTACCCCCTCGCGCCGCGCCTCGTTGATCACTTGAAGACCTCGCTGCACCAAGTGGCGATTCTCTCCCAGTAACGGCACCATATCGGCGACCGTGCCCAGGGCCACCAGGTCAAGCAGCGCCTCTTCCTCCACGTGAACGGGCATTGCGGACGTTGACGCCTCGCGGATCAACGCCTGGGCCAATTTATAGGCCACGCCGACGCCGGACAGTTCCTTGAACGGATAGGCACAGTCGGCACGCTTGGGGTTGAGCACAGCAGAAGCAAAGGGGATCTCGGGGCCGACCGAGTGATGGTCGGTGATCACAAATTCCAGCCCGCGCCGGGCCTGCTCGATTTCATCCACCGCGCGGATGCCGCAGTCGACGGTGACAACAAGGCGGATGCCCTGCCCGTAAAGCTTGCGCAACGCATCTATATTGAGGCCATAACCCTCTTCGATCCGACTGGGGATATACGCTTGCACGTCAGCCCCCAGCCCGGTTAGAGTCTGCACCAGCAACGCCGTCGCCGTCACCCCATCGACATCAAAGTCACCATACACAGCGATCGGTTCGCGGCGCTTGATCGCCCGGATCAGCACATCGACAGCGCGGGGCATATCACACATCGTAAAGGGATTGTCTGCCGACCAGTGCCCGACCAAAAAATCGCGCACCTCGCCCGGCTCAACGATGCCCCGGTCGTAAAGCACTTGCACCAGCAACGGCGACAAATCGGGAAAACAACTCAGTTGAGTGTGCGACACCGGGAGCGCAACGTGCCAGTTTCGCCGCATAGAGACCTCCTGGTGGAAAATGAATGCTGTATTTTAGCCCAGAGGTCACCAAGTGTCAACCACGTTTCAGGGGAAAAACTAGAGCAAAATAGTATTGGGGCAGCTATTGCCAGCGCAGTAAATGCGCTTGATCAAGAAACCACCTGATCGACGATGTGTGCGCCATCTGGAACCCTGGCGTCGCGCAAGACTATGGCGTTGCTGATGTGCACGCTGCTACCAATGCAGCAATCGCGTTCAATGTAGACATTTGGCCCAACCGTGCAGTTGGCGCCGATAATCACACCGCTCTCGATGTGTAAGGGAGTAATCAGATGAGTGTTGAGCCCAACTGTCTGCGCCTCAAGCTGTGGTTTATCGTTACCCTGCGTCAGATAGACGCGGTTGATGTTGAGCAGGTCAATCGGCCCGGTCACGGTAAGCCGCTGCTCGACAAAAACGCCGCGCACGCGCCCTCGATCTTGGATCAGCATTTGAATCGCGTCTTGAAGTTCGTACTCGCCGCGAGAGGATGGTTTGACCTGGCGTAAATAGTCCAGGAAAAAACGGCGGAAACAATAGAGCGGCAAACTGGAAACATTGGAAGGTGCTTCTTCGGGCGAAGGTTTTTCGACAATGTGCGTGACCCACTCACCGTCGAGTTCGACAATACCGGTGCTGCTGATCCGTTCGCGAGGAACAGGCATTAAACTCAGAACAGCATTGGGCGCCGGTGTAGAATGCCAGGCGGCAAGCATCTGTCCCACATATTGGGCCGAAGTAAGATTATCGCACGCGCTGAGTACAAAATCCTGATCGAGCAACGGCACCGCCTGCATCAGCGCATTGGCCATCCCCAATCGCTCAACCTGATACACAAACCGAACATCCACATCCAGCGCAGACTCACGGCGAAAATAACGCACGATGTCCCGATCATCCGGGCTGACGACGAGAATCAAGTCATCGATGCCATTGGCCGCAAGGTCTTCCATCACCCGCTCGACCAGCGGCTTGCCGAGGACGGGCACCATCGCCTTGGATCGACGCAACGTGATGGGATGCAAACGGGAACCTTTGCCTGCAGCCAGAATCACACCTTGCATAACACTTCTCCCATCCCGAATCAATCGAATCTGAACAGAATTAGGCCGCCCGGAAAATCTTGGCCCAAAAAGCAAGAACTTGGTGGGATGAGCCCTAGATCGATCACGACAGGTGCGGAACAGAGCCGTTGAGCAGGCGCGCAGGCCCATCGGTGCGGCAGAAATGCACACTGTACAGCTCGGCGACGTCCGGATGACGAGTAGGGTATTCGGCATCGATGAATGCTTTGATCTGATCGCGGTAGTTTGGGTTGATCAGGCCAATGCACGCTCCCCGAAAACCAGCGCCGCTAAAGCGCACGCCATACACCCCTGGGCAGTCTCGAAGAAGATTATACAGCGTAATCAAATGAGGCGCACCAGATTCGTAATTATAGATCGAGCTGGCACCAGACTCACTGATCAGTCCTCCCATCGTCTCCCAATCGCCCGCCTGCCAGGCTTGAATGCCCTGCCCGACACGCCGCATCTCGGTGAAAAAATGGCGAGCGCGCCGATCGAGTGGCGCGGGAAGGCGCGATCCCAATTCCTCATAACATTCCGGGGAAACCATGCGCAGACGGGGAGTCTCGGGCACAGGTTCACCCGCCCATTTAAGCATTAACTGGGCTGCCTGCTGACATTCGCGAACGCGATTGTTGTAATCGGTACTGCCAAGCGACTTGGCGAGACCTGAATAGGCAACCAGAATCTCAAACCGACCATTATTCGCTGGCGTCAAAAACTTGGCAAACTGCACCGTCTGGCAGTCAAGAAAGGTCAGATGCTCGTGATCGCTCATCAAGATCACCGATTGGTCAAGGATACCATTCTTGAGTCCCAAGTACACATTCTCGATGTAACGGTCATGTTCAATGTTCTCTTCCGGCAGCACATACAATTCGTTGGCAGCCTCAAGGGCCAGCAGGTAGGCAATACCCACCGCCGCCGAAGAGCTGAGCCCACCGACGGGCATTTCGCCTTCGACAACCGCATCGATGCCGTTGTCAAGCTCATACTTGAGCTTGAGGGCAAGAACCGCCCCTCGAATATAGTTTCCCCAATCGCCAGGAATCTTGGACGGCACGTTATCGATACTAAAATCGACAGGGGTGGGAAAATTCAAACTTTCCACACGCACGCGCCGATCGCTCCGGGGAACAAATGCGAGCAGAATAACGCGATCGAGCGTCACGCCGGTGACAATACCATCCTGATGATCAATGTGCGCACCCAATGGCGAAATACGCAAAGGCGAATAAGCAATTTGAATCTCGCTTTCACCACATCCGGTACGCTGGACAAGACGATGTTTGATCTGGTCGATTCGCTTATAGGTATCCAACAACCATTCCTCAAAACCAATGTGATGAGCCGACAAGACTGTTATACCCTACCCAAGTACGAATTCCGTTGGAAAAAGATTAGAATCTGGTAAGAAATCGGATCATATCACATCAGTGCCGTTTCCAACACCTTAAGCATACTGTCCGGCGTGATTGACCGGTGCGAACCATTCCAGACGACCTGGCCTCGAGAAAATAAAAATGCCTGTGGTGATTGGTGCTGAACACCCGTATCGTCTACAATATGCATCGACAGGGGACGATTTTCTACAACCAATACCCGATAAAAATCAGCCCGGATTTCACGCCCGGCAAAAGTCTGAAACTCTTGCCACCGTGAGGCTGAAATGGGACAACGAGTCGAGTGCTTGAGCAAAAACGCGGGTCTATCTCGGCTGCGCGACAACATCTGCTCGTAGTCTTGAACGGTCTCAAGGTCTTGAATCATTGTGCTCCCCCGATTTCGATCAGTGCCAATATCTCTTGCGCCAACCACCGCCTTGTGCCATCAATGACTATGGCACAAGGCTGAGCCAGCAGCCATTTGTCGTGTAGGGTTTCGAGTTGTCTCAAATAGTCGAGCGTGATGCCGCCTTCTTCGCCACGCCCGCGCTGTCGGATGCGTCTCAAGCAGACATCGGCGGGCGTGCGCAAGTAAAGCACACAATCGGGTGCCACGTCGCTGTTGGCGACGGTGAAATCCCACAAGCGACAATAAACCTGCCACTCGTCGTCATTGATCGCGCCCATCTGATGCAAAGTCGGGGCAAACACATAGCGGTCAGTGTAAATGGAGCGTTCAAGCAGCACGCGGGGATGGTCGGTCAGAGCCAAAATCTCGTTCCAGGTTTTGCGGCGAGTGACAAAGGTAGTGATTTGAAAAGTAAAGGCCCAACGGCTCATATCGTGATAGAACACATCGAGCATATTTGAGCCAAATCCTGTTTTCCACTCATCCACCGGTTCTTCGATGAAATCAAACAACGCAGAGGCTTTTAATTCTCGTCCAACGGTGCTCTTACCTGCGCCGATATTGCCTTCGAGTAAAATGCGCATGCGATTTTGCATCATGTTCGTTTCCTCGTCCAATATAAGTAATTAGCATAACATGGAACGAAAATAAAGTCAATTCGACAACTTGAAGATATTTGATGATCCGATAATTTTGGTTTGTTCGCCGCACTTGGACCTTTTTTCAGGAGACTCATCATTCCAATCAGAACAGTTGGCGCAATCTTGGCGACGATAAGGAAACAAAAAAACGAGGCCGCTAAAATCAGCGACCCCGTTCTGGCGCGCCCAGGGGGACTCGAACCCACAGCCTACGCCTTCGTAGGGCGGCGCTCTATCCATTGAGCTATGGGCGCGGATACGACAGTAGTCAGCGGGGAGGCAGGGATTTGAACCCTGGAAGGAGCTTTTGACCCCTTAACCGCTTAGCAGGCGGCCCCATTCGACCACTCTGGCACCTCCCCAGATTTTGGCAGCGGAGGGAGAGGGATTCGAACCCCCGGTGACCTTTACAAGCCACAACGGTTTTCAAGACCGCCGCCATCAACCGCTCGGCCATCCCTCCAAATTGCTGGGCGACCTGCCGTTTGTAACAGGCTCGCTATCCCGACACCGACTTACCTGTTCATAGACGGCCCTCTCCGTCCGGCACGAAAACCAGTATACCAGAAAACACTCCAAATGTCAAAACTGTTATGGCCTTCTCATTCGCCTGCCGAGCAGCCTTTGTTTCGTCTGCCGCAGCCATTTGGTAAAGCGAATAAATCTCCCGCGCTCGTATCCGGCCACCAGATCCCGCAAATGCTCGACTTCGGCAACAGAGATCGAGCCGCGCCGCCCCGGATCCAACGCAGCCTTGTCCGGCGCACGACGAGGATCGCGGCAAAAGGCGATCAATGGCAAAGCGGCCTTTTCCCAGGTCAAGCCCTGGCGCACTTGCTCGAACCGGCCGTCTCCCGCCTGTCCCCGCCCGTCCAGCAACTTGAGTATCGCCGTTGCGACGCCATCCACGTCCTCGTAATCGACGACCATACCCAGCTGACGATCTTGAACCAACTGTGCCGTCTCGTCCCCGCGCGTGATGACCATCGGCAGTCCCGCCCAAATGTAATCCAAAACCCGAGTGCGGAAAGCCAGCCGCGTTTCCAACGTATCGTAATGCAAAGAAAGCGCAACATCACTTTCCAGCAAGGCACCGGCCCAGTCGGCGTATGGCACCCAATCGCCAAAAAAAACGGCCCGATCCACGAGTCCCAGCGATTGAGCCAACTCGCGCGCCTGGTCGAGCCAGGTTGGGGTTTGGGCCATCTCGGGATTCGGGTGACGCGTCCCCGGAAAGATCAATCGCACATCGTCGCGCTTGCGCCATACCTGGGCCACGGCGCGAATCGCGGTCAGTGGATCGAGCCACGTCCACAAACCGCCGCCCCACAAAATCACCTTGTCTCGAGCGCCAATGCCGGGCCAGACTTCTCGAAAGACCGGACGACGGGCAGCAGGCCGCCCTTCGGGCATGCCAAAAGGCACGACATCAACCAACCTGCGAAGCGATACGTCATCCTCAAATGTGTGCGCATTAATACGACCATGCGCTTCTAACAGCCCCAACCACCAATCTCGCTGGCGCTCGCTGGCACACACAAAGAAATCCCCGGCGATATACGCCTGTGCAAGAACACGCTGTAAATGGGCCACCTGGGTCTTGTCCAAAAAGAGCGTTTCGGCCAAAAAGGGATCATAGCCATCGACAACCAGCGCCGCAGGCGAGCGTAACAGTGCAGGCGCGCGGTCCAGCCATACCGCAGGAACGATGACCACCTGGGCCTGCTTGATGGCTTGCTCAAGCGCCGGATCTTGAGGGTGCTGGTATTCAAGTATGGAAAAATCCTGTACAGGATCGAGCGTGCAATTGCCCGGCACGGCAAGCGCAACGCGGATCTGTTGCGCCAGGAACTGCCGGGCCAGAACCCGCGCCAGGTGATAATATCGAATTCCCGGTCCGGCCATCTGCGCGCCAACCACATCGTGACTGATCACCAGCACCCCAATACGCTTTTTCCCCTGGCTCACATTCTCACTCATTCCCCGGTACCAATTCACCATCCTTGTACCAAAAAACGCTGGTACCTGGCTCACTGCTGATTCGACGCACATACCTGTCCCGATCGGCCAGCGGTATCTTGCTCAATTCGGTATCGAGCACAACCTTGACGTCAAACTCGTAGCCAAAAACAATGCTCGCCGATGGAAACGTATTTCGAAACGTAAATGTATACCCGGTATGATCGGGCAGATCGACGAGTAAAACGGTGGCATTGGCAGGCAAGCTCTTACCTTGCACCTCCAATTGCGCGAGCACCGCCTCGTTCATATCGCCGGATCGCCTGAACCAGGCGCAACGATACTCGAGAACAAAGGCATTCAAAGCGACATAGACGATGATGATCGCCGCCGCCGTGCGCCTCACCCACACAGCGTGCCGCCTGGCCTCATCCCACATGCCGACAAGTAGAACGGCAAACACCATTGCGATACCCAGTGATGCTACAAAACTTGAACGTTCCGAAACGATAAAGATCACTGGCCCCAACGTCAAAACAGACCAGGCCATCGCGAATAACAGGGCGCGCGTGTGCTGTTTGTTAACCGACCAGAGCCGCTTACGCAGCCACACACCCACACTTGCCACGATAACGGTCGAGGAAAGGACAAGCACGGAAACGGGCAAAAATGACCACGTATGCCACGTTTCCCAAAACGCAAAATTGTTCGGCAGCAAAAAGAGACCGATCAGCCCATAATAGGCCAGATTCATCGCAAAACGAAGCATACTCGCGTTGAGATAACCGGAATAGGCGCTTCCCAGTGGGAGTCGAAACGCCAGGAAAGCAACCCAAAACAAAACCATAAAAACCACCGGCCACGTCGAGCGCCAATCCAACCGCTTGTTTTTGAACCATCTCCCCCACAGCACGTCGTAGGCAAAAAACATCGCCGGAAAGGCCAGGGCCGTCTCTTTGGACGCAAAAGCCAACAACGAACTTGGGCCGGCGATCGACAGCCAGGCGTACTGGCCTCGCTTGCGTGCCAACACAAAGGCAATCATGCTTGTCGAGACAAACCATGCGGCACACAACTCGTTCGTCCCCGCCAACCACAGAACCCCCTCGGCGTGCGTGGCAAACACGGAACAGATCAAGGTGGCTAAAAGGCCGATACGTTGATCGCTGCTGAGCAAATGGGCCAAAACGCCCACATTTGCACAAACGAGCCCATATACCAGGGCGCAGACCAGGCGGTACCCAACGGGATTGAGCGAAAACCACCGCCAACACAAGGCGATAAACACATCGTGCACAGGGCGGTACGAGCCGCTGCGCAGTCCGGTAAACCAACCCGGAACGCTGTCCCACGAAACATGCATGTTCCGCACAAATGCCGGCCAATCGTCGCCACAGAAATAGCTGTCCAGCCAGGGCAAAAGCAGGATCAAGGACAGCAAAACACCCAGGCCGCAATACCTGGCATATACAACGAGCGATCTCTGCATCAATGTCGGCAGCTCCTAACCATTTTCTTGAGTGACGTCCAGCGCAGACAGCAACGAGTGCGCAGTGCGCTTCCAGTCCAGTCCTCTTGCGTGCAAGATGCCATCTTGACTCAATGCCTGCCGCAAATCACGATCGTCCAGCAGCCGTGCCATTGCCGACGATATCGCCTCCACGCTGTCCGGATCGACCGTCAGCGCAGCCTTGCCGACGGCCTCGGGCAAACTGGTCGTCTCGCTTGTGATCACCGGCGTGCCGCAAGCCATCGCCTCGACAGGTGGCAGGCCAAACCCTTCATAGAGCGAAGGATAAACCAGAATCGTGGCCTGGCGATAAAGAGCAGGCAAATCCTCTTGTGCAATGAAACCGGGCAAAAGGACGCCGGACGACCGCGCACGTTCGACAAGCGATCCACTTTCCCACCGCCGCAGTCCCACCCATACCATCTGCGGCAAAGAGGCCCGGCGTTCTCTCAAGCCCAAGTAGGCATCAAGCAGCCTCGCCAAATTTTTTCGCGGATGGATGTTGCCCACGGCCAAAATGTATCCTGGTTCCAGGCCATAGCGTCGCACAATTCGAGCATCATCTACACCCGCATCACCATCGTATGCCGGCTTGAATGCGGCATCTATCCCGGGATAGACGACAACGATCTTGTGACCAGATCGGGGATGAAACCGCTCAAGCTCGCGCCGCGTGAACTCGGACAGTGCAATCACCCGCTCCGAACGCCAAACCGCAAACCCGGTCAGCCAGCGCATGTAAAAGGCAATAAAGCGAGGAAAATACTCGGGATGGGCGCGAAAAGACAGATCGTGAACCAGGACAGTCCCCCGGCAGGGCGTCAACGGCGGCAAAAAAAAGGTCGAAACATACCAATCTGCCTCCAACCGGCGCAGCACCCTGGTCTGCTGCCACAGCAAAAAAGGGAGGCGTCGGTACGGACCGAGGTTGACTTGGGCAAACATAGGCGGCAAATCCAATGCCTTGCCCCAGTCACAGGTGAGCAGGCTCACGCGGATGGCCGGCTCCAACTCGGCCAGTCCGGCGATCAATCCCGCCAAGTAACTTTCATTTCCGCCGCGCTGCCGGCCGATTTCAGTTGCATTGATTACCAGGTGCACAAACACATCCTCATCGTTTTGACCACGCCTGTATATTATGCTAAAATCCGCATTCCGTCAAGCGCATCCACTTTGTAGAGCAGGGAACAGATGGAATTGACCGTCCTTATTTTGAACTGGAACGCCGCGGACGATACGGTGCGCTGTGTGCAACAGATCGCCACCTGGCAGCAATTGCACCCCACCATCCTTGTCGTCGACAACGCCTCGTCGGATGGCAGTCGCGAGGCAATCACTCAGGCGTGCCCCGACGTGAAATTGTTATGTAATCAAGTGAACGGCGGCTTTGCCGGTGGAAACAACCTGGGGATCAAACACGCGCTCGCATCCGGCAGCAGTGCGCCTTTGCTGCTGTTGAACAATGACGCCCAGATCGGCGAACGAGATGCCATTCGCCTGCTGCAAAGCCTTCACGAGAATTCACAGATCGGCCTGATTGGCCCGCTCCTCTATGACGCTCAACACAAAGATCGACTGCTGTCGGCAGGGAGCCGCGATCCCGCTTTACACCATCATTCGCACATCTACCACCTGCCCGCCAGCGGCCTCATCCAGATCGTCGAATGCGTGCCGGGAACCGTTATTTTGATTCGTGATCAGGTCTTTCGCACGCTGGGCCTCCTGGATGAGGACTATTTTTTTGGCAGCGAAATCGCCGATTTGTGCTTGCAGGCCCGGCAGCACAACATCTTGAGCGCGATCGATACCCGTTCGAAAGCATTTCATCACATCGAACGCTCTCTGAATTTCCGCAGTGCGCTCTATCCCTATTACATTATCCGCAACCGGTTTCTGCTGATCCGCAAATTCCACCGCAAGTGGCGAGCATTGCTCTATGCATTCTGGGCGTTGTACAGTCTGGCCTTGGCATGTCGAGTGCGCATCGGCAGGCAGCGGGCCACGGCTCGCGCCATCTATTTCGGCCTCGTCGATGGCCTGAAAGGGCGATTTGGCGGGCAGAACGAGCGCATCTTGCGCCAGGTCCGTGGCGAACGATGAACATTCTCTACCACCTCTCGACCTTGCCACCCAAAATGCCCCGGGCTGAAGCACTATCCCAGGAAACCGCCGCCCTGTGCGCGGCACTAAACGGTCAGGTGATTCACGTCAACCCCAACGAACACCTGCCCCTGCCCATCCCTCGCCTGCTTTTCGGATTTCACAAACTCGGAACGCTGCGACATCTCGAGCCAACAATAGACATCCATCACTTTTACAACCCGGATCCATTTCCGTTTCCCTACCTGCACCTGATGCGGCGTCCGGTCATCTATTTCATCACCTGTGGTGTGGGATCACACTGTCCCGCCCACATTCGCACGTTTGCCTCATTTGCCGCCGTCTCGGTGTCCGATCGGCGCAGCAAAAAGCGGCTGGAATCGTGGGGACTAAAAAACGTCGTTCTGCTCCCCCCGGGGATCGACACCGCTCGCTTTACGTACTCGCCGCTGCCTCTCCAATCCGAGATCCGGCTGATGGTTGGATCGGCACCATGGACAAGAGCGCAGTTCCAAAGCAAAGGTGTTCTGGCGCTGCTGCAAGCCGCACAGCAGATGCCCGATCTCAAGCTGATTTTCCTGTGGCGGGGCGTTTTGCACCAGGAAATGACGCGCCTGGTGCAAGATATGAACGTCGAAAGCCAGGTCACCGTTCTGAACAAAACGGTCGACGTCAATCGCGTTTTGGCAGGCGTCCACGCCGGGATCACACTTGCCGAAAGGCCGGGGATCATCAAGTCATACCCGCATTCGCTGCTCGACACGCTGGCTGCCGGCAAGCCCGTCCTGGTCAGCCGGGCCATCCCCATGTCCGATTACGTAAGAGAAAAAGGATGTGGCCAGGTGGTACAGCGCGTTACCCCGGACGGCATTCTAGACGCCATTCAGTTGCTAAGAGACACCTATGACGCCTGCCAGCTGGTCGCGCGCCGGGTTGGACAACAAGACTTTAGGCAGCAAAACATGATCGCTTCCTTTCAAGCGGCCTACGAATCCATTCTTGAGGCGCAAAAACGATGAACATCTTGCACGTGGTCCACACCTATCCGCCTTCGATGGGCGGCTCACAGTGGCTGGTCAAAAACCTATCCGAGCAGCTTGTCACACGCTATAACGATACGGTAACGGTGTTCACAACCAACGCCTACCATACCGAGTATTTCTGGAGCGACAAGGGCGCTGTGATGCCCGCAGGTACAGAGAGCATCAACGGCGTGACCGTGCGCCGCTTTGCCGTGTTCAACAAGCTGAGCACGGTGCGCATGCTGCTTGCCGGGGCAGCATACCGGCTGCGCCTGCCGTACAACGATTGGCTGCGCACCCTCTATAACGGCCCCATCGTGCCCGGCCTGGCGCGCGCCATCGCAGAAAGCGACGCCGACGTCGTATTCGCTACGGCTTTTCCCCTTTTGCACATGTATCACGCGCTCGCCGGGGCCAGGCAAGCAGGCATACCCATCGTTTTCCTGGGAGCGATCCATACCGCCGAAGAATGGGGTTACAACCGTTCGATGATTTACCGGGCCATCCAGCAAGCGGATGCCTATATTGCCCACACCACCTTTGAACGAGACTATTTGGTTCGGCGTGGGATCGACCCATCCAGGATATCCATCGTCGGCGCAGGCGTAGACAGTGACACACTGAACAAGGGAGACGGCACAAAGGTCAGAGAGCAGTACAGTTGGCACGATGCGCCCGTGGTAACGATGCTGGCCAAACAGACCGAGCGCAAGCGCTTTGACGTGTTGCTGGAGGCCATGCAGCATGTATGGCGCGTGGTTCCCGATGCCCGCCTGCTGCTTGCCGGCGGGCGCACCCCCTACTCGGCCCGCATTGATGACATGATCCAGGCGCTGCCCACCGAACGGCAAGATCACGTCGTTGTCGTCAGTGACTTTTCCGAACAGGACAAGGCCGACCTGCTGGCCGCGTGTGACGTTTTTGTCCTTTCGTCCGGCCACGAGTCTTTTGGCATCGCCTTTGTCGAAGCCTGGGCTTGCGCCAGGCCCGTCATCGGCACGCGCAGCGGCGCGATCCCATCGGTGATTGCCGAGGGGCACGATGGCCTGTTGGCCGAATACGGCGACGGTACCAGCCTTGCACAAGCCATCCTCTCGTTGCTGGCCGACCCGAAGCAACGTGCCAGAATGGGACAGGCAGGGAAAAAAAAGGTACAGGAAAACTATACGTGGGACATTGTCACCGACCGCGTGCGAGCCATATACGACGGATGCACCCAATCGCGCAAGCACACCCACCAAGCAAACACTCGGAAGAATAGGGCAAGAAACCGGGATTTTTGACAAAACCCCGGTTTCCGATCCCGCATGAACGCTCGTGCCAAAAAGCGAAAATGTTGGTGCAGATAGACTTAATAGTTCCTGAAAACTACCGGCATATAAACCCGAGCCGGGTTGCCAACGTACAGAATCAAGCTACTTGCCGCCGGACTGCCCAGCACGGCTTCGCCACCCACCGTGCCCGTTACCGTGACCGTCCCCAGCGTATGCCAGCCGGTGATCAGATCGGTGGTTGTAATGACAAACTGGGTAGGCACCGTTGTCGTCACCGTTCCCAAAGCAGGCAGCGTTTGCAGCCGCGTGATCGCGTGGGTTATCGCCCAATCAAATGAGCCCGATCCATCGTTACTCACATATACGGTTTTTGTCTCGGTGTTTCCCGAACCATAGGTGTGAAAAACCCGGACCTCATCTTGGAACACCAACCTGGGTGGAACGGGATAAGCGCCTTGCCGGTCCACCGTGCGGTGGAACATAGGCCAGGGAGTCTCGCTGCTGGTTGTCCCACCTGTCGATAGCCAGATATAAACCGCACTGCCAACTGGGGCGCTAACAAAGTCAGAAGGTCCAGCAATCACAACATCCAGGTCGTCATCGTCATTAATATCATCAACAACTGGAGAGCCCATCCCTGTCAAAGAATCTGTATCAAAGGAAGCGCCAGCATCGACCTGCCCGTTACTTTCCAGCACTCTGTTACCCCATTTACTCACAAATAAAATCTCAACGCTCCCGTCGCCATCATAATCAGCCAATACCGGTGCCCAGGGAAATGACTGAACACCGCTGACCGTTGCCGGAAAACCGGCGACATTATTGCCGTTCCCTTTCCAGGCATACACTTTATCGCAGTTGGTAGCCTCGGTGCCGCATCCCACCACCACGTCCAAAGCGCCGTCGCCGTCCAGATCGCCCAACGCCGGAGCCCCCCGTACATCCTGCGCGGTCGACCTGGGCCAGTTGGCCACAGCCATACCGTTGTCGTGCCAGGCATAGACCAGCTTGCCGTTTCCGCCTGCCTGTGAATCGCCGCTGGCAACGATCACTTCCAGGTCGCCATCACCATCAAGGTCCCCCAGCGCCGGCGACGATTGAATCCAGTTTTGCGTGATCACCGGCCAGCCCGGCACGTTGCTGCTGTC
>JAFGJF010000181.1 GCA_016929205.1 Anaerolineae bacterium
GCCGTGGCCGACAGCAGCCTCCGTCAAGCCGCGCTCGCTAACACAATGGAGAACTTCGGCTACGTCTTCCGCAAGGCATTGGAGGGCCTTTTTATCGACCGCATGGAGCAGAACGAGGAGATCACGGCAAAATTCATGAACGAGGATCAATTCCGCGAGGCTGTCAGCCAGCACCTCCTCAAGGAGGTCTACGAGAAGATCCGGGAGGAGGCCGAAGCCGCAAATGACAAATGAGGAAATAGCAAGGTTTTTCAACGATACCCGAGCGTTCATTCAGAGCAACCCGGACCTGCGCGATCCCCAGGTTGAGGGATGGTTCCGCTATCAACGAGGGATTAGGAGGGCGTCATGAAAAAGCTGCCTGTACAAAAGAGCACCCTGGCCATACTTGCGGTACTCATCCCGCTGCTGGTGCTTTTTGTCTATGTTGCGATGCGCTCCGGGCCGCTTGCACCAGTGACCGTGACCTTGGCTACCGTGGAGAACACATCCATTTCACCTGCGCTATTCGGCATCGGCACTGTCGAGGCTCGATACACCTACAAAATCGGTCCAACCTTTGCCGGACGTGTCAAAAGACTGGACGTTCATGTGGGAGATAGGGTCAAAGCGGGGCAGGTGCTTGGCGAAATGGACCCGGTTGATCTTGACGAACGCATCCGCGCCCAAGACGCCGCCGTGAAACGGGCAAAAGCACAATTAGACGAGGCACAGTCACGCCAAAACTATGCCCTAATACAAGCACGGCGTTACGAGCAGTTGTTGGAAGTGCGCTCTACCAGTGAGGAGGTGCACGCTACCAAACGACACGAGCTGCAGGTCGCCGAGGCGGGTCTGAACGCAGCGCGCGAGGAATTCGCCCGCATCCGGGCCGAACGCGAGGCATTGGTTGCGCAGCACAGCAATTTGCGCCTAATCGCTCCAGTTGATGGCCTGGTCGTTGCGCGCGATGCCGATCCGGGTACCACGATTGTGGCAGGCCAGGCGGTGGTGGAGTTGATCGACCCTGTGAGTTTGTGGGTCAATGTACGCTTCGATCAAATCCATGCGCGTGGGCTTGCCGCAAATCTGCCGGCCCAGATCGTATTGCGTTCTCAAGCGGGCGAATTTGGGGCCGGTCGTGTGTTGTGGGTAGAGCCATTGGGCGACGCAGTGACCGAGGAAACGCTGGCCAAAGTGGTATTCGACCAACTGCCCGAGCCGCTGCCGCCCATCGGTGAACTGGCCGAGGTCACCGTTGCTTTACCCGCGCTTCCGGCCGGACCGGTCCTCCCCAATGCGGCCATCCAGCGCATCGACGGCAATTTGGGCGTGTGGCAGGTCAAAAATGGCGACTTGCACTTTACGCCGGTCACTTTGGGTACCGCCGATTTGGATGGTCAGGTACAGGTCCGTGAAGGGCTGAAGGTCGGCGATCATGTGATCTTATATAGCGCAAAAGCATTGAATGCGCATAGCCGCATTAACGTGGTCGAACAGATTCCGGGAGTGAGGCGATGATCAGTCTGGCCGGTCGCGACATCATGCACGCCTGGGGCAAGTTCGTTTTTACCGGCGTTGGTCTTGGGCTACTAATCGGAGTGACCCTTTCCATGGCCGGCATCTACCGTGGTATGGTGGATGACGGCAAGGCATTGCTCGACAACAGCGGCGCCGATCTCTGGGTGGTGCAAAAGGAGACCCTCGGCCCCTATGCCGAACCTTCAAGTATCTATGACGATGGCTGGCGCGGCATTCGCAGCATGCCGGGGGTGGCGCGGACGGCCAATATCACATATCTCACCATGCAGGTGCGCCATGGCGAGCGCGACGTGCGGACGATGGTCACAGGCATCACCGCTGGCGAACCCGGCACACCCGGCTGGCCGCCGTATCTCGTCGCCGGGCGCCACATTACCCGTGGCCATTACGAGGCGGTGGCCGACATCGCCAGCGGCTTCAAGCTCGGCGACCGTCTCCAAATCCGCCGCAACTGGTACACCGTGGTCGGCCTGACCCGGCGGATGGTTTCTTCCGGCGGCGATCCGATGATATTCATTCCGCTCAAGGATGCCCAGGAAGCCCAGTTTCTCAAGGACAACGACGCCATCCGACAGCAGCGTCGCCGCACCGCCGCAAACCCGGCGTTTAATCGACCACAGGTTCCGGGTTTAGTCAATGCCGTCATCGCTTCGCAAAGCACCAACCCATACGTCAACGCGGTTCTGGTACAAATTGAAGCGGGTCATGACGCGGACGAGGTGGCCGAATCGATCCGACGCTGGAAGCGATTGACGGTCTACACCCGCAGCCAGATGGAGGATATCCTCCTCGGGAAGCTGATCGCCACGTCGGCAAAACAGATCGCCATGTTCCTGGTAATCCTATCGATTGTCAGCGCGGCCATTGTCGCCTTCATCATCTACACCTTGACCCTCGGCAAGATCCGTGAGATCGCGGTGCTCAAGTTGATCGGCACTCGCAACCGGACCATTGCCGCCATGATCATGCAACAGGCCATCGCTCTAGGTATGATCGGCTTCGTGGTGGGCAAGATCACCGCTACCCTGTTGATGGCGCCGATTTTCCCCAAATATGTGTTGCTCGAACCAATCGATTCCGTACGCGGGTTCGTCGCCGTCGTTGTGATCTGCGTATTATCGAGCATCATCGCCATTCGTGCCGCCCTCAAGGTCGATCCGGCCGAGGCCATAGGAGGCTGATATGGCAGGCAAAGGAATCCGTATCGAAGGCTTAAAAAAACGCTACGGCAGCGGAGACACTGCCGTTGACGCCCTGAAGAATGTGGATATGCAGGTGGCCCCTGGTGAAGTGGTCGGCCTGATCGGACCTTCAGGATCAGGCAAGACCACGCTCCTCAAGTGCCTGGGCGCAATAATCGAGCCGTCCGCCGGGCGCATGACACTTGGCGACGAGGTGATTTACGATGACGATTGGAAGGTCGGTGACTTGCGCGCCCTGCGTCGTGACAAAATCGGCTTTATCTTTCAGGCACCGTATCTCATCCCTTTCCTTGATGTTACCGACAACGTCGCCCTGCTGCCCATGCTGGCAGGCAAATCCAATGCCGACTCGCGCCAGCGGGCAACAGAGCTGTTGCAAGCGCTCGACGTGGTACATCGCGCCAAGGCCATGCCTTCGCAGATATCCGGCGGGGAACAGCAAAGGGTGGCCATCGCCAGGGGCCTGGTCAATCGACCGCCGGTGATCCTTGCCGATGAACCGACCGCGCCGCTTGACAGCGAACGCGCATTGGCCGTGATTCGCATCCTCAACCAAATGGCCGGTCAGTACGAGACCGCCATCATCGTCGTTACGCACGACGAAAAAATCATTCCGACCTTCAAGCGCATCTATCACATCCGTGATGGCGTGACCTATGAAGAAGCCGGAGAGGGACGAGGTTTCGAATGATCTGCAAACTGTTCCGGCCCCTGCATGTGCTAATGAAAAAGGGAACATCTTATGGCTGATTCCGAAACAATCAATGGTCGGCTCATTTGCGTGCTCGTCCTTGCCGTTCTGGTGACAGGCTGCGCGGTTGGTCCGGATTTCAAGCGCCCGGAAACAACCGATGTGACGGCCTATACAACAACACCATTACCGGGGCGCACAACCGCCACCCCGACGCTGCTGGGCGAGTCACAGCGTTTGGTCGAGGGCGGTCGGGTCAACCCGCAATGGTGGCAAGAGATAGGTTCAGCCAAACTGAATGCTCTGATAGAAGAAGCCCTGCAAGCCAGCCCCACCCTGGCTGCTGCCCGGGCCACACTGCGCCAGGCGCAGGAACTATATGCTGCACGCGCTGGATCAACCCTTTACCCACAGGTTGATGCCAACCTCGGTGCCCAGCGCCAGCGAGTCAATCCCAGCTCCTTGGGTCAGACGGGGGACTCCAGAGAATTTAGTCTTTACAACGCAGGTGTTGGTATTCGTTATACGCTCGACCTGGCCGGAGGCAACCGGCGTGCCCTGGAAGGACTGGCCGCCCGCGTCGACTATCAGCGCTACCAACTGGATGGCGCGCAGCTGACGCTGGCGGGAAACATCGTTACCACCGCTGTCACCCTGGCCGGGCTTGCAATGCAAATCAAGGTCACGGAGAGCATCCTCCAATCCGAGGAAGAACAGCTGGGGCTGACCCGGGAAAAGGTCCGCCTCGGCCAAGGCTCTCCGGACGATGTGTTGGCTTTGGAAACTCAGGCGGAGCAAACTCGTGCCGGCATACCGTCACTGCGCAATCGGCTCCAGCAGAATGAACACCTGCTGGCCGTGCTCGCGGGCCGAGCACCGGGCACGGGTGTCTTGCCATCGTTTTCCCTGGAGGAGTTCACCCTGCCGGCCGATCTGCCGCTGGTCGTGCCCTCCGAGCTGGCGCGGGCGCGCCCCGACATCCAGGCTGCCGAAGCCCTGCTGCATGCTGCCAATGCCGAATACGGGGTGGCGATATCCAAACTGTATCCTCAACTCAATCTCAGCGCCGATCTGGGCTCACAGGCCTTAACAACGGGTGCGTTGTTCGGCAGTGGTTCGGCGGTCTGGAGCTTGGTTGGGCAATTAACACAACCCTTGTTCAATCCCGGACTGCCGGCGGAAAAGCGTGCCGCACTGGCCGCATTCGATGCGGCGGCAGCAAATTATCGAAATGTCGTATTGGAATCATTGCTCAATGTGGCCAATGTACTGCGCGCCTTGGACAACGACGCTCAGCGACTGGCGGCACTGTCGGCTGCAAGCGATGCCGCGCAAAAATTTCTGGAATCAATGCAGCGTCGCTACGCTTTGGGAGCGGGCAGCTATTTTGAGCTGCTCATTGCGCAACAGCAATCGCAACACACACGAATCAACCTGATAGAGGCCCAGGCTCAGCGCCTTGTCGATAGCGCCGCATTTTATCAGGCAATGGGCGGTGGAGGTGTAAGCAAATAATCAAGCTATTATCAA
>JAFGJF010000182.1 GCA_016929205.1 Anaerolineae bacterium
CGCGTTCTCAAGAGCCTGGGATGGCTGATGGGTAGTCCAAGTTTTGCCGCCATCTATCCCGCACTGCCTGTGCTGCTGGAAGACGGTCTGGCAACTGTTGAGACGACAACCCAGGCCAACAAACGGAAGCGCAAGATCTATACCATCACCGATGCAGGACGACAAGCGCTACAAGACCGGGTTGTGCAACCGGCCAAGTCGCGGGCAAATGTGAAATCGTTCGTGATGGGCTTGATCACGCTCGGAAACTTGGCCCAGGACAAGCTGGTTGCACACTTGGAGCAGCGGCGGCAACTCGTTGCCGATCATCATTCGGTGCTGGAATTGGTGCTTCAAGACTTGGGCGAATGTGTCAATCAAGGCCAACGAATGGCCATCGAGTATGGCCTGGCAACAGCCAATGCAGAGTTGGCTTGGTTGGACCGTATGCTAGCCCAGTTGTCGATAGATCAGGATATCGATCCGTCCGACACTGCGATCTGAGGAGGATCAGGTAGACCATCGTGCCAAAAGCGCGACGATGGGGGCATCGACTGCCCCAAAGCATTCGCATCAAGAGAGTTGTAGTCATTGCCTTTGAGGGTGGCTACCTTTTTGCGTTTGAATAGTGCTTTGTTGTGGACCTGGTTTCAGCCGGAGTGGCATATTGCCGTGGCGGTTGGCATCAGGTCTGTTTTGTTTCACAAGCAGATATCGGAGTCGAATGTGCAGAAAGAGATTCAGGTATTACAGAAGGAACTGGCAAAGGCGAGAGAGCAGATTGCCAAATTGCAGGCGGCTCTACAAGAGAAACCGGACTATGGTATGGGAAAGGGTGATCCAGCGATCGTGCGTTGAGAGCTCGATCAGGCGATACTGGAGCAGAGCAAGGAGCGCGCGATGAGCTTGAAGCAGGCCCTTGCCAGGCTTCGGCAAGGTACATATTGAGAGAAGCGTGGAGATCGAAGGAGGTGGTAACGATGTCGGAAACAGGCACACTACTTGAATGCCGACGCTGTGGAGGTGCCTTTATACTAACCAGCGACTATGTCTCGTTTTTGCGAAAGCGGGGAAAGCGCGAGGTCACACCGCTATTGTGCCTGACATGTTTCTGGAAAAATGGCCAGGTGCCCAAGGAATACGGGCAGATCAAATGGTTTAATGCTCGCAAACACTGTGGGTTTATCGAGACCGAGCGAGGGGAAGAGATCTTTTTCCACCAAAACCAGTTCATCGGTGCTGACAGACGCAAACTCGTAGAGGGACAGCCGGTTCGGTTTCATGTGCGCGGCATGGTGAAAGGCCAGAAAGCGTTGAACGTCGAGTTAGCCCCGGTATGAACGCCTAGCCGTTTTTCAAACATCGACCAGAGATCCCTGACCGACGCTTGAGGGGCGTGCGATGACAGAGTCAAACGAAGCAACAAACCAACCCGGCGTATCTCGTGAGCAGTTGGCTGCGCTGGTAGAAGACAAGTACGATTACACACGCTCACGGCGCGGCCAAATCCGCGAGGCGATCGTCCTATCCGTGGAAGAAACTCAAATCATTGTCGACCACAAACTGCCCCTATTACTCAAGGTTGATCCCTGACAATGAAAAGCGTCATCCCCGGTGTGTACATCGAAACCAAGTACCGAGGTGGCAACGTCGGATTCATCACCACCGGCAACGGTGTAGTCTGCGTTGACGTGCCGATGATGCCCAGTGATGCCCGGCAGTGGCTTGCCCAGATCCGGGAGGTGACAAAAGAGCGGATCCGCTTTGTCGTCCAGACCGATTATGATCCCGAACGGGTCGCCAGCACGCGCTTGGTCGAGGCACCAATCATCGCTCACGACGCCGCCTGGAACAAGATGAGGCGATATCAAAGGGAAAAACAGATTCGTCGCGTTCAAGCACGGTTGGGTTACCTTGGCGATGATCTGATTTGGCAGGTTCGTATGCCCGAGATCACTTTCACGGAGCAGTTTGTCCTCGAAATGAAGCGGAAGCGGGTGCACATCTTGCATGCCGGTGGGCATTCGCCGGCTACGTGTATGGTTTATCTGCTTACCGGGTCTACGACGAGTATCGAGCGGCAGCCAAAGCAACTGCAAGTACGAAGCAACAAAAACGAAAAAGACAACGTCGTACCACAAAGGCAACCGTTTAGAAAAGACATTGGAGGAGCATACATACATGTCAAATACACAAGTGAAACCGAGCAAACAAAAGATCGAGATGTTGGGCGATGTGACCGAGTGCCTACCGGGCACACAGTTCCGGGTCGAACTGGAAAACGGACACGAGATCCTGGCCTATCCCAGCGGCAAGATGCGTCGTTACTTTATCCGGATCCTGCTTGGAGACAAGGTCCGGGTCGAGATCTCCCCCTATGATCTGGAACGTGGACGGATCATATACCGCTACAAACGTGTCCGGATTCGCGACTGAGTTCGTTATCTGCTCTTTCCATTGTGTGCAACTGCACGCGTAAAAGCGTGGTCGTCAATCCACTACCATCCATGATACAGATGAGTACAATGTTACCCATTGAGGTAAAAGTAGGGAGTGCCGTCATCTTTGTCCTGGATGTAGAGCGATTCGTGCGTTATTGAGGAGAATGAAACCATGTTTCAAGTTGGTGATACGGTTGTACACGCCCATCGTGGGGCAGCTCAGATCGTCGACGTTGACAAATTGAATTGCTTGGGCAGTGACAAAGAGTACTATGCCATCAAGCTGCTCAATGGTACGGACACCCGCGTCTGGGTGCCCGTACAGGATGCGGAGAATGGCGAGCTGCGGCAGCCTCTGGCCAAAAAGAGGCTCGCCCAGGTATGGCGCGTTCTCGAGACCAAGCCACGTGAGTTGCCATCGGATCACAAAGAACGTTACAAAGAGATTGAGACCAAGCTGAACAGCGGCGATCCCATACAGGTAGCGGAAGCGTTGAGGGATCTGGTTTGGAAGAACGAGGCCGTGCGCGCCCTGACTGTCGAGGGAAGACGCTTGCATCAACGCTGCATTGACAATCTGTCCAGCGAACTCGCCGTCGCCCAGGGCCACAGCCTAGAATCGGTCAAAAGCGAAATTTCAGCCGTATTGGATGAGAACATTGCGGCAAGAGTCCCAGTATAGGATAATCGTGACGATAACTGGTTGTAAAACCAGAGTCATCTCGCTTTGTCCTTGTTAAGAACACTCTTGTTCCAATCGAGCGACCTCAAATCAGATGTAACCAAGCATCTTCTGGATGCTCC
>JAFGJF010000183.1 GCA_016929205.1 Anaerolineae bacterium
CCATGTAGCACTGGTGCCGACCATACCAAAGCGCATCTGGCCGCCGAATTGACCTTCTTCCCCAGTGAGCGATTCAACCATTGCCGGGTGGAGCGGCAGGCGCTCGTCTAAAGGGGGAAGTTCGCCGGCAGCAACCAGACCAGCCAGTATCGGTGACTCTTTGTACGCGCTCGGCGGCAGTGGGGTCGCGGTGACGACCTTTTCCACTTCAACCGGCTTTTCAACAACCTTGGTGACCTCGACTTCTTCCTTGACCACCACGGTCTCTTTGACGACCTTTTCTTCGGTCACGATCTTGGTGACTTCTTTTTCGATGATCTGCGGGGCCGGCGTGGCACAAGCGGCCATCAGGATGCCCACGATCACCAAAATGCTCAACAATCTGTACTTACGCATGTTTTCCTCCTTGATTTTTAGTAAAAAGACTGTTCAAAACGAACGACGTAGGGTATTGTGGCTTTTTGAGGGTATACCTCCTTTCCAACTGTGTTATTTCTATGAGGCTGTCGGGTTTCGATTCAGCTATTCAGGCTCTAGAATGCGCTGGGACTATTTTCTCCTGCCAGGTGAACTAGCGACCTGACGGGCAAACAGATTCACGAATGACCAACTTGGTTGACAAGGTGATGGTCATCTTGGGTTGTTCCGGCGTCACTGAACGCTCGATAAGCTGCCGCACGCCAATCGCCCCCAACCAGGTTTTGTGGACGTGAATGGTGGTTAGCGTCGGGGTCACTTCTCTGGCCATATCAATGTTGTCAAAACCGACTACCGACAGATCGTTGGGTACATCCAGCCCCAATTCGCGCGCGCCACTGAGCACGCCCAACGCTGACATGTCATTACAGGCAAAGACAGCGGTGATGTCCGGGTGGTGGTTGAGCAACATCCGCAGGGCCTCGGCGCCACTTTCTCGGTTTAGGCCTGAAGGTTGGATGTAAGTCTCTTGAATGTGGTGTTTGGTGAGGGCCTGGCAGTAACCGATCTTGCGTTCCTGAACGCTGGGTGGACACTTGTCGCGCCAGCCAATAAGGCCGATCTTGGTGTGTCCCTGTTCGATCAAATACTCAATGGCAGCCATCGCTGCGGGTGTATTATCGATCACGACGCTGTCGAAGGACAGGTTGGGCGCGTAGCTGTCTACAAGGACGATGGGTACGTCGATGTGGCGTTGAAAGATGTCGACTGTCTCTTCAATAAACGTCCCGGCCAGGATCAGGCCGTCAACGTGCTGCTCGTTGATCATGGCCGGCCAGATGATCGGATGATTGGACGCGTCCACTTCAACGCTGGTGTACATCAGACTGATCTGGCGTTTGCTGCATTCGCTTTCGACGCCAACCTGGATGTATGAGTAAAAGGGATTGATTTCGGCCGGATAACCCAGATCGTGCTTGGTCAACAGGCCAATGACTTTGAGTGGGTTATTGTGATTGGGTGTGTCTTTGATGGGATAACCCAAGGTTTTTGCTGCATCGAGGACGCGAGCACGCGTCTCTTGTGCGACATTGGGGCGGTTGTTTAATGCCTGGGAGGCCGTTCCGATAGATACACCGGCTAATTCTGCGACCTCGCGCAAAGTAGAAGATGCCATACGTTTTGCTTTCTGAATTTCAACGACGACGTGAAAAATTCGATGAAACTATGGCGCTTGTTCAGTGAACATTTCAATTATATACAAAAAAAACAGTTTGTCAAATCGACAAATGGGTAGGGCGACTGTCTCAGTCCCGGTTGATGTCACATTGTCGCCCCTGGTGGCATATAGCTAGTAGAAAAGGATGCCAGCGGTTACGTGGGCTATAGTTGTGGGCAAAGAGAAAGGTTTTCAGGTGGATTCTTTTGACAGTGTTCAACGACGTTATTGGACGGCGCTGGACGCCGTGGTTGCCAGGCTGGAACAGGATCGGTACGTACTGGCTGTCGTCCTATATGGCAGCCTGGCGCGGGGAGAGGCGTGGGACAAATCGGATATCGATCTCACGATCATTGAACAGGATGGACTCAAGCAGGATACGCGCTCTACTTGGTTGGTGCAGGATGGGATCAATATTTTTGCCACAGTGATCTCGCGCAACCGTTTCAAGCGCGAGCTGGAGGGAGCGTTGCAGGGATCGATCGTGCATTCAATCCGTTCCCAGAGCAAGCTCTTGTTTAGCAAAGACGCATCGATCGTGGCGTGGTTCGAGGAAAGCGAGCGCATTGGTGCCCGCGATCAGGACATGCAACTGTTGCGCGCAGCATCTGTGGTGCCTTACTATGTGGAAAAGGCACAAAAGTGGTTCTGTGCCAAGCACGATCTCGATTATTGTTTTTTGTGGATCATGTACGTGGTGAACAACCTGGCACGGGTGGAGGTGGTGCTGAATGGAGAAGCGCCCGGACGGGAAGCGATTCACCAGGCACTCAAGATCAATCCCGCTTTCTTTGATGCCGTCTATGTCGACTTGATTCACGGCCCCAAGAGCGAGGAGCAAATCCGGCAAGCACTGGACATGATCGATGCATATCTGGTGGAGCGTGCACATCGTCTGTTCAAGCCGGTGCTGGACTACCTGGCGGAGGCCAATGGCCTGTGCACGGCGTCGGACCTCGATATGCATTTTCGGAAAAAGGTCCAGACCAGCACCCTGGCTGGCGTCTATGAGTGGTTGGCAGACAAACAGATTATTGAAAAACTGGCTGCGCCGCTGAGATTGACGAAAAAGAGTCAGGTTGTGCTTGAAGAGCCGGCTTACTTTTACGATCCAGAACCTGACTGGGAGGAGGTATAGTGCGAGATACGATCGATGTAAAGGGTGCCAAGGAACATAACCTCAAAAACGTTGACGTCGAGATCCCGCGCAATCAACTTGTCGTCATCACCGGCGTCAGCGGCTCGGGCAAGTCGTCGCTGGCGTTTGACACGGTGTATGCCGAAGGGCAACGGCGGTTTCTAGAGTCGTTGTCGGCGTATGCCAAAAAGTTTGTTTCACAGTTGAAAAAGCCGAATGTGGATTTTGTAACCGGGCTGTCTCCTGTGATCTCGATCGAGCAAAAGACGACGAATCGTAACCCACGCTCAACCGTCGGCACGATGACGGACATTTATGATTATTTGCGGATGTTGTTTGCGACGGTTGGTGTCGCACACTGCCCTTACTGCGGGCGTGAGGTGCCAATCAGATCGAGTAAACAGATGCTGGAACGCTTGCTCGCGCTGCCCGAGGAAACTGAGGTCGAAATCCGAGCGCCGGTGTTCAAGTTCTACGGCGAGGATTACGCCTACCTGCTGGATGATCTGCGCACCAAGGGCTATCGTCGGATCTATGTCGACGGCCAATTGTGCGACGCTAGCAAGGACTTGGACTTGGATGAGGCCAAGACGTACCAGCTTGACATCCTGGTGGATAGATTTGTGATCAAGGGTGATATGGATCGCCAGGTTTTGGCTTCGCTCGATCACGGGCTGCTCGTTGGGGAAGGCTTTATCAGCTTGCATCTCGTGACCCTGCTCACCGATCATAACGGGTCATTTTACGCGGACTTGGCCTGCCCCGAACACGGCGTGGTGATGGGTGAGCTGGAGCCGCAGTATTTTAGCTTTAACCTGCCTTCCGGGAGCAGTTCGTGCGTCACTTGCTTGGGCATGGGAACCTACCGACAGGTTCACCCCGATCTGCTCGTACCCGATAAAAGTCGCAGCATCAAAAGTGGGGCGTTCATTCCGGCGGCGTTCAAGTATGACAAGAATTTGTGGGACGGGCGGATTATGTACAGCCTGGCCCAACACTATGGGTTCAGCCTGGATACGCCTTTTGAGGAATTGGGAGCAGATATTGTTGACATCCTGTTCTATGGCAATGGGGGAGTCCGGTTCCCGGTCGTCTTGCCAGAGGGTGCGGCGTCGGGCGAACAACACGTGGGGCGAATGGTCAGTTTTGGCGGTATTATCAACCGCATTGAGCGTCGTTACCGCCGTTATCGCAAAGAAGGCACGCAGCACACGTGGGTGGAAGAGTGGCTCAAACGGGTGATGGTCGAATATGTATGCCCCGACTGCGGTGGCAAGCGACTCAAGTGGCAGCGTTTCCTGGTCACGATCGATGACGAGACGATCCACGATGTGAGCGAAATGCCGCTGCAGCGGCTGATCGATTTCTTGCAACAGATCCCGATGCCGCAAAAGAAAAAAAAGGCGGGGGTTCAGATCGCCAACGAGATCGTGCGTCGCGTGCGCCTGCTGCTCGATATCGGATTGGATTACCTGATGTTGAATCGTCGTGCCGACACGCTTTCCGGCGGCGAGTCGCAGCGCGTTCGGTTATCTACCCAGATCGGTTCGGAACTGATGGGAATGCTTTACGTACTCGACGAGCCCAGCATCGGCCTGCATCCTAAAGACAATGTCAAGATGATCGATACCTTGAGGCGGCTACGGGACATGGGTAACTCGGTCATTGTCGTCGAACACGACGAGACGACGATGCGCGCAGCCGATCATATCATTGAGCTTGGCCCTGGTCCTGGCTTGCACGGCGGCAAGATCGTTGCTCAAGGGAGGATCGATGACATTCTGGGCGATCCGGTCTCGTTAACCGGTCAGTACTTGCGCGGTGCACGACGGATTTCCATACCCAAAGCGCGGCGCAGCCCTAACTGTAAAAGTCTAGTCGTCCGTGGCGCACAGCAAAACAACTTGCGTGGGATTGATGTCACAATCCCGTTGGGTGTGTTTACCTGTGTAACTGGCGTTTCCGGCTCGGGCAAGAGCAGCCTGGTCCACGAGATACTCTACAAAAAACTCTATTCGATCTTTCACGACAGCCGGGTACTGCCGGGCCGGCACGAAGCGATTGAAGGCATCGAGTACATCAGCGATGTGATCCACATCGATCAGTCGCCAATCGGCCGCTCGCCACGTTCCAACCCGGCAACCTATATTGGCATTTACGACGCGATCCGTCGGCTCTTTGCTCGCACACCGCAAGCGCAGGCTCGCGGCTATACAGTTTCACGCTTTAGTTTCAACGTCAAGCAGGGGCGCTGTGAAGAATGCGGCGGTGAGGGCGTGCTCAGAACCCACTTGCAACTGATGGCCGATGTCGAGACAATATGTCCGGTTTGCAAAGGAGCGCGGTATAACGAGGAAACGCTCGAGATCGTGTACAATGGGAAAAACATCGGCGAGGTATTGGATATGTCGATCGAAGAAGGGAGTGCCTTTTTCGTCGATCAGCGAGCGATCCATCACAAGCTGCACATTATGGACGAGTTGGGCCTGGGGTATCTACAGTTGGGCCATCCGGCGACGCATCTCTCCGGCGGGGAAGCACAGCGCGTCAAACTGGCTCACCAATTGGGCAAGATCAAGCATGGCAAACACAATCTGTACATTCTCGACGAGCCGACGACTGGCCTGCACTTGGCTGATATTCAAAGGCTGCTGGACAGCCTGAATCGGCTGGTGGATGCAGGGCACACCGTGGTGGTGATCGAACATCATATGGATGTGATCAAGGCCGCCGACTGGATCATCGACCTGGGACCGGAAGGAGGCGACGCCGGCGGGCGTATCGTTGCTCAGGGCGCACCGGAGCAGATTGCCCAAGTGCCAACAAGTTACACCGGGCGATATCTGAAGCGTATCCTGATTTGACCATTTCCGAATTCCGAGTATAATTGATTCGTTCGGTATTTCATCAACTATGGAGTTGGACCAGATGCACGATCACAAGGGCTATCACAATCCTATCAGCGCTGCAGTGGAGGATGCCTTGTATTAATGCGCCTGGTTGATGTTTAGTTATGTCAAGAAGCGTGGGCGCAAGATCCCGCGCTTTTTTGTTTCATAGCCCAGTTGGAACAACAAACCGTGAGCGCACACAAGCTCGCGGTTTTTTGTTTTCAGAGAGGGTAGGACGATGTCAATTCTTACATTTCACAATCTCGGCCAATCGTTTGGCGCGGTAGATATTTTTGGTGGGCTGGGTGGCGACATTCCACGTGGTGCCAAAATTGGCCTCGTCGGGCCAAATGGGATTGGTAAAACGACGCTGCTGCGCATCCTGGTGGGGGTGATCAGGCCGACATCAGGTAACGTCTATATTGCCAAGGGAACGCGCGTCGGCTATTTGCAGCAAGAGGCCGTGGATGCTTTTGTCGATCACGAAAACAGTGTGTACGCCGAGATGCTCACCGTTTTTGCCGATCTACTGGCCCAAGCGGACAAACTGCGCCGGATGGAAGGCGAAATGGCCCAAGGTGACGTATGTGATGCGCTTATGCAGCGCTATGGTACTGCGCAAGAGGCGTTTGAGCTGGCCGGAGGCTATGACTACGAGGTGCGCATCCAGCAAGTGCTGACCGGTTTGGGGTTTGACGGGCAGCAACAGCGTATGCCGTTGAGCCATTGCAGCGGTGGACAAAAGACGCGTGCTCTGTTGGCTCGTTTGCTGCTGGAAAAGCCGGATCTGTTGATCCTCGATGAACCAACCAATCATCTCGATGTCGAGGCGGTGGAGTGGCTGGAAGGGATGCTGCATGCCTGGGAAGGCTCGCTTTTGATCGTCAGTCACGACCGCTATTTCCTGGATCGTGTGGTGAGTGTGATATGGGAGATGACACGCGGCGGGATGGAGAGCTATCGCGGTAACTATACGGCTTATTTGCGCCAGCGCGAAGAGCGCTGGATTCGTCGCGATAAGGCATTTGCGGCAACCCGTGAGTATTTCCTAAAAGAACTGGATTACATCAAGCGCAATATTGTTCGCGATAGTACTACGGCACAAGCGCAAGGACGGCTGCGGCGTTTGGTTCGCGGCGTTAAAGCCGTCGAGTTGGCTGGACCTCAGGCGCTGGAAAAAAGCTGGCTACGTTTCACCGAAGAATGGGAGGTGTCCAAAACCAAGTGGAATGTGGCCGAGGTCGAACAGCGTATCAAGGCTTTGCAGAACCCAAATCCGCGCCACCACCAGCTCAAAATGCGTCTCCATACCGCTCGACGTGGTGGAAACATTGTTCTACGCACTCGAGATCTAGAGATCGGATATCCCAAGACGTCGCTGTTCAAGGCAGACGATATCGAGTTGCTGCGGTGCGAATGCGCAGCGCTCATTGGTCCCAATGGTACGGGCAAGTCGACTTTTTTACGTGCGTTGGTTGGCGAGATCGATGTGCTGAGCGGTGAGATCTGCCTTGGGGCAAATATGCAGATCAGTTATTTTGCCCAAGCCTATGAGGCTTTGAATCCGGACCAACCTGTTTTGGATGAGCTGTTGTCACATCGAAATATGCCGGTGGGTGAGGCGCGGGATCATTTGGCGCGTTTTATGTTCAGAGAAGATGATGTATTCAAGCCGGTGTGTGCGCTCAGCGGTGGTGAACGCAGCCGTCTGGCGCTGGCTGTGCTGGCACTACAAAAGGGGAATCTGTTGGTGCTTGACGAGCCAACCAACCATTTGGATATTCCAGCGCAGGAGGTGTTGCAGGAGGTGTTGCAGCAATTTGGGGGTACGATTTTGATGGTTTCGCACGATCGTTACTTGATCGACAAGCTGGCGACGCAAATCTGGGAACTGCGTGATGGGTATCTAGACGTTCACAAGGGTGATTATCAGTCGTTTCTTGCTTCTCGACAGCAAGTGCAGGCATATGCCAGGCAAGAGAGAGCGCGCGGTCATGGTGACGAGCCGCGGGGTGTTGCGTCAACCGGTCAGGATCAAGATCTGAACAAGGCCATCGCGCACGCTGAAAAAATGATCGCCCAGGCGGAGCATACTTTGCAACAACTTGGCCAAGATCTGCTTGTGGCCACCGAGGCCCAAGCGTGGGAGCGGGTGCATGCGTTGGACCGGGAGTACCAGGATGCACAGTCGCAGCTTGAAAAGTTGATGATGCAATGGGAAGCGTTGTGTGACTAGATCGTATGGAAGTTGCTAGAGTATAGGTGGATTGTGTGGATAGGCTGGGTTGGACGAGGTGTACGCCAGAGCGTACACCTCGTTTTGTATGGTATATGGAAACATTCTCCAAAAGACCTGAATCTTTGGTTTTTCGAACTTGCACGCCGTGAGTGGTGTCATGTACAATAGAGGGCATAGTGAGGCCGGGTTTGCTGATGGAGAGGCCATCTCGGTCAGGTTCGCACCTGGGTGAAAAAGGGACGACGGATGTTGCCTGATTCAGACTTGATGAAACAAATCCTGGAGGGCGATGAAACGGCATTTGGACAGCTTTTCGATCGCTACGAAGAACAGATTCGTCGCCATGTGGCGAACATTGTTCATAACGACGCTGCGGCCCAGGACGTGGTCCAGGAAGCGTTTTTGCGGGTGTGGACTCGGGCTGAACAATGGCGGGGCATCGGAACATTCAAAGCGTGGTTGTATCGCATTGCGACAAACCTGGCTTTGAATCACTTGCGTTCGATCAGGAGACGCAAAGAGCTACCACTGCCAGTGCCGGATAGCGAGCAGGATGACGAAAGCCTTCCGCCCGCCTGGCTGATCGACGATGCGACGCCGGGGCCGGATGTGGTGCTGGAATGGACCGAGCAGCAGACAACGTTCCGCCGTTTGGTGGGCATGCTCTCCAAAGAGAAGCGCGAGGTATTTCGTTTGGTGCACGAGATGGAAATGAGCGTTCGGGGGGCGGCTGACGAACTGGACATTCCCGAAGGCACGGTCAAGTCGCGCCTTTACTATGCCAAAAAACAACTTGCCCGCGAGTGGCGAGCGCTGCGCGCGGCAAGAGAGTGAGACTGCATAGGAGGAAATCTATGTCTTGGAATGTGTCGACGCCATGGCACAAGGCGTCATTCGATCGTTTTCTCCAGGATCGGTTACCACAACTGCTGGCTGACCGGCTGCCGCTGGTCGGATACCAGGCCGGATCGACCAGCTCGTTTACCTGTTACGTCAAGATTGTGCTGGCATCCGAAAACGGGGATGTTGCGGTCGAGTACATCGATCTCGCGCAGCCGAACGAAAACGGCTTGTTTGACATTGCACAGAAACACTGTGTCGTCGTTCCCATTGCTTTGCAGGAGGATCTCGAAACGGCCGAGATCCAATGTGTGGGGGAGCAGCTTTATGACTATATCCAGGCACGCATAGGTCAGGCGCCGCCCGATTGTTCGTGGGATGCGGCGCTGGTGCGGGCGTGGCTGCCGCTTGACGTCTGGATCGCCGAGTTTTTGAGCGAGACCGCCCAGCAGCTTGATGATACGAACTGGCTCAGCCGCCGCACTCATTTACGCAGTGTCCTGCTGCCCAATCGTGAAAATATCATCCTGCCAGCCGAATTTGGACGCGTTTGTCCCTTTGAAACGCCCGAAGGCCCCAACATTGGTCGCATACTGAGGGTTGCCGTAGGGGCAGAAATTCACGACGGCAAGTTGGTCGTAGTCGATCAATGTCCTGAAGCAGCCCTTGGATTGTCCGCTTCGATGATCCCACTGCTAGAGCACAACGATCCCAACCGCCTGCTGATGGGAGCCAATATGATGCGCCAGTGGGTGGTGCAGCGTACCGCCGAACCGGCACTCGTCCAGAGTGGCGGCGAGCCAGATGTGCCAGACTTTTGGATCGGGCGTAATTTGCTCACGGCATTTGTTTCCTGGGGCGCGGATACCTTTGCCGATGGCATCGTGGTCAGTGAGTCGTGCGCGCGCCGCTTCGATACACCATACGCTCTCGAACCCGGCGACAAAGTGAGCAACCGTCACGGCACCAAAGGGGTCATCAGCCGCATCTTGCCAGATGACGAAATGCCCCATCTGCCCGATGGCACGTCAGTTGACCTCGTGTTCAATTTCTTTGGCCTGAACGTGCGGATGCACTTTGGACAGGTGCGCGAAGCTGTGTTGGGACGCATTGCTCGTGTGGAAGGCGTGCCCTTTGTCGCACCCCCTTTCCACGCTCCAAGTACGGATGAACTGCGCCAGCGGCTGATACAAACCGGGCTGCCGGCGTCCGGTATGGAAACACTGACCATGGGGCGAAACGGTCCCGAACTGGAGCGCCCGAGCGCCGTTGGCTGGGTCTATTGGGGGCGCTTGTTCCATCTCGCACAGAGCAAAATCAAGGCCTCTGCCGACGGCGGCATGCAGCGGCAAGGCGAGATGGAATGTTACGCCTTGCGTGATGTTGGGGCGTACGCGTTGCTTGGAGAGATGCTAAACACGATCTCGTCCAGGCATCCAGATGCGGCAACGCTCGCCGCCCGGATGGCGTCAGGTCCTATCGAACAGCCTGTTGCGCCCACGCCGATTTTCAGTGATTTGGCACAACGGCTCCAGATCGCGGGCATCGAGATGTCGCTTGATGATCACAACCGGCTCAGGTTCCGTTTCCAGCCGCCCAGAGGTGAGGTGCACACGCTGGCGCATCCGGTGGCGCATCCCTGGCTGCCCGAGCGCGAGTTGGATGCAATTGGTGTGCCCACGGGGTTAAGCGACACGGGTCAGATGATTGGTTGCAGACTGGCTCCCGATCTGTTGTGCGAAACGTATAGCGCACTGATCGAAGCAAACGACCGGCTGTCGCGGATGCTGGCTAACCAGACACCACAGAAACTGGTGCAGAGTGCCATTGACCAACTGCAGGCTCGCGTCAATGTCTTTTTTGATGCGCTGTTGCCACCATCGCATCTGCGTTTAGGTGAGCGGTTGCTCTTTAGTGGGCGAACGGTGATCGCTCCTGGTGCAGAGCTGCGCATCGATCAGGTGGCTCTGGCGGACGAGATCGCCTGGACGTTGTTTGGGCCGCTGGTGACCCGCGGGCTAGGTGACGCGGAAGCGGTCCAGGCACGCAGTGTACTGGCCGCACAGGTGCTCGACGACGTGATGGCCCGTTCGTGGGTGATCATTAACCGTGCCCCCACGATGTCACCGACGGCGCTGCTGGCCTTTCATCCGGTGCGCGATCTTGATTCTGTGATCCGTTTGCACCCGCTGGTTTGCGAGATGCTCAATGCCGACTTTGATGGAGACCAGGTGGCTGTCTGGTTGCCAGTGACCGAGGCCGGACAGCGCGAGGCCGGAGACAAGCTGTCGGTGGCTGCACACCTGGCCCGCGATCCCGATTTGGTCGATGCTTTGCCTTTGCCTCCAGAAGCGTTGTGGGGATTGGCGAGCCTGGGGCTGGCGGATGGGGCACCCGAGATCGCACGGCTGGCCGGCATCGCAGTGGCGATGCCTCGCGGGCTGGTGACGCAGACAACGCTTGCAGAAGCGATGCGCAAGCTGTTGGCACGTGACGGGATCGATGCTGTACTGGCGGCACTTGACCGCTTGATGCGACGCGGCTTTGAGGTCGTCAAGGCCTCAGGTGCGTCGATGAACCCGTTCTTTGGGGAAAGTGTGGTCCATCCACCTCAACCCACCGAGGATGTATCCGAAGTCTGGGAGCGTTATGCGGATCTGCTGACCGAGCAGGTGCTCACCCGCACGGATTATGACAGTGCTGATTTGGGACCGCAGCTTCTTGCGGTAAACATCCGGGCACGGGGGCGGATGGCTCCTCTTCACCACATCGGTCCACGCGGCCTGGTTGAGGATGCGCATGGAAACAGAGTCGTGGTGCGTCATGGCCTGGTTGAGGGCGTGACGGCAGCAGAAATGTTTGCCTTTGCGGCTGCGGCGCGCCGCGGACTGGGGCAACTGGCGTTCCGTTGGCAAAATCTGGGTTATGAGGTGCGTGCCAGCCACGCTGCTCCAGGTTGGTTTACCGTGCTGGCCAGGGCGCGCCAGGCACAATGTCCGGGCATTGTTTTTGCACGTGCGGCAGCCAGCGGTGAGATCGATCCCTTGATCGACGTGGATAGCCGGCTGCTAGTGGGGTTGCCGGTCGCCACGTAAGGCATAGCCGGATCGAAACATATCGAAAGCGCTCGATGAGAATGCATCGGGCGCTTTTATATTTTGTAGGGGCAATGGGTTGCTTGGGCTCGGTGTGGATTGCCAAATCCAGACTATAGGCCGTGTAGGTTGTAGAGATTGGGCACATTGAGTATAATATGTGGATTCTTGTGCCGGGTTTTATCGTTGATCCCCTCTTTTTCTCCCAGTTGTTTCGCCGAGATGATGTCCGGATTGGAAAGCAGAAAGGGAAAAATAGGTTGACGTACCCCGACAGAGGATTCGTGGCTTGGTGCCCGGGAAATGGATGCTGGCGCCAAGCGGCAGGGCGGTTACGCGCCGAACGGGTCGCGATCTGACGATGATCAGTGTCGGGATAGGCGTGCATTGCGGGCTCGATGCGGCGAATGTGTTGGCGCTGTGTGGCATTTCGGCAGAGGCGATCGACAATTTGGATAGTAGAAAAGAGGAGACCAAGATGAATGAGTTTGAAACCAAAACTGTTTATTTCAATCAGCCGGGAAAGGCCAATACCGAGCGCACGCTGGAACTGGCGTATGATCGGGCAAAAGCGTTGGGCATTCGGCAGGTCATTGTGGCGACAACCAGCGGGGAAACGGCTGCACGCGCCGCACAATTGATGAAGGGGTTGCAGGTCATTGCGGTGACACATTCAACCGGTTTTGGCGCCCCAGATGTGCAAGAGTTGACGGATGAGAATCGTAAGGGAATCGCGGCAGCGGGAGGGCGGATTCTCACGTGCCAGCATGCCTTGGGCGGCGTCAACCGGGCGGTCCGAAAGAAGCTCGGTACATACCAACTGGACGAGATCATTGCCTTTACGCTGCGCATTTTTGGCCAGGGAATCAAGGTTGTTGCCGAGATGGCGCTTATGGCGGCCGATGCCGGGCTGGTGCGTACCGATACGCCTGTTATGGCCGTGGCGGGCAGTGGACGCGGGGCCGACACGGCGGCGGTATTATTGCCGACCAACGCCCAGACTTTTTTTGACCTCAAGGTCCTGGAGATCATCTGCCGGCCTTCTCCCAACCATATTGCCTTTGGAGGGATAGAGGGCTGATCCTGGGTTATCCGGAACGCTTGCTGTCCTGGACAAATTATAGTACAATCATGCTCATAGATCGAGCAAATATGTCTTGAAAGATGCAGGAATATATTTATGTCATTGTCTAGCACGTTGTTGCCGGAAATCGTAGCCGGCTTGGTGTACAAAGCGATCAAAAAGGCACAGCAAAAGGGCGATTTGCCCAAGTACGATATACCCGAAATAGTTGTGCAACCACCGCGCTATACGGAGCTGGGCGACTTGGCGACATCGGTATGTATGCAGATGGCTCGCCTGGCACGCATGGCACCGCTCAAGATAGCCGAGATCGTGGTCAAACGTCTGCCGGATAGCGAGATCCTTGGCGCTGTCGAAATAGCACATCCTGGGTTTCTCAATTTTCGCTTGTCGCCTGCATGGCTGGGACGTCAAGTAGATGCAATCAATGAGGCTGCTGGATCCTGGGGACACCTCGACATTGGTCAGGGCAAACGTGTGCAGGTTGAGTACGGCAGCGCCAATCCTACCGGCCCATTGCATGCCGGGTTTGGCCGTAACGTCGTGTTGGGCGATGGTATTGCCAACGTGCTGGAAGCTGCCGGTTACGACGTGCAACGGGAATATTACGTCAATGATGCCGGCACGCAGGTGGAAAAGTTGGGGCAAAGTGTGTATGCCCGTTACCTGCAACTGCTTGGGCAAGAGATCGATATGCCGGAGGATGGTTATCAGGGAGAGTATGTCATTGACTGGGCGCAAGGGATTGCAGATACTGAAGGCGATCGTTACCGCGATATGCCTGAGCAAGAGGCACAGCTGGCGTTGGGCAAGTTGGGTATGCAAAAGGCGCTTGATAGCATTCAGGAGGATTGTGAACGATTACACATCCACTATGACAGGTGGTTTTCGGAAAAGAGCCTGTATGACGATGGCATCTATGAGCACATTTTGACCCAACTGCGAAGTAGCGATGCCCTGTATTCTGAAGATGGCGCAGTTTGGTTTGCGGCGACTCAATTCGGCGGTGACAAAGACGAAGTCGTCATTCGATCGAGCGGTCTGCCTGGTTATTTTGCTTCCGATATGGCCTATCACTATGACAAGTTTGTCAAGCGCGGCTTTGAGCGGGTGATCGACGTGTGGGGTGCCGATCACCAGGGGCATGTGCCCCGGATGTATGCGATGATGCGCGCCCTTGGGCTCGATCCCGATGGATTGACACTATTGGTTTATCAGATGGTGACGATCATTCAGGGCGGTGAGAATGTCATTCTGTCCAAGCGCAAAGGCACGTTGGTGTTTCTGAAAGAACTGCTCGACGATGTGGGCGCGGACGTCACGCGCTTTTTCCTGTTGCAGCGTTCGGCAGATAGTCAAATGGATTTTGACATCGACTTGGCGAAAGAGCAGAGCGATGAGAATCCAGTTTATTATGTTCAATATGCGCACGCCCGAATTGCCAGCGTATTGCGCACTGCTCAAGATCGGGGGTGGGATGACTGGTCGGATGGCGACGTCCACTTGTTGGTTCATCCTGCTGAGCTGAGCTTGATCCACAAAATGATTCAACTGCCCGAGGTGGTGAGTAGAGCTGCTCAGGACCTGGCTCCTCATCATCTGTGTTACTATGCTGCCGACTTGGCCAGCGTGTTTCATTCGTTCTACCAAGAGTGCCGGATCGTTTCTTCCGACCCAGAGGATGTGGCGATCACCAAGGCTCGTTTGAAACTGGTATGTGCAGCCAAACATACGTTGGCAAATGCGTTGCACATCATCGGCGTCGATGCACCGGAGCGTATGTAACTGATGTCAACTATGTACCGTCGCCCGGAAAAGACGATGGTTTATATCTATCGTCGCAATCCAGGCAACGCTGGCGAGCAAGAGCAACTCGAATACTTGTTGCTGCAACGATCACAATCTCAGGTAGGCCATATTTGGCAACCGGTCGTCGGCGCTGCCAAGTGGAACGAGGAGCTCGTTGAATCCGCCAAGCGAGAGGTGTTTGAGGAAACAGGGATAACGCGCCTGGAAGGGATTATGGCCGTCGGCTACGCCTTTTCTTTTACCTTTCGTTTTCCGGACGGGAGCCAGTATGCTCCGGGGGTAGATACGATTCGCAACGTGGTATTTGCCGCTCGGGTTCGGAATACGCAATCGATTTCCTTGAGCGACGAGCATGTTGGGCATGGTTGGTTTTCGTACGAGGAGTCGTTGGCCAGGCTTTACTGGCCTGAGGACAAAAAGGCGTTGGCCCAACTCGATCCGATGATCAACCGGGTTTGACAAACGATCAAAATCCTCTATAATCAACCATTGTGAATTGGGCGGTTAGCTCAGTTGGTTAG